>CP069393.1:690000-1035000 GCA_016887505.1 Clostridia bacterium | reverse complement strand
ATCTGGGCACTGTCTCAACGAAGGACTCGGCGAAATTGTAGTACCAGTGAAGATGCTGGTTACCTGCGGCAGGACAGAAAGACCCCGTGGAGCTTTACTGTAGCCTGACATTGAATTTCGATACACTATGTACAGCATAGGTGGGAGACTTGGAAGCATGTACGCTAGTATGTGTGGAGTCACCGGTGGGATACCACTCTTAGTGTATTGGACTTCTAACCAGTGGCCGTGATCCGGTCATGGGACAGTGTCAGGTGGGCAGTTTGACTGGGGCGGTCGCCTCCCAAAGAGTAACGGAGGCGCCCAAAGGCTGGTTCAGGATGGTTGGAAATCATCCGCAGAGTGTAAAGGCATAAACCAGCTTGACTGCGAGACTGACGGGTCGAGCAGGGATGAAAGTCGGGCTTAGTGATCCGGTGGTTCCGAGTGGAAGGGCCATCGCTCAACGGATAAAAGCTACCCCGGGGATAACAGGCTTATCTCCCCCAAGAGTTCACATCGACGGGGAGGTTTGGCACCTCGATGTCGGCTCATCGCATCCTGGGGCTGTAGTAGGTCCCAAGGGTTGGGCTGTTCGCCCATTAAAGCGGTACGCGAGCTGGGTTCAGAACGTCGTGAGACAGTTCGGTCCCTATCCGCCGCAGGCGTAGGAAACTTGAGGAGAGCTGCTCCTAGTACGAGAGGACCGGAGTGGACGAACCGCTGGTGTACCAGTTGTCCTGCCAAGGGCATAGCTGGGTAGCTACGTTCGGAAAGGATAAGCGCTGAAAGCATCTAAGCGCGAAGCCTACTTCAAGACAAGGTTTCCCATGGAGTTAATCCAGTAAGACCCCAGAGAGAAGATCTGGTTGATAGGTTGGGAGTGGAAGTGCAGTAATGCATGCAGCTGACCAATACTAATCGGTCGAGGGCTTCACCAGAAGCCACTTAAAGGAAAGATAACTTTTAGTACTGCTTTACGAAAGCTGTGTAGTTTTCAAAGAACAAGAAAACCCAATTGCAAGGTATGTAAATAGGATAACAATTTCTGGTGATGATTGCGAAAAGGAACCACCCGTAACCATTCCGAACACGGAAGTTAAGCTTTTCAGCGCTGATGGTACTTGGGCATTGGCCCCGGGAGAGTAGGACGTTGCCAGAATTAATTTTAAAGGACGAGCTTTGGCTCGTTCCTTTTTTTTATGCGGTATGGAGCATTTCGTCAAAGGTTGATTATATATTGTAAAATCTGATTATTTATTCTATTATTGCTATATAAGATATTTCTTAAACGAGTACTGATAGTATGTAAATGAAAAGAAAATTGAAAGGATATAATATTATGAATAAACAATCATTTCATCCAGAAGGTCTATTTCCTACGAAGGATTATGGCTTTTCACATGTCGTATCTGTAAAAGCAAATAAACTAATTTTTTGCTCAGGACAGGCGGCACAAGATGCAAACGGACAAGTAATAGGAAAAGGCGATTTTGGAGTACAACTAAGAAAGAGCATGGAAAACATTAAGCTAGCGCTTGAAGAGGCTGGAAGTTGCATGGAAGATATTTGCCGTCTTAAATTGTATATTGTCAATCTTGACTCTGAAAAGATGAGTATTATTTCAGAGGAAATGACAGCAGCGTTCGAAAGAGATGCCCTACCAGCAAATACCTTGATTGGTGTTCAAGCCTTGGCTGATCCTGATCTCTTGATAGAAATAGAAGTAACTGCTGCCGTGATGTAATATTACTACTAGAGTAGGAAAAATTAGTTTTAAATACAGTAAGCATATGAAAGACAAAATGACAACAGAGAAGTGAGCCTTGGCTTGCTTCTTTTTTTTCGTGACTTATAAGGAAAAGCAGGAAGATTAGGGGTGGGGAAAGAAGCTTATGAGTAGGACTATAGTATAAATATTTTGTGAATCGACAGAAACTTGGGGAAAAATGCTAGTAAATGCTGAAATCTTTGTTAGTATAAGTGGAAAAGAATTTGAAATGGAAGGACTGAGAAAATGAAAGACTATTCTCTTTACGATATTTTGGGACCAATTATGATTGGCCCATCTAGCTCACATACGGCAGGAGCCTGTCGAATTGGATATATGACGAGGAATATGATCAAACGACCTATCGTAAGAGTACAATTTGATCTTTATGGGTCTTTTGCTAAAACGTATAGGGGCCACGGTACGGATATTGCCTTACTAGGAGGCATCTTGGGTTTTGCTCAAGATGATGAAAGAATTGTTTCCGCTTACGAGATAGCGAAGGAACAGGGCCTTGAAAACTCATTTGTTCTTATGGAGGATGATGACGAGCACCCCAATACCGTAGTAATCAAGGCGGATACGGATGTGGGCAAGCACTGGGTTGTAAAAGGTATATCTATTGGCGGTGGAAAGGTGGTCATTAAATCTATTAACGGAATAGATGTAGATTATACCGGTGAATACAATACTATCTTGACCCATCATACAGATAGTCCTGGTATGCTGGCATTAATTACGGCACTACTTGCTGAACAAAAAATAAATATTGCAAACATGCGCTTATATCGTGAAGAAAAAGGGAAAAAGGCCATTTGTATTATTGAAAATGATGAAGCCATTCCAGAAGAAACGGTAAAAAGATTGCAGATTATTCAAGGAATGCACTACGTCAATATTATTGATAGAATCTATGAGTGAGGAATAAAATGAAATTTAATAAAGCAAGTGACATTATTAGATATATGGAAGAAGAAAATCTTGACCTTGTTGAGTATGCTTTGATTCATGAATATGAATTGTCCGGAAAGACAAGAGATGAGATTGAATCATATCTTGCTAACGTTTGGACCGTGATGAAAGAGGCCATTGCGAAAGGCCTAGATCCAGAGCAGAGTACCAAAGGCAAGATTATTGGCAATGAGAGCATTAAACTCATGGTAAAAGATAATAAGAAAAAGGCGGTATCCGGAAAGACGATGCGCAAAGCAATCGCCTATGCCTTGGCTATGATGGAAGTAAACGCCTCTATGGGTAAAATTGTGGCTTCGCCAACAGCTGGGTCATGTGGCGTACTTCCTGCTGTGCTATTAACGATACAGGAACGATTTGATTTAGATGATGATACAATTATTAAAGGGCTCATGGTTGCCAATCTAACGGGAGAACTGATTGCACACTCTGCAACATTAGCTGGTGCAGAAGGCGGTTGTCAGGCTGAAGTGGGGTCAGCTTCCGCCATGGCTTCCGCTGCAGTTGCCTATATGTTAGAGGGGACAGCAAACCAGGTTTTTGATGCGGCTGCCATTTGCTTTAAAAACCTAATGGGCTTAGTTTGTGACCCTATAGCTGGATTGGTTGAATCTCCTTGCGCCAAGAGAAATACCATCGGTGCTGCAAATGCCTTAATCAGTGCAGAGATGACACTAGCAGGTATTCCTAGTATTGTTCCCTTTGATGAAGTAGTTGAAGCCATGTACCGTGTTGGTAAATCCTTGCCGGTTACGCTTAGAGAAACCTCTCGAGGCGGTGTGGCAATCACTCCGACCGGAGAAAGTTGCCAGAACCGTATTTTCGGAGGCTGTACTAGTTGTAGAAATTAAAAGTGACGTATTTGTTGTAGAAATGTGATGAAAATAAAGTATAATAGATAGTAACAAAGTGGTGCTTTGGTCCAAGAAAGAAGTGGTGATATGATTGATTTACATATTCACAGCGAACGATCCGACGGTAGCTATTCTTTAGAAGCCATTGCGATGTTGTACATTTCTATGGGATTTAAGTATATAGGAATAACGGACCACGACCGCCTTATAGATGAACATGAAATAAGGAAGGCATACAGTGGTAATGATATCCATATTATTCCAGGGGTAGAAGTGTCCTCATTTGATTATGAGACGAATCGCAAAGTACATCTCTTAGGTTATTTCATTAAGAATAAAGCTATTTTAAAAGATTTATTGGGTAAGGTAACACTTAGCCGTAGGGAAGTAGCTAAACACATTATTGAAGCATTGAAAGCGGATGGTTATGATATCTGTTTTCCTGAAGCGTTGCATATGGCTGGTACCGGTGGTGTATATAAACAGCATATCTTGCAGTGCCTGCATTCAAAAGGATATAGTAATATTTCTGAATTAGATTTTAAAGAAGGTGGAAAATACTATTATCCAGTTCATTATGCAGACTATAAAGAAGCGATAGAGGCCATTAAGGGAGCCGGTGGTATTGCGGTTCTTGCTCATCCTGGCGAAACAAAAGTATTTGATTTAATTCCAAAACTTGTGGAAAGTGGTTTAGATGGAATTCAAATTAAGCACCCCTCTCATAGTGAAGAGGACATCGAAAAGAGTATAAAGATTGCTGAACAGTATAATCTGATTAAGGTAACTGGTTCAGACAATCACGGAAAATATTCAGACAATAAGATCGATTTCTCCAATTTGAAACTTTCGGAAAATCATGAAAAAAAATTAATAGAATACTTGGAGCAAAAAATTAAGGCGGAAAATGATAGTTAATGGTCTGAAGATAACAATAGAAACAAAAGGCTAGTCTGGACTAGTCTTTTTGTTTGTCACTGTATATGGTAAAATACCACTTGGAGATGGAGGCCCTAAGAGTATGACAGACAATATTTTACAACTGATTGGGAATACCCCTTTGATAGAGACAAAAGCTTTGTTGGGGGATGGGAAAAATAGACTATTTGGTAAGCTGGAGTCTGCGAATCCTTCCGGTTCCATAAAGGACCGAGTAGCCTTAGCCATGATTGAGGCTGCTGAGCAGGAAGGTCGTATTACGAAAGATACAGTGCTAGTAGAACCGACGAGTGGAAACACAGGCATCGGATTATCTTTTGTTGCATCTAGGAAAGGGTATCGCTGTATTATCGTGATGCCTGAATCCATGAGCATGGAAAGGCGCCAGCTAATCCGGGCCTATGGGGCAGATATTATACTGACGCCTAAACATCTTGATGTTCAAGGCGCAGTGGATAAGGCCAAAGAACTTGTTGCCAGCCATGACAATTGGCTACTGTTGGATCAATTTTCCAACTCAGAGAACCCGCGGGTTCACCGGGAAAAAACGGCAGTCGAGATTGAAAAAGATATTGGCATCCCAGATGTTATCGTTGCAGGTGTGGGAACCGGTGGAACACTTAGTGGTGTAGGCAGTTATTTTAAAAAGAAAAATCCACTCATTCAAATTCTTGCTATTGAGCCTGTAAGTGGCATACCAGGTTGCACCTTGCACAGTATCCAAGGAATTGGAGATGGATTTACACCAGATAACTTAGATACGAATTTGATTGATGATTTTGTGATTGTAAATGACCAAGAAGCGTTTGACGGAATGCGGTTATTGCTAGAAAAAGAAGGTATTTTGGCTGGGATATCTACAGGAGCAGCAGTCGCAGCACTTAGAAAAATTAATGAGCATATGGAAAACAAAAAAATCGTTTATTTTATTACTGACAGAGGAGAACGCTATCTGAGCATGAATCTTTTCGGAAAGGAAGAATAAGATGGATTATAAAAAGATCAGAAAAACATTGGTTCAATGGATGAGAATGAAAGTGGAGGAAGCTGGCTCTAAAGGCATTATTATCGGACTTTCCGGTGGCATTGATTCATCTGTGGTGGCTGCGTTGGCAATGGAAGCTTTTCCAAAGAATTGTTTTGGACTGATTCTTCCGTGCCATAGCCAAGGACAGGATGAGCAAGATGCCGTATTGTTGGCAGAAGCGATTGGAATTCCCTATAAGAGAATAGAGCTGGATTCTGTTTACGATGCAATGTTGGAAGTGTCTAATCCTGAAGTAGCATACCAAGACAACCCTTTAAGTTATTCTAATATTAAACCTAGACTTAGGATGACAGCCCTATATTTTGAGGGGGGACTTAGAAACTATTTGGTTGCAGGAACTGGGAATAAGAGCGAATTTGTAACAGGCTACTTCACCAAATACGGGGATGGTGGCGTGGACATTGAACCCATAGGTGAATTACTAAAAACGGATGTGAAAGGTCTTGCTCGAGAACTAGGCATACCGGAAAAGTTAATAACCAAAGCACCAACTGCCGGATTGTGGCAGAACCAAACAGATGAAGATGAAATGGGATTCACCTACGAAGAATTGGATGATTTTATTCGTACGGGAAAAGGAAGACCTGAGGTAGTTGAGAGAGTTACAGCACTAAACAATAAAAGTAAGCACAAAAAATCTTTGCCCCCAGTTTGTAAACTTGGGCTTGAATATGAAATTGATTAAAGGAGAACAATAGATGTCAGGACATTCAAAGTGGTCAACAATAAAGCATAAAAAAGGAAAATTGGATGCAAAACGCGCTAAAATTTTCACTAAAATAGGACGAGAAATTATGGTCGCAGTGAAGTTGGGGGGACCAGATCCAGATGCTAATCCCCGTTTGAAATTGGTTATGCAGAAGGCCAAGGGGGCCAACATGCCCAATGACAATGTTAAGCGAATCATCCAAAAAGCTAGTGGTGAAGGAAATACTGCAAACTATGAGGAATTAAGCTATGAGGGTTATGGCGTGGGTGGTGCTGCAGTCATCGTAGATGTGTTGACGGATAACCGCAACCGTACTGCTGGAGATGTTCGTCATGCTTTTGATAAATACGGCGGTAAAATGGGAGAAACTGGTTGCGTATCCTATATGTTTAATACGATGGGTGTAATCCAGGTGGACTGTTCAGAAGACGAAGTTGACGATTATACCTTGATGGCGATTGAAGCTGGTGCTGAAGATATGGATTTCGATGAGGGCACACTGAGTATTTATACAGCCATGGGTGATATGGATTCAGTGCGTTCATCGTTGGAAGAGCAGGGGCTTTCCATCAAGTCTAGTGAATTTGAAAAGATTCCAGAAAATACAGTGCTAATTGAAGATTTGGAACAAGCAAAACAGCTTTTGGCAATGATGGATGTTTTGGAAGACAATGATGATGTCCAAGAAACCTGGAGCAATTTCGATATTGCTGAGGAATTGGAAGCTGCGCTTTAGGCGTTGATGAGGTGAATCGTGCGCATATTGGGTATTGATCCTGGTACAGCAATATTGGGGTATGGAGTATTAGATTATCAAGGAAATCAGTTTAAACTGGTAGACTACGGTTGTATCCGCACGGCAGCAGGGACACCACTACCGGAGCGTTTGCATATCATATACCAAGAACTCGACCAAATTATGAAGACATACAGACCAGATACGATGGCTGTTGAAGAACTATTTTTTTGCAACAATGTTACCACTGCAATATCAGTAGGACATGCTCGTGGGGTGGTTTTACTTTTGGGTAAAATGTATGATTTACCATTAGGTGAATATACACCACTTCAGATAAAGCAGGGTGTAACTGGCTATGGCAAAGCCGTTAAGAAGCAGGTACAAGAAATGGTCAAAATTATCCTTTCAATGAAGGAGATACCAAGGCCGGATGATGCTGCAGATGCTTTAGCCGTGGCCATTTGCCATGGACATTCTTCTGGATTGCTAGGTGATATTATGCGAGGTGAAAAATGATAGCATTTATTCGAGGAAACGTACACCGAATTCAAGAGGATTCCATTCTCCTAGATACAGGAGCAATCGGTTACAAGATATATATCGGCAGTGGTCTTTTGAATAGTCTAGAACCCGAAGAAGATATAATGCTTTGGACTCACCAACATATAAAAGAAGACGCTCATACCTTGTTTGGTTTTGCTAAGGAAAAGGAACTGCATCTGTTTGAGAAATTACTTACGGTAAGTGGCGTTGGTCCGAAACTGGCTATAACCATGTTGTCGGCAAAATCACCAAGGGAAATAGTCCTCGCGATAACCCAAGAACGTTCAGATATTCTTTCAGAAATACCAGGGATCGGAGCTAAGACTGCTAAAAGAATGATTCTTGAATTAAAGGAAAAGCTCATGGGCGAAGTAGAAGGACTGGAACCACTATTGTCTGCAGGAGAATACGAACCAACTGCTGCAAATTATGAAAATGATGCTGTAACGGAAACGTTGATGGCTTTGGAATCCTTGGGATATACCAAGAAAGAAGTGGAACGCACGGTACTTAGGTTGGCAGAACAACATAAGGATGCCGATGCTGGATCGTTGGTGAAAATGGCCTTACGAACGATTGGCAGATAGGAGTAATCAATGGAAGAACGTTTGTTGCAAGGGGCTCCAATCATAGAAGATGGGGAAGTTGAAAAATCACTCAGGCCCAGGAGCTTGGCAGAATATATTGGACAGGAAAAACTGAAACGAAATCTGTCTGTATTCATAGAAGCTGCTAGGATCAGAAACGAACCGATTGATCATATCTTGCTGTATGGATCTCCAGGATTAGGCAAAACTACCATGGCTGGTATCGTAGCCAACGAGCTAGGAGTACAGTTTAAGGTGACATCAGGACCGGCAATTGAAAGAGCAGGTGATTTAGCGGCCCTGCTTACTAATCTGCAAGAAGGAGATATCCTATTTATAGACGAGATTCACCGGTTGAACCGTTCAGTGGAGGAGGTGTTATACCCTGCACTTGAAGATTATTCATTGGATATCATGATTGGGAAGGGACCTTCCGCACGATCTCTACGAATTGACTTACCACATTTCACCATGATAGGTGCTACCACGAGGGTAGGACAACTCAGCGCACCGTTGCGGGATCGTTTTGGCGTTATCGCAAGGCTGGAGTTTTATCAACCGGAGGAACTGTGTGATATTATCAAGCGGGCAGCAAGTATTTTAGGCGTAATCATTGATGAAGAAGGTGCTATGTCGATAGCCTCTAGGTCGAGAGGAACTCCTAGAATTGCCAACAGACTTTTGAAGCGGGTTCGTGATGTGGCGCAGGTCCGAGGAGATGGACATATTGATGCTAAACTTGCTAGTCAAGCATTGGACATGCTGGAAGTGGATGGGTGTGGCCTAGATGATATCGATAGACGTCTTTTGACTACATTGATTCAATCTTTTGCAGGAGGACCAGCTGGTCTAGATACCATAGCAGCTATGATTGGGGAGGAATCTGTAACCGTGGAAGACGTCTACGAACCTTTTTTGATGCAACAGGGATTTCTTGCTAGAACCCCTAAAGGACGGGTAGCGACCCAGAAGGCCGCAGATCATCTGGGATTATCGTTACCTGAAAAAATGTGATGCAAAAGGTCGCGGGAATCGTATTGGCTGGAGGCAAAAGCAGCCGCATGGGACGAGATAAGGCTCGTTTGAATTATGGAAACAAGGATTTTATTGAACGTTCCATTATGACGCTTACTCCTGTTAGTGATGTTGTGTATGTGAGCTGTGGACCAATCTACCAATATCAAGAGTATGGCGCTCCCGTAATCGTGGATGACATACAAGATACAGGACCGCTAGGAGGCATGGTAACGGTAATGCGCGAGGTGCAGGCAGACATATTCTTATTTTTACCGGTCGATACGCCATTAATTCCGACAGCTCTTTATGAATGTTTGCTGCAAAATATGGAAGGGTACGATGCTGTCATACCAGAATTGCATGACTTTTACGAACCGCTTTGTGCTCTATACCGAAAAAGCTGCTTACCCTATATGGAAAAGGCGATCAAAGCAGGTAAACGAAAAATAAAATCCTTCTATCCAGACATTCATATTAAAGCGCTTAAAGAAGAAGAATTAGAGCATATTGGAAATCTGGATGTTTTGTTTTTGAATGTCAATGAGCATAAACACTATCTTCACATGAAAAGGTTAAAGAATGAATAAAATATATTCCTTTGTTGGATATGCCAATACGGGTAAAACCACATATCTAGAAAAATTGATAAGCCTGTTGAGTGGCAGAGGCTATAAGATTGCAGTATTAAAGCATACTAGCCATGAAGAGGCTTTTTTCCTTGGAAAGCAGGGTAAGAAAGACACAGATAAACATTTTTTAGCCGGAGCCAACTATGTAGCCTTGGTAGGCCCGTCAGGCTATTCACTTGTAGCGAGACAATCCGAGCCAGAGCCGGAAGAGATAATGGCACTTTTTCCAGATGCTGATTTTATTTTTACGGAGGGGTATAAACGTGGACCGTATCGTAAGATAGAGATCAACAAAGAGTATTTGCCAGACGATACCATGTATAAACCCTCGGAACGTTTTGCTTTGGTTACAGATGCATCCAATCCGGAAGCTGCAATATTTTCCATTCAAAGACCGGAAGAATTGGCAGAATATTTGATTAAAACAAGGATGGGCTGATATGGAAATAGTCTCTAATTTGTTTATACTTTTTATAATTATTCTACTCGGATACGGTTGCCGTAGATATGAGATTCTTCCTAAAGAAGCTGCACAGGTAATCGTGCAACTAATTTTGCGTGTGACCCTACCGGCGTTGATTCTGGTTTCGATGAATCTTGAATATAGTCGTGAATTGGCGACATCTATGCTGCAAATTGCAGCAGTAGCAGTCGCCTTTACCGCCTTGGTCATAGTGCTTGCCAAGGTAATTAGCAAGAGGTTGACGCTTGATGAAAGCCAGAAACGTCAATGGTCTTTTGCTTTGATATTCGGAAATGTGACTTTTATAGGCTATCCAGTAGCCTATTTAGTTTTGGGACAACACGGCATTTTTTTAAGTGCAATTTTTGATTTCGTACAGTCTGTTCTTATGTTTACCTACGGTATCTATCTACTTTCTGCTGATAAGAGCCTACTTTCATCCGCCAAAAAGTTAGGTAAGGACCCTGTCATTCTTTCCCTAATTCTGGGAATTGTGCTCTTCTTACTTGGTATTCCCCTGCCTGAAGTATTGCAAACTGCTTTACATAAAATTGGTTCAATTACTTCAGTACTTAGCATGTTAGCAGTGGGACTTCTCTTGCAGTTTAGAGGTTTCAAGGATAAGACAGTTCGATACACCCAGGTCATAGTGGTGTTTCTGAAATTATTAATTTTACCACTACTTTTTTTATTGATAGCGCCTATGCTTCATTTATCTACAGAAACGTACACTGTGGCCGTCATCATGATTGCTTGTCCTACCGCAATTCTATCGACAGTACTTAGCGAAAAATATGCACAAGATGGTAAATTTGCTGCGGGATCAGTATTTTTAACACATTTATTCTGTCTTATAACCCTTCCTTTTATTCTTAAGATAAGCGGTATAATATGATGAAAAGGTTAATCCTTTTTGATATACTGTGTTGTGAGGTGAAAAAATGACTGATTCGAAAAAAGTTATAAATAAGATTCTAGTTGAGCTGTTTAAAGATATATTGGGTATCGAGGCAGCTGCATTAAAGAATAGCGAGTTTGGGGAGCTTACGGTTACGGAATTTCATATTATTGAATCCATAGGGCTTGACGGAGGCAAAACAATGTCTGAGACAGCCTTATTGGCTGGTGTTACCATCGGAACATTGACAACTTCGATTAACCGATTAATTAGAAAAGGTGCTGTTCAGCGTAAACGTGATGATAATGATCGACGAGTGGTGCTTGTTTCACTGACCGAATTAGGGCGCAATGCATATTTACATCATGAAGAATTTCATCAGGAAATGACGAATAGTGTAATTGAATTTTTGGATACTGAAGATGATGGTGTGTTGATCCAGGCATTGTCCTCTCTTCAGGAGTTCTTTTCGAGAAAAGCGAAAGAATATGGACGCAAATAATGATGCTTAAAAACATAAAGTTAGATTTACAAGCGGTTGAGAACATGCTTTTTTTCTGGAATATGATTGGAGAAAAAGAAAAGGTCAGCGAGATTTATATTTTAACGGTAGCGGAGATGGAACAGTATCGTGGGATTTACGATGCTGAATTTGACAATATTTCTGTGCGCAAGGTTATGAGTGCACTTTCCAACCGTGAAGTATTCCGAGGAGACAACCGAAAAGAGAGCCGCTTTTGGGTGGACAACTTATGGATGCTTGAGGATATGAATTATACCATGGACATTGTAGCGCCTATTAAACGTTTGCATCTAGATGATTTAGTGCCCGCTATTAATGAAAAAGTGAAGGGCAAGTCTATTTATGAGACAGTAAAAGTAGTATTCGTGCCTTTTTATAATCAGCCAAGTTTGGTACGAAACAATACATTATATATAAATTTTTTCAAAGCATTGCCTGAAAGGGGAAAGCAGGAACTTTTGCTAGATGACCTCCCCATAAAGGAATATATTTTTAAACAATTAGTCGAGTTGGTTAATCAAGCCAACCAAAGTGGAAAAGGGGCTCAGATGGTGAACCCTTTGCGAAATGTGTTTTACTAGAAAGAGGAAGGTAAGTAACATGAGTGTTAAAACCAATTTAAAAGCAGTAGAGAGTATGCTGGTTTTTTGGAGCATGGTTAGTGAAAAAGAAAAGGTCAGCGATCTTTTCATTCAAGATTTGGCGGATATGGATGAATTTAAGGCATCTTTTGATTCTGAATTTACAAAAGACAGTTTCACTAAGATTTTGAGTGCTGTTAGTAATAAAGAACTTCTGAACGGGATGAGTAAGAAGGAAGGTCGCTTCTGGAACTACAATTTATGGATGCTTGAAGATATGGAATTTGTGGCTCAGATGGTAGACCCATTGAAGAAGCTCAATCTAGATAGCTTAGAGGCGAGTGGAGATGTGGAAGTGGTATTTGTTCCGATGAATATGCAGGAGTCTTTTATAAATGATGGAAAACTGTATATAAACTTCTTCAAGACCATGTACAATGAGTTTGAGGAAACTACAAACATTGATGGCAAGGAAATATCTGCCTACATACAGGAAAAAATTGCTGAGATGTAAATAAGAAATCCTAAAAGAGACTGTGGTGTTGGCCACAGTCTCTTTTTAGATTAGAAAATAGATTAAAATGAGCTATTTAGAATGAATGAGTTCAATTTGTGGTTTAATTTGGGATAAATATGTTTTTTAAACCAAGGTTCACTGGATGCTTCAATGGCCGCATTTAGATCAAACCAAGCGACATCGCTATTTTCATCCGGCTTACAAGTTACTGCTGCTTGGTCATTTGCTTTAAACAGGTAGGTCACATTTAAATGTAAGTGAGAAGCTACATAGTTGCCGCTTTTGATATGCCCATCTACGGTAAGGATTTCGAGTGAGAAAATCTCTTTCGATAAACTGCATATCTGTGTAAGTCCACTTTCTTCAAGAACTTCAGATTCGGCAACGGCATGTAAATTGGTTTCCCCGTCAGCATGTCCGCCAAGCCAAGACCAAGAATCGAAAATATTGTGATATACCATTAAGACTTTCGTAAAATCTTGATTTACTACCCAAGCGGAAGCGGTCATGTGTGCAGTAAGGTTGCTACGATGAAACAAATCTGAATTTTTGTTTAACAAATCTAAGATTACCATTTGGTCTTGCTCTTCTTGTTTGTTATATGGCTGATAAGTCAATATCTGTTCAACGATATTCATTACAATTCCTCCAATTATAATACTAGTATAATTCAAAAATCTGCAGAAGGTTGGAAAATAATAATTAAATTTCTTTACAAATGAGTTTAACACGGATATAATAACCACAAATAATATATTTGAATATCGATGAAAAAAGAAGAGTACTGTAATTGATTGGCATAGCGAACTGGCGTTAGGTGAAAGGTCCAGGACAATGAGTTATAGGAAGTGGGCTTTTTGAGATGCTAAGGCCGGGGTCTCCCGTTATAGAGATAGGATATGTTTGTATCTGAAAATAAAGTCATGGTGGCTAAGAATGTTTACATTCATCCAATGGGGTGGGTGTATTTTTTTTGGTAGTGGCTTCAGTATTGGGTGGCAAAACCATCGTCCCAAGGGGACGGTGGTTTTTTATTTATAGAAGAGATGAGTTGAGAGGAGAATGAGATGAGAAAGAGACAGTTGACGAGGATGATAAAAGAAGCGAATGGGGATTTATTGACCCCAGTATCCGTTTATCTTTCCTACGTAGGAGAAAAGAGAGGCTTTCTTCTAGAAAGCAAAGAGAATGGAAAAGGCAGATACAGCTTTATTGGAAAAGCAGATACGGTTGTATCTTGCCAGCCACAAGGTGTTTATGTTAATCGGGAGCTTTACTATGGAGATAATCTTTTCGAAAGTATGCAGCAGATAATTGATGGATTCGAATTAATTGGAGAATCTAGATTTCCCTTTGAAGGCGGTTTAGTCGGTTCTATGGGTTATGACGCTGTTAGATTGATTGAAAATCTACCGGAAAAAAATCCAGATGAAATTGGCATTCCCGTCGCAGAATTTATGTTGTGCCGCGAGTTTATTGCCTTTGATCACTACCACAATCGTATTTACTTTGTAGTATTGCATGAAGAGGAAGAAAAAGAGCAGGCAAAACTGAGAATCCAGCAAATGGAAGAAGAATTAGGCGAAACGATTCCAGCTGTGCAAAAGGGACCTTATACAAGAGAAGTTTTGGGTTCGTCACTTGCTCAAGATCAGTTTAAGGAAAAGGTGGAACGGGTCAAAGAATATGTAAAAGAAGGAGATACCTTTCAAACTGTACTATCGAGACGGTACAATGTGAAAACGAATAAACCTCCGTTTGAAATCTATCGGAGTTTACGTAATATTAATCCTTCACCCTACCTGTTTTACCTGAATTTTGTAGACTACCAAATTCTGGGGAGTTCACCCGAAATGTTGGTAGAAAAAAGAGGTGAAAAAGTTCAAACCTGTCCCATTGCCGGTACTAGAAAAAGAGGTACTAGTGAAGAAGAGGATACGATTTTAGGTCAAGACCTACGGACGGACGAAAAAGAGATTTCAGAGCACATGATGTTGGTAGACCTAGGACGTAACGATATGGGGAAAATTGCCCAGATTGATAGTGTTGAGGTCAATCGTTTGATGGAAGTTCATAATTATTCTCATGTGATGCATATGGTGTCTTTTGTAGACGGATTGGCAAAACCAGGCATAAGCACGATGGATATTTTTTCCGCATTTTTCCCGGCCGGCACTCTTTCTGGGGCTCCTAAGATTCGAGCAATGGAAATAATTGATGAATTGGAACCAATTGCTAGAAGCTTTTACGGTGGAAGCGTGGGCTATTTTTCCTTTAACGGGGATTTTGATATGTGCATTACGATTCGGGCGATGGCCGTGAAAAATCAGATTGCCTATCTTCAAGCCGGTGCAGGAATTGTTTTGGATTCTGACCCGGATAAAGAATTTGAGGAAACGGAAAATAAGTTGGGTGCAGCACTGAAAGCGCTGGATTAGGAGGTAGCTATGATTCTATTAATCGATAATTATGATTCATTTACATATAATCTTTACCAAATGCTTAGTCTTTATGGTGATGAGGTTTTGGTCAAAAGAAATGACGAGATAAGTTTGGACGAGATTGAGGCTATGGTTCCCAAGGCCATCGTGATTTCTCCTGGACCTGGACGACCAGAACAAGCAGGTCTAACTATGCAAATCATTGAGCACTTTGGAAAAAAAATCCCTATGCTGGGTGTATGCTTGGGCCATCAAGCTATTGGAGCTGTGCATGGTGCAAAGGTGACCTATGCACCCAAAATTTATCACGGTAAGACATCTAGTATTCTAACCCAAGGAGAGTCCATATTTTCGAAACTACCTAGGGTTATTACCGTGGGAAGATATCATTCTTTGATACTTGAGAAGAAATCTTTACCGGAATGCTTTACGGTATTAGCCCACACGGAGGATGGTGAAGTTATGGCTATCCAGCATAAGGAATATCCTTTGTATGGATTGCAATTCCATCCTGAATCTATACTCACGCAATATGGGAAAGAAATGGTAGAAGCATTTTTGGAGGTAGCTAATGATGAAAAGTAATGAGTTGATGAAATTGATGAATAAGGTAAATCTTAGTAGCGATGAGACCTATAAGATGATTCATGCCATGATGAATGATGAATTGAGCCCGGCACTGACCGCTTCTTTTTTGACAGCCTTATCCTTAAAAGGAGAATCTGATCAAGAAATTATCGGTGGTGCGAAAGCGTTGAGAAAGCATATGCATAGAATTGATGGTATTGCTGATGAAGCGCTAGATATTGTGGGAACCGGTGGCGATCAGTTAAATACGATCAATGTATCTACAGCCTCAGCCTTTGTGGCGGCTGCGGCCGGGGTAAAGGTGATGAAGCACGGAAATCGCTCTGCCAGCAGCAAATGTGGTAGTGCGGATGTTTTGGAAGAATTGGGGATTAATATTAGTCTGAATCCAAATCAAGCCTTGGCTTTGTATCGTGAAACGGGTATGGGATTTATGTTTGCCCAGGTTTATCATCCTGCGATGAAATATGTAGGACCCATTCGTAAAGAATTAGGGTTTAGGACGATCTTCAATCTGTTGGGACCACTTTCGAATCCAGCACAAGTACAAAAACAGGTTCTTGGTGTTAGCAGTGCTCATTTAGTGCCCGTAATGGCAGAAGCTTTAAAGACACTGGGCGTGACCCGGGGCTTAGTAGTTCATGGTGTCGATGGCCTGGATGAGATTAGTGTGACCGGTGAAACAATCGTATGTGAAATCGAGGGAAATACGATTCATAATTACCGAATACATCCCCGCGATTTTGGAATCAGCAGCTGCCGGATGGAGGATTTAGAGGGAAATGAGAAAAAAGACAACAAAGAGATTTTACAAGAAATTCTTTCTGGAAGAATAACAGGAGCCAAGAGAGATTTTGTGGCCATGAATGCAGGGGCAGCGATTTACGTTAGTGGCCTAGCAGACAATCTGTCTGAAGGAATAGAAAAAGCTTTGGCTGTGTTGGAAAAAGGTGAAGCCTATGGCTTTTTGGAAAACTTCCGCGAAGCATCCACTAGGATTGGAGAACAACATGATACTCAATGACATCGCAGATAAAAAACGCAATAGATTAGAACGAACGAAAAAAGAGTATCCTTTATCTGATTTCATGCTCCAATCTTTGGAGATGCCCCCAAAGACTAGTTTCAGGGGGGCATTGGAACAAAGAGGCCTGTCCATTATTGGAGAAATCAAGAAGGCCTCTCCTTCTAAAGGACTCATAAAAGACCCTTTCCATCCTGTGCAGCTTGCATTACAGTACGCTGGAAATGTGGAAGGAATCTCTGTGCTCACAGAAGAAGACTATTTTTTGGGCTCTAACAGTTATTTGGCTCGGGTAGTGGAACATTTGCCAATGCTGCCATTTCTAAGAAAGGATTTCATCATAGATGAGTATCAAATTTATGAAAGTAAAATCTTAGGGGCCTCTGCTTTTCTCTTAATTTCTGAACTGTTGGATTTGGAAACACTTAAGAAATTTATTGGACTAGGAAATATGCTGGGCATGGATGCGCTGGTAGAGGCACACGATGCAGAAAATCTATATAAGGCACAAGAGGCAGGTGCGAACATTATTGGCATCAACAACAGAAATCTAAAAACGTTTCAGGTTTCTTTAAAGACCACAATTGACCTAGCAAAAGAAGTCGATAAAAAAACCTTGTTGGTGAGCGAGAGTGGCATCAATACAAAGGAAGATATTGAATTTCTTTCTCAAGTAAGAATGGATGCAATCTTGGTAGGTGAAACGTTTATGAGGGCTAAAAGTATTGAAGAAAAAGCAGCGGAATTGAGGTCAGGCTACCATGAATACAAAGATTAAAATCTGTGGCATTAGCTCACTTGAGACAATTGAAGTGCTCAATCATATGAAAGCAGATTATGTGGGATTTGTGTTTGCGAATAGTAGGCGTAGAGTGAGCTTAGAAAAAGCAATGGAAATTGCAAGAAGGTTAGATCCGAACATTCAAAGAGTAGGAGTATTCGTCGATGAAACAGTTGAGAATATAAACCTAATTCGTAGTAAGGTGGGCTTGGACATTGTTCAGTTGCATGGCAACGAGTCACTAGAATATATTGGTAAATTGGGCGGATCCATTTGGAAGGCCCTTCCTGGAAATACAGATAGTGCGAAAAAGTGTATATCCTATTTGGAAAAGGTAGAAAAAGTACTATTGGATGCAATGACCCAAACTAGCCCGGGCGGCAACAATCAAACACTAAATTGGAACAAGATAAATGGATTTGTACCGAAGGAACGCTTGGTATTGGCTGGCGGATTGAACACCTCAAACGTTAGAGAGGCTATTTGTGCCCTCAGCCCGTCTGTGATAGATGTAAGTAGTGGTGTAGAAACAGAAGGTAAGAAAGACGATATGAAGATTAGGAAGTTTATGGAGGAGGTACGAAATGCGCGTTAAGGATAAGCCGTTTGGAGTATTTGGGGGTAGCTATCTACCAGAATCACTCATGCCCACGGTATTAAAGCTGAAGAAGGCTTACTATGAAGCTAAGGATGATCCCGAATTCAATTATGAACTTAAGACGCTTCTTCAAAAATATAGTGGAAGACAAACACCACTATACCTAGCAAAAAATCTGACAGAAATTGTTGGCGGAGCAAAAATATATTTAAAGCGAGAAGACCTGAATCATACGGGCTCGCATAAGATTAACAATGTGCTTGGACAGCTCTTATTAGCCAAACGTATGGGATTTACCAAGGTTATGGCGGAGACTGGAGCAGGCCAACACGGCGTTGCAACGGCAACGGGTGCAGCCTTATTTTCAATGGAATGCACTGTCTTCATGGGTAAGGAAGATATTGAAAGACAACGACTGAATGTGAAAAGAATGCGCTTATTGGGAGCCAAGGTGGTGGAGGTTACGAGCGGAAGTATGACCTTAAAGGATGCGACCAACGAGGCGATTCGTTCGTGGAGTGCTTGTGCGCAAGACACCTTTTATTGTATAGGCTCAGTCGTAGGTCCTTCCCCGTACCCTGAAATGGTGCAGCATTTTCAGTCGGTTATTGGCAGGGAATGTAAAGCGCAATACTTAGAAGAAGAAGGTAAACACCCCAAAGCCATTGTGGCTTGTGTAGGAGGGGGGAGCAATGCAGCGGGCATCTTTGATTCATATATTATAGAGGAGGATGTAGAACTATTCGGTGCAGAGGCTGGTGGAGAAGGATTGAATACAAGTTTTCATGGTGCCGCGATAAATAAAGGTCGTATCGGAGTTATCCAAGGAATGAAAACATATGTTTTACAAGATGAAGCGGGAAACATTCAACCTGCCTACTCGATTTCAGCAGGATTAGATTATCCCGGCGTTGGACCATTGCATGCTAAACTGCATGAAAGTGGTAGGGCTTGCTATGAGGCTATTACTGACGATGAAGCAAAAAATGCCTTTTTGGTTTTAACCAAGGCAGAAGGCATTATCCCTGCCTTAGAAAGCGCGCATGCCCTTGCTTTAGGGATGAAGGTTGCCAAACGCTACGAGCGAGAAGATGGCATCGTGGTATTGTTATCGGGTCGGGGCGATAAGGATGTAGATAGGATTTAGGAGGGTATGATGGACCGTATAGCAAACGCATTTGCAAGAAGCAAAAAAGAAAATAAACATTTACTGATTGGTTACGTAACCGCTGGAGACCCAGCAATCGGTGATACAGTAGCACTGGCTAGTAAGATGATGGAATCAGGTGTAGGTCTGCTTGAATTTGGCCTTCCCTACTCGGATCCTTTGGCTGATGGGCCCTTGTTACAGGAGGCAGCAACAAGGTCCCTTAAAAACGGTACCACACCAGATACTGTATTTTCTATGGTTAAATCCCTGAGGGAAGACAGCGACAAGCCAATTGTGTTGCTGGTTTACTACAATACCATCTTGAACTATGGGGAGAAGCAGTTTGCCAATCAGTGCAAAAAATGCGGGGTGGACGGATTGGTCGTTCCAGATCTTCCAATGGAACATAGGGAGGGACTAGTGAGAGCCATTCACAATACTAACAAAGAAGGACCGGTCTTATCGTTAGTTCCATTGGTTTCTGAGCACAGTCATGAGCGGATTGAAACAATAGTGAAGGGTATGAGTGGATTTGTCTATTGTGTTTCTTATTCTGGTGTAACGGGAAAACAAGGGTGCTTTGACCAAAAGGTGGTAGATTTTCTACAAGAAGTTAGAAGCTATACAGACCTACCGTTGGCTGTAGGTTTTGGCATAAGAACTAAAAAAGATGTGGACTATCTATCTCAGTATGCCAATGGCATCATTGTAGGAACGGGAATCATGCGAAAGGCGGTAGATGAAGGAACTGAAAAAGTAGTTGAGTATATTCGTACTGAATTGGTTTAATTTAACAAAATCTTAATGCAATGAACATCCTAGAACAATAATTTCCAGCTATAATTAGTGTATCGATTTGTACTTTCAAATAAGATAAGGTGTGTAATGCTGTCTATTATGCAAAAGGCATGTATAATAGTGAAGGGAAAATTGAATTTTTGGAGAAAGTTACTAAGTATCATTGAAGCGTTTTATATGGATAATTATGCGTTAGCAATGATAATTGGTAGAGTAAAAGCTGGGGGTTACTAACATGGATACAAGGCAAGGATATTTACAGGAACTAGAACGCTTGCAAAATGAGATATTGAGCATGGGTGCAATGACCAAGGAAGCCATCATTAAGGCTACAGAGTCACTGAAAACGAAAAATGTATCTCTTGCAGAGGAGGTTAGGAAGGCAGATGACCAAATCGACAATAAGATGCAGGAAATAGAAACGGCATGCATCCGTATGATTGCAACACAACAGCCTGTGGCTACTGATCTTCGGAAGATAGAAGCGGGTATCAAAACGGTGTTGGATTTGGAAAGAATTGCAGACTATGCAGAAGATATTGCAAAGATTACCATAAAATTGCAAGATGAAGAACTTATCAAACCATTGACAGATATACCTAAGATGGCTCAGATCGCGCAACTAATGTTAGATAAAGCTTTGGATGCGTATGTCTTAGGAGATTCAGGCAAGGCTGAAAAAATCGGCGAGTGGGATGACCAAATTGATGAGTTATATGGGGCCATTGGTTCAGAACTAGTCAACGTAATTCAACAAGACCCCAGTACTGCAAAACAGGCATTACAGCTTATGCTTGCAGCAAAATTCATGGAAAGAATCGGAGACCATATAACCAATATTGCAGAAAATGCAGTCTATATTGCAACCGGGAAGAGAGTATCTATCAGCTGATGAAACAATACATACATAAAAAAAGTACAGATTTAGTGAAGCTTGAGGCGCATATCACGAGAATGAATAGAGGTGTGGTAGTGGCGATTGGTGGAGGGGATTCGCATATTGGGACCCTAATTCTAGCTGAGCCAAGAACCAGCTTGACAGGTGATGGCAGTATAAGTGCTACTTCATCGGTATTCAATCGCATCGGACATTTGGATGAGGCACCACTTAGGAAGAATGCTGAAATATTAGCTGCAACGTTAAATCAACCAGTTGTAGTGACCGGGGGCATTCATTTGGAAAGAATTGATAAGGATTCTATCGTAAAAATCATAGATACATGTGATTTATTTTTTAAAGAAATATTGCAAATTCTTGGGAACTGATGTTTCGGTTCCCTTTTTTATTGAACTAGATTATAATGTTGTAGGAAGCATAAGATAATCGCGCAACAATAGTTGTGAGGAAAGTCCTGGCTAGCGTAAGCTGAGAGGTGATTTACACCGGGTGTGGAGCCTGCTTACAGGAAAGGTGCGTGGTGCAAACCACGGGAGGGTAACCTTACGGCAGAGAAATCATCCCTCGTGGATGAGAATATCTTTAAAGTGCCATAGTGACGATGCCCATCGGCGACGATGGGAGTGAGACGACGTAAACCCCACCTTGCTAGAAACCCTCTGAGAGGGGAACCCGGTTTAGGAAAATGAACCGAACCCGGGTGCTTTGTTAAGAACAAAGTAAGAAAGATGATTATCCTAGACAGAATCAGGCTTACAGTGCTTCCCACTTTATTGCTTATAGATAAAACGTCAGTGACGTTTTATTTTTTATTGATATTTTCTCATGTATATACTATAATACTTGTGTAGTCGTATATACGTGTGTGAAGGAGAAAACAATGCCAATTGATACCAGTACACCGATACCCATTTACTACCAAATCAAACAGGAAATTCTAGAAAGAATCAACAAGGGAGATTTGAAACCAGGCGATCGCATTGAGTCGGAAGAAAAACTAGCCAAACGCTATGAGATTAGTCGCATGACGGCTAGACATGCAGTAACGCAGCTGGTAACGGATGGTCAACTATACAGGGTTCATGGTAAAGGAACCTTTGTCTGCAAACCAAGAGTAGAAAAATCTGTAGCCACCCTAACAAGTTTTGCAGATGATATGAAGAAAAAGGGCTATGAAACGCATTCTGATGTAATTTCCATGACGAAGATGTATCCAGATGAGGATGTACAGGAGATACTCAATTTGAAGGCAGAAGAAGAAGTATTCTGCTTGGTGCGGGTACGGTATGCTAACAAAGAGGCTATGTCTTATCAAAAAAGCTACTTACCAGTAAAGATGTTTCCGAATTTAGATCATCATGACTTTATTAATCATGGACTCTATGAAACGGCAAGCAAAGAATATGGGATTGACCCCATACAAGCTAAGCAGAGAATGGAAGCGCGAACTACGAGTGGTGCAATTGCGAAGCATCTCCAACTTGATGAAGGAAGCCCTATTTTTTTTGTTGAGAGAATTACCTATAGTGATAACAATAGACCTATGGAGTTGGCTTATTCCTGGCACAGAGGAGATAAGTATATATTTGAAATGAAACTTTATAGGGAGTCCTAGGAGGATACTGGATGAATTTATTGGCAGTAGTATGTTCACCCAAGAAACATAGAAATACGGACACACTGATTGATGCTGTACTTGAGGGTGCCAAAGAATCAGGTATTACACTTAACATAGACAAAGTCTACGTTAATAGTTTGAAATTTAGACCATGTCAAGACTGTGGCTATTGCCGTAAGGTGAATGGATGCTCTTTAAGAGATGACATGGATGATATTTATCCTTTGATTGAGCATGCCCATGGTGTAATTGTGGGAGCGCCGACCTATTATGGCGGTATGAATGCTCAGTGCAAGATGTTCATTGATCGCCAATTCCGTTATAACGAAATGGTGGAAAACGACGATGAATCGTGGACATTCCAAAGTAGAATTGCTTTGCGAAAGAAACTGATATTCGCTGGAACGAATGGTAGCTTTGGCGATGAATGCTGCAATAGGCAAGAAGCCATTATAGATCATTTATGCAACGACATTAATGCGGAGCATTATGAGAATATATATGCACATAAGACAGATTATTACCCTGTCAAAGAAAATGAATCATTGTTAGATACGGCAAAAAAACTGGGAAAAAGATGGGTACAAGACATCGAACAGAGCTTGCTGTAGTAAATAGAAATGGGAGGTTATTATGGGAAAAGAACGTAGACTGAGCAATATTTTGAAGAGTGATGGTAAGGCATTTATTGTAGCGATGGATCATGGTACGTTTAGTGCACCTGCTGGTTTGGAAAACATGGGTGAGATTATCGAACTGATCAAAGAAGGCGGAGCGGACGGCGTGTTGTTGAATCCGGGTGCTGCAAAAAAATATGCTGATCAGATGATAGGTTTGGGCTTAATTATGCGCACCGACTTGCCACCAACACTAATGTCCAAAGATGCTCATGAGAGTAGAAAAACGTTTGGTGTAGAACAAGCGTTATCCTTGGCTGCTGATGCAGTTATCGTAAATGGTGGTACTGGTACTGGCGTTGAAGAAATTACGTTAGATGCAATTGCAGCTACTGTTAATGAATGCGAACCTTGGAATATGCCAGTGATAGGTGAGATGGTTCCAGGTGGTTTCGATAGTCCTAAAGAATTAAAGAATGTAACCAATCTAGCTGCAAATGCTAGAATCGCTAGTGAAATCGGCGTTGATATGATAAAAATGCCCTATTGTGAGGGATTTGCGGATGTTGTAAAGCATTCTTTTGTACCCATTTTAGTATTGGGTGGTGCAAAGACTGACAACGATGTAGACTTTGTTTGTTCCATCAAAGATGCCATTGATGCAGGAGCAAGCGGTGTAGCAATCGGCCGTAATGTATGGGGACATGAGAATCCCAAACTGATGGCGAAAGCTCTTGCTGAAGTAATTCATGGCAATGCCAGCAAAATGGATATTGAGAAGATTCTCAGATAGGGGTTAATGATGAAAAAAGCAATAATTGTAGCAAAAGAAACATTTGAAATACAAGATGCACCAATTCCGGAACCCGGATATGGGCAGGTTTTAGTAAAAGTAAAAGCAGTTGGTTTGTGTACCATGGAGCAACGCTACTATAACGGTGGTGTGGAAGATTATCCGTTTCATGGCGGCCATGAAATCTGTGGCGAAGTTGTCAAATGTGGCGAGGGTGTAGCTCAAAATCTAGTTCCTGGCCAAAAAATTGTTGTGGCTTCCTTGACACGTTGTGGGGAATGCTATTTCTGCCGTAGAGGATTGGACCATCTGTGCGAAAATGCAGACGAAACACATGAGCCAGGCGAAATGTGGGGACCTGGTGGACTTGCTGAGTATATGCTAGTCAAAGGTTATGAAGTGTTCCCAATATCTGAAAGCGTAGATGAGACGTATGCAACCTTGGCTGAGCCCGTGGCTTGTGTGGTCAGAAGTGTAGAAAAAGGCCATCTTGCTTATGGAGACGTGGCAATTGTGCAGGGTGCCGGCGTAATGGGAATTCTTCATGTCAAATTGGCTAAACTAAAAGGCGCAATCGTTGTGGTAAGCGAGCCGGATGCTGCTAGAAGAGAAATGGCACTAAAGGCTGGTGCAGATTATGCAATTAACCCGCTAGAAGAAGATTTACGTACTTTTGTTAAGAGTATTACGGAAGGACGGGGTGCAGAAGCCTGCTACTTCACAGCAGGAGGCAATAAGGCAATCGAAGAAGGCCTTAAATGCATAGTTAAATGTGGCACCATGGTCATCTATGGTTCAGTTCGCCCTGCAAAACCGGTGGGCTTTATTCCAAACGATGTTCACTATGATGAGATTGTAATTACAGGCTCTATCAAAACAACCAAAGACAGCTTCCAAAAGTCTGCAAGGATTTTAGGAGAGAAACTGATTGATGTATCTGATTTGGTTTCTGAAACATATTCTCTAAAGGATATTGACAGGGCCTTTGAAAGAGCGCAAGCTATGGAAACATATAGAGTGGTACTTTTATTTAACGAAGAAAACTAGACACTACTCCTTGAAACAATCTCCAAAAGGTTTCAGGTCAATAAGAAAATAGTTAGGATATAGGATATGCTTAGCATATCCTATATGTGTATAGGAGAAATTATGAGTGACTATCTACTAGGTTTCGATATCGGAACTCAAAGTGCAAAAGGCATGATTTTAGACTGTTCAGGTCGTATTATGGCTGAAGCAACTAAACCACATGAGATTCTGCGCCCACATGCTGGATGGGCGGAACATGATCCGGAAACAAATTATTGGGAGTCTTTTAAAGAACTCTCTAAATCTATGCTTGAAAAATCAGGTATAGACGCGACAGACATTAAAGCGATTGGGGTAGATGCTTTAGTGCCTACCATGATGGCAGTGGATGAAAATGATACAGCTCTTAGGAATTCCATTCTGTTTATCGACAACAGAGCTGTGAAACAATTAGATGAGGCTAATGAAAAGCTCGAAACAAAGATATCTTTGGAAAAGGTGGTGCCTAAGATTCTTTGGTTTAAGGAGAATGAGCCTGATCTCTATGAAAAGACCAAGTATTTTACTTTGCCGCATAGTTATTTGGTAGCCAAACTGACGGGTAAAACGATGGTTGATGTTGATACCGCAAATGTATATGGCGAAATATTTGATGTTGAAAAAAATGATTGGGATCAAAAGCAGTGTGATTTGCTGGGGATTGATAAAAACAAGCTACCTCCGGCAGGTCCCATGAACCAAATTGTAGGTACAACCAATACGCGTGCTGCAGAGGCTGGTTTGCCAGAAGGCATTCCTGTTATCGTTGGTACTGGGGATAGCTATGCTAGTCTTGTGGGCTATGGGGCTGTGCATAAGGGAGACATGATGATTTATTTGGGTACTGCCGGCACCCAAATTATGTGTAAGCGAGAATTATTTGATGTGATAGATTCAATCCATATTTCGGATACGGGTAGGACGGTAGAATGGAAAGCCAATATGATTGCTTGCGGTCAAGGGCTAGAATGGCTTAGAACAAAAATAGCTGGTGAAGGCTATAGCTATGACCGGCTAAACGAGGAGGCTACTAAGTTACCCATTGGGTCGGATAAGTTGATTACATTACCGCATTATATGGGCATTAGAACACCTGAACCGGATGCTGTAGCCAAGGGCTCAATATTTGGGTTGGGACTTACCCATACACCTGTGCATATGTACCGCTCATTATTGGAAGGCTTAACCTTTGGAATGAAACAGGGTATGGATGCAATAGAAGATACCGTAAATCGTATTGTAGTCACTGGAGGTGGCTCTAACTCCGATTTGTGGTGTCAAATACTTAGCGATGCTTTAGGCCGTCCAGTTGAGGTTCCTGAAAGTGGTGGCGCTGCAATGGGGATTGCTTATATCGCTGGTCTATCTGTGGGCCTATTCTCGGATTATTCAGAGTTAGAGCAAGGCTGGATTAAACTTAAGAAAAGTATGGAACCGATTGAAAAGAATACCCAAGAGTACCAAGAGTATTACCAGATTTATCTGAAACTGAACGAGGCGATGGCACCGCTATATAGGCCTCTATACGATTTATAAAAAGCATTTTTGAATAATTGGCGTAAGTAAAAAATGATGTTAAAAGTGTTGACATTCACGTCTATCATCAGTATAATCATACTTGCGTCAAAGATGCGGGCGATTAGCTCAGCTGGGAGAGCGCCTGCCTTACAAGCAGGATGTCGGCGGTTCGATCCCGTCATCGCCCACCAAAAATGGCCCCGTGGTGTAGTGGTTAACACGTCGGCCTGTCACGCCGAAGATCGTCGGTTCAAATCCGATCGGGGTCGCCATTTTTGATATCTTTGCCTCGATAGCTCAGTTGGTAGAGCAGAGGACTGAAAATCCTCGTGTCCGTGGTTCAATTCCGCGTCGAGGCACCACATAAATAAAACGCGGAAGTGGCTCAGTGGTAGAGCATCGCCTTGCCAAGGCGAGGGTCGCGAGTTCGAATCTCGTCTTCCGCTCCAGATGGCGACGTAGCCAAGAGGCTAAGGCACAGGACTGCAACTCCTTGATCCCCGGTTCAAATCCGGGCGTCGCCTCCACTATTTGTCTTGGGCCCGAGTGGCGGAACTGGCAGACGCACAGGACTTAAAATCCTGCGAGGGTTAAACCTCGTACCGGTTCAATTCCGGTCTCGGGCACCACTTATAGTAATTCATTTTCAGAATATAAAGGCTTTAGAAATTCCATTTAGAATTTCTAAAGCCTTTTTTAGTATTTCATATCTTTTTACAAACCGTACTGTATACTCTAAATTTACTCCCTGCCAACTGGTCATTGAATAGGTTATAAAGCACTATTTGTGGTCGATTAGTTTTTGAACTGCAGATAGGTCTCTTTTTCTTGTGATGATTGGTTGGTCGCTAATCTTGTAGACAGCACAGTTTTCTTCATACGTTTTTTTACCCTTCTTTTGGTATAGGATTCCCAAAGGAAAAGGCGAGCTTTCTTGTGCTTTATTAAAGGCCATCTCAATTGAATCAGTTGGATCCTTCTCATCTAGGTAATAGGTGTTTTCCTTATACCAAGCAAATGTATTAACCTTATTGAAACTGACGCAAGGCTGAAAGATATCAACGAGGGCATACCCTTTATGCAGAATTGCTTGCTCGATGATTTTAGCACAGTGCTCTTCGTTGCTGGAAAAACAACGGGCGACAAAGGTTGCACCCATCGATAGGGCTATCAATAGTGGATTGAAAGGCTCGCTAATTACCCCGTCAACTTGAAGAGGTGTCTTATACCCCAATTGAGAGGTAGGCGAAGCCTGTCCCTTAGTGAGACCATATACCATATTGTTATGCACGATATGTGTTATATCGATGTTTCTTCGAATGTTATGCAGAAAATGATTACCACCTTCGCCATACATATCACCATCACCACCCTCAGCAATAACCGTTAACCGAGGATTTACAGATTTAATGGCAGCAGCTAGCGGAAGAGCCCGGCCATGCAAGCCATTAAAATAATTGGTCTGGATATATTGGGGCATTTTGGCAGCCTGTCCTATGCCTGAAGTTATCACTAATTGGTGGGGATCAAGGTCCAAGGACTCAAGTGCTTTTATAAGGGCATTGCGAATACCGAAGTCACCGCATCCGGGGCACCAAGCAATATTTTCATCATAATGATATTTACCCATGATTCACCTCATTCCACCTTTCTTCAATATATTCCAATGAAAAAGGAGCGCCGTCATATTTATGGATACGGTAGTCTACGTGGGCATCCAATTCCGTTGTTAGCAAGTTGGACAACTGACCAGTTGCGTTTCCTTCGATGCAGTAAATCGTTTTATTTCTTAGCAAATCGCCTAGATATTGTGGGAGCGGATAGAGTTGCTTTAAATGTAAGTAGGCAATATCTGGATCATTTTTTCGCTCAATCCATTCTTTTACAGCACTGTGGGTTGAGCCCCATGCAATAATTAGTTGAGAGGCGTCTTTTTTACCATACCATTCTTCTTGTATATAGTTTTTTAGAATACTTTTTTGTTTGCTTAGGCGCTTATCAGTCATGGAAACTCGAATATCGAAATCTTCTGTAATAATTCCACCTTCTGTATGCTCATCACTGTCCACTTTGATGAAACCATTTCCATACCCTGGAATGCCCCTTGGAGATATCCCGTTTTCTGTAAGAAGATAACGTTTATAATCTTGTTCTGTTTTCTGAATATGTGGTTTATCTAGCTGGTTTTCTAATGTAAAATGTTTCATCATTCCTAAAGAATCGACAAAGAATTGATCCGTTAGAACAAATACAGGGACCTGATAGGCATCTGCCAAATAGAATGCCTTTTGGGTTAATTCGATACCTTCTTTTAAGGTGCCTGGTGCTAGGATGATTCTAGGAAACTCACCGTGTCCTGCATAGAGTGTAAGGTTTAAATCAGCTTGTTCTGTGCGTGTAGGTAAGCCAGTGGCTGGTCCCGGCCGTTGTGCTAGGTGGATAACACAAGGCGTTTCAGTTATACCAGCAAGTGAAATGGCTTCTTGCATCAAGGCAAGGCCACCGCCGGAAGTGGTTGCTAAGCCACGAGCTCCTGCGTACCAGGCGCCAAGAACCATGTTAAGGGCAGCAATTTCATCTTCGGCTTGTTCTACCAAGACATCGAAAGCCACACCGTTTTGCGCTAAATTAATCAGTACACCAGTTGAAGGAGACATAGGATAGGAAGAAATATAATTACATCCTCCTGCTAGTGCCCCAATGGAGATTGCTTCAGAGCCATCGAGAATGCTGTAATTTGTTGGTTCCGGAATGTTCGAGATGTTTTTAATCTCGCGACATTCGTACTGGGTGCTAGTGCCTGCTTCATACCCTAGTTTAAAGGCTTCAATATTTTGGTCGATAATGGTTTGATCTTTCTTTGAAAATTTATCAGCAATCAATTCTTGCGCAGTTTCTTTGTTCAAATCCAGAATGGCCACTATATAACCGACTAGAATGGTGTTGGTGTAAAGCTTACCACCCGCTTTTTTTGCTAAACTAGATAGGGGGATAGAATATAACTGATTGGTTGGAACTTGAAGATGGCCTTTATCTATAAAACCCTCTTCAGAAAAAATAGTGCTTTCACTATTGATCCGTGGTAGTAGACGAGTTAGAGCGTGATCGTTTAGGAGAAACAGTAGATTGATAGTTTCTTTGTAAGCAAATACGTTTTGGCTGCTGATCCGAATTTCTGTACTGTTATTGCCACCTCGTACTCGGCTCATGATGTCTTTGGATGAACATACAAAATACTCCTTAGATATGGTGCGGACGAGCAAATCCTCAATAGTTTGAATCCCTTGCCCTGCTTCACCGGAGATGACTAAACACAGGTCTTGATTCATAATATACCTCCTAACCTATTCTACGATAATTATAACATGCCATCTTGCGTTATCATATTTTTGAGCTTCCATAGAGAGGATGTAGGTAAAAGATGATTTTATAAAGATGGAGGGGTAAAGGGTGTTCATCGACAGAAGTATGGAATCTGCAGTTAGTAAATTAATATTTGCATAAATAAAAGCCCATGGAATTGGTTGTGTTCCATGGGCTGATTCTATCAAAAGGTTCCATTTTCTTAATTGGATTATTAGTATTCCAACACTCTTGGCAAGGTTTTGGATTCTTCGATCCAATCAGAAATCATTTCTTCAGTTGGGATTCTTCGAACTAATGATTTTTCATCATTGACCTCTTGCATTTTCGTGGCGAGATTGCCCGGATTTCTATGCGCTAGTTCAGGAACTGTATCCACACCGGAAGCTTCTAAAAGTTCAGCATATTCTCCGCCGATCCCGTTAATGCGCATCAAATCAGCGTGGTTGACCCATGTTAGAATCAGTTTATGGGAGATTCCGCTTTCTTCAGCAAGCTTTTTGCGACCTGATGGGGTTTTTCCAGATTCTAACAATTTCGCAGTTGAAGTGACGCCGATAGATTTCAACGTTTCCTCATACTTCGGGCCTATTCCTTCGATTAAAGTTAGTTTTGACATTAAAAATCTCCTTTCGCAAATCAGTGCAATGTGTTACATTTAGCTTTATAATAAATATAATATCAAAAAAACGTTAAATATAGAAATATCTAGCAATTGAAAGCTAAAAGTGATAACAATTTAAAAATGACCCCAAGTATCTACATTATGTTTAAAGAGTTTTGAAAGAACAGTAAGATATATTGGAGGTGATGATGAAAGGGGGGAGGATTGCGTTTTAGCCTGAAGTAATGAACAAACCATACCGGAAGAGGGAAACGAAAGTAGTTATGGTCTTGAATAAACAATGAACCCAATTATACTGTTTCTTTTTTCTAATCCTTGGTAAAATAGTGGATGTGCTTATCCATGGACAAAGTTGTATTAGCTACTGGTGATGTATTTGTGTATGGACTAGATTGTTAAGGGAGTCAGTTTTACCAGATACCCTTAAGAATAGTAGTTCCTCTAGACAAGGAAAACAAATCAGGTTAAAATTGCGTTTGCTTGAAGGAAAAATCGCATAACTAGCGAATATCTATATAGTGTAGATGTCTGACAAGTTGTGAGGGTCAATTAGTCAGAACGCTATGTTGCATATTTTGTATTAACAAAATGGGAGGAAGACATGAAAAAATTTAGGAAGTATCTCGTAGTTTTAGTAGTGCTGTCTATGGCATTTGCCATGTTCGGTTGTAGTAATGCAGAGGAAGAGCCAGCGGTTGAAGAACCTGGTGAAGAGCCAGCAGTTGAAGAACCTGGTATGGAACCAATTAAAGTTGGTATGATTTACATTGGCCCTCCAGGAGACGCTGGTTGGACCTATGCGCATGATCAAGGAAGAAAATACCTTGAAGAAGAAATGCCGAATGTTGAAGTAGTGTATGTTGAGTCTGTTGCTGAGTCTTCTGATTCTGAACGGGTTATGACTGAGCTAGTTGAACAGGGATGTAGTGTAATATTCGCAACAAGCTTCGGCTATATGGATTTTGCGCTAAACGTGGCCAACAAATATCCTGACGTAACTTTTTACCATTGCTCAGGCTATAAAACAGCTGCTAACATGAGTACTTACTTTGGTAGAATATACGAAAGTAGATATCTGACTGGTTTGGTAGCTGGTAGAATGACAGAAGTAAATGAAATCGGATATGTAGCTGCTCATCCAATTCCTGAAGTTATTCGTGGAATCAATGCCTTTACGATTGGTGTGCGCGATGCTAACCCGGATGCTATGGTTAACGTAGTTTGGACGAATACATGGTACGATCCTGCAAAAGAAAAAGATGCAGCACAAGGTCTCTTGGACTCTGGGGTTGATGTAATTGCACAACACCAAGATACTCCTGGACCACAGCAGGCAGCGGAAGAAGCAGGCGTTTATTCCGTCGGTTATAACACAGATATGAGCTCATTTGCACCGAATGCAAATCTGACCTCAGCTGTATGGAACTGGGGCCCTTACTATGTATCCGCAGTTAAAGCTGCAGTAGATGGTACTTTTGTAGAAGGTCAGTATTGGGGCGGTTTAGAGGATGGTATCGTTGATATTGCTCCGATGAATGCTATTGTTCCTGAAGATGTAGTTGCAGAAGTTGAAGCGCAAAAAGCAGCAATAATTGATGGAACTTTCCATGTTTTTGAAGGACCTTTGAATGACCAAGATGGCAATGAAATGGTTGCTGATGGTGTAATCTTGGATGATGGAGAACTATTATCCATGACATGGTTTGTTGAAGGCGTAAATGGAGTAATTCCTGAGTAGGTCATGGTAATCAATAGAGGCTGGCTTTAGCCAGCCTCTATTTTTAAAAGGAGGGGTGTTATGTCGCAATTGGCTGTTAAAATGGTGGATATCCGTAAAACATTTCCAGGGGTAGTCGCCAATGACCAAGTCAATCTGGAGATTTATCGAGGAGAAATTCATGCTTTGCTTGGAGAAAATGGAGCAGGGAAGAGTACCTTAATGAATATCCTGACTGGCTTATACCAACAAGATAAAGGGGATGTCTATATCAATGGCGAGATTAGAGATTTCAAGTCACCTAAAGAAGCGATAGAAGCTGGTATTGGCATGGTCCACCAGAACTTTCGCCTGGTCAAGCCCTTTACAGTAACTGAAAATGTGATGCTAGGACAAAAGAAGTCTGCTATTCTGAAGATGGATAAGACTGAGAAAAAGATTAAGGCCATTTCAGAGAAATTTAAGCTTGAGGTTAATCCTACTTCGAGAATTTGGCAACTATCTGTTGGAGAACAACAGCGTGTGGAAATAATAAAAATGCTTTATAAAGGGGCGGATATACTTATTTTAGATGAACCTACTGCAGTATTGACCCCGCAAGAAGTTAATGACTTATTCGGAATATTACGAGGAATGGCTGATGATGGAAAGGCCATTGTATTCATAACACACAAGATGCACGAAGTTATGGACTTTGCAGACCGTATTACTGTATTACGGAATGGGATTAGTATCAACACCTTGATGAAGAAAGAAACTAGTGCGGCAGAATTAGGCAAACTAATGGTAGGTAAGGAATTGACGACGGGTCGTAAGAACACCACCAATACTTGTGGTCTAAAATCCTTATACATCAAAAATGTATCAGCAACGAATGATAAAGGTTTGCCCGCTCTTCAAGATTTTTCCCTCCATGTTTGTAGTGGCGAAATCGTAGGGATTGCCGGGGTAGCTGGTAACGGGCAACGTGAACTATCTGAAGTCATCACAGGTCTCAGGCCAATTACGGAAGGTTCTATTGAACTGGATGGCGAAGATCTTTCCAAAAAATCTATTCAGGAAATCATCGATAAAGGTGTGGCCTTTATTCCTGAAGACCGACATGGTATGGGATTGGCAGCCAATCTGACTGTTATCGATAATGCTTTGCTTAAAGAATACCGCTCTAACAAATATGGATCTGTTTTGCTGAACAAAAAGGCGTTACGGGAAAAAGCGCAGTGCTTGGTGGATGATTTTGATGTTAAAATCCCCAACATTGATTGCCCGGTAAAATTAATGTCAGGTGGTAATTTACAGAAACTTCTTTTGGCACGTGAGACGAGTATTGAACCTAAATTGGTCGTTGCCGTTTATCCAATCCGAGGCTTAGACATTGGGGCTACTGACTTTGTTCATGATGTGCTCATTAAACAAAAAAATTCTGGGGCTGCAGTCTTATTGATTTCTGAAGATCTTGATGAAATTTATAAAATGGCAGACCGCATAGCTGTCATGTACGAGGGGCAATTGATGGGAGAACTTCCTATCGAAGAAGCAGAAATCGGCGAAATAGGTATGATGATGGCCGGAGCTCAGAAAAAGGGGGATGCGTAAATGTCAGACAAGAATGAAGCCAAATCTAAAATCGTAATGGAAAAGCGACTTCAGATTCCGGTTTGGATAAATATTGTCGTCCCAATATTCTCCATGTTTTTGGCACTAGTATTTAGTGGGATATTCTTAAAACTAACAGGACAAAGTCCAATAGAAGTTTATTCTGTCATGTTTAAAAGTGCTTTTGGTAGCGCATACGGATTTTCAGAAACACTAGTGAAAGCGATTCCACTCATGCTTTGTAGCTTCGGCGTGGCAATGGCTTTTAAAATGGTAATCTGGAATATCGGTGCTGAAGGACAACTTCTCCTAGGCGCCTTGGCAGCAACTGGTATAGCACTAGCTTTTCCAGATTTGCCACGCGTTCTTCTAATTATTGCAATGATGTTGGCTGCTATGGCAGCTGGTGGCTTTTGGGCTCTTATTCCCGGGTTCGCCAAATCTCAGTGGAATGTGAATGAGGTAATAACATCGTTACTGTTGAATTATGTTGCAATCAATGTGTTGGATTATTTTGTTTATGGACCATGGAAAGATAAAGGCGGATTTGGATTTCCACAGACAGAGACATTTTCAGCCAACGCTTGGCTACCAACCTATGGAACTACTCGTGTCCACTTGGGGTTGGTAATTGCTTTATTAATTGCTGTAGCGCTGTTCTTTATATTGAATCGTACACGGTGGGGCTATGAAGTGAAAATTATTGGTGAAAGCCGTAACGTAGCTCGTTATGCTGGAATGAACATAAGAAAGAATATTATCCTTGTGATGCTCTTATCTGGAGCTTTAGCAGGTTTGGGCGGCATGATGGAAGTTTCTGGTGTAGTTCACAAATTGGATCCACACTTATCTATTGGTTTGGGCTACTCGGCCATTATTGTGGCTTGGCTATCTAGACTAAATCCATTCGTGATTGTACTCGTTTCCATGTTATTCGGTGGTCTGATTAACGGTGGATTTTCAATTCAGATGTTTGGCATACCAGCAGCTACTGCTACTATGTTACAAGGTGCAATCTTGTTCTTCGTGTTAGGTGGGGATATATTAGCTCGCTACCGCATAAAGATTATTAAGTAGGGGAGGAAATTATGAATTTAAGTTTAGTAATTGCCATATTGGCAGCAGCAATTTCCACGGGTACACCCATACTTTTCGTAGCGCTGGGGGAGATTATTGCAGAAAAATCAGGCGTGCAGAATTTGGGCTTAGAAGGCATGATGCTAGTAGGTGCAGTAACCGGATTTATCGTAGCCTTTACCACCTTGAATTTATTTGCAGCGGTTATTGCTGCTGCTGTGGGTGGTGGCCTGTTGGCCTTGTTGCACAGTTTCATTACGATTAATCTTAAGGCCAATCAAGTTGTAAGTGGATTGGCATTGACTATATTTGGAACTGGGCTTTCTGGTTACCTAGGCAAACCATACGTTGGTATGCCAGCTCCAGTTACCTTTGTTAAAATTCCCATCCCATTGTTGTCAAAGATCCCAATAATTGGTACCATCTTTTTCGACCACAACATCTTGGTTTATTTTTCATACTTGCTGGTGTTTTTACTGTGGTTTTTTGTATATAGAACCAATTTTGGTCTCAACCTACGCGCGACCGGTGAAAATCCAGGCGCTGCTGACTCACTGGGCGTAAATGTGTTTAGACTTCGTTATGCCTATACAATCTTCGGTGGAATGCTAGCTGGTTTAGGTGGGGCTTACTTATCCTTGGCATCGGCTCCTAGTTGGGTTGAGAACATGTCTGGGGGCCGTGGCTGGATAGCCATTGCCTTGGTAATTTTTGCTGTTTGGAACCCATCTAGAGCGATTCTAGGCGCATATCTCTTTGGAGGCGTAGAAGCATTGGGGTACAGATTGCAAGCAGTCGGTGTTACCATATCTCCATTCTTTTTAAATGCTATGCCATATCTTTTAACGATTGCTGTGTTAATTATTGTTACGATCAGTAGCGGTAAAAACAGCGAAGGTGAGCCGGAATCATTGGGTAAACCGTATGATCGTGAAGAACGGTGATACAGGATTAGCAGCTTAAGTTAACGGTTTGAGATAGGCGACTAAGTCGCCTATCTTTTTGTAGTTAGGTTACGAAACAAAAGAAGTAGCTACATAGAAGCATAGAAATATTCTATCCAAATCAATGCGGATATTCTTCTTAGATTAACTACAATTGTACGAATAATTGTTTGTGATAAGAAAAGAAGATTAGGAGTAGTATATTTTTTAGCAGGTATTTAAGATTAATGAATAGAATAAGGTATAATAAAGATAGATTGAATGATGAAGGAGATGCCTATGAGCAAAGAAATTAGAAATATCCCAACTCCTCATATTGAAGCTGCAATGGGGGACATAGCCAAGACTGTACTAATGCCGGGAGATCCTTTGCGGGCCAAATATATCGCGGAAAATTATCTCGAGGACGTCGTGCAGTTTAATCAAGTGCGCAATATGCTCGGTTTTACTGGAAACTATAAAGGAAAGAGAGTTTCGGTCATGGGTTCTGGAATGGGGATGCCATCGATCGGCATCTATTCCTATGAACTATTCGAATTTTATGGCGTAGAAAATATTATTAGAATCGGTTCCTGCGGTGCCTATGCTGAGGATCTTGATATTTTTGAAACTGTTATAGTACGTGCAGCTTACAGTGATTCCACCTATGCCAAGGTGCAAAGCGGTTACGAAGACCAGCTAATATTTCCTTCCCAAAAAATTAATGGGGTAATTGCTCAAGCTGCTTCGGATGAAAACATTGAAGTTAAGGAAATTAACATTAATTCTTCAGACGTTTTTTACGTGGAAGATGGAGAAAAGCTGAATGCTAAAATGAGAGAAATGAACATTAAGGCTGTGGAAATGGAAGCTTTTGCCTTGTTTGCTAATAGCAATCTCTTGGGTAAGAACGCAGCTTGTATTTTGACGGTCTCTGATTCCATAGCCAAGGGCGAAGCGACGACAGCAAAACAGAGGGAAACTGCATTTACAAATATGATAACTTTAGGGTTGGAAACGGCATTCAGGCTGTAGAAATAGGAGGTAGAAATGAAAAAAATCGTATTTATCCTGTTTTCAGTCATCGTGGTTATTGGTGCATGGCTTTATTCTGATTTGTGGATTGCCTTCCAAGATGAACAAGAACAAATTGGATTGCTTCAGCAAGACATACTCGCTCTTGAGACAGAACATGAAGAGATATTGGCAAAACTGGTGACAGAGGAAAAAAATGTAGCTGAATTAAAACAGGAAAAAAGTGCTCTGGAGGATGAGCTGACAGAAGCCTTGAAACCAGAAATGATGACATTGACTCATATGGATCCTGACGCTGGACGTCGCTTTGTTGTACGCGATACAACATTTTGGTTTTTACCTGGTGCCGATCAAGCTAGTATGGGAACAATAAAAGCTGGTACCTTAGTGCGCGTTATTGAACAAACCCGAAACAAGGTAGACAACTTAGATTATCTTTATGTGGAAATTGTTAACTACGCTGAACCGGAGAATACTAGAGGGTATATCAATAAAGAAGATACGACTTACTTTACACCAGATTTAGAAATCCAAGTGATTAACCCATTAACCATTCCTGCCGGTAGTGTAGTATTTGAGTCTTCAGCGGAGGGAGAAAAAGAAACGGTTCTTACTGAGGACATGAAGGTATTTAAGATTGGTGAAGAGGAAGAAATGATGTTGGTTGGATCATTTGGAGGCCAAACATTTCGAACGGATATGAAGAATATTGTGTATCCTAAGTCCGATATCACCTATCAAGCTGAACAGTAGTATTTAAATGAGAGAAAATAAGAAAGTGGGGGCCGAAGCCTCCACTTTTATTTTTTTTCGATAAAATCATAATCTGTCATTTGATAAACATAGTAGTTTAGCCAATTGGAAAACAATAAATGCGCATGGCCCTTCCAAGTCATGTTGATAGGGCTCTTGGGATCATCATTTATGAAATAGGAAGTGGGCACATCAATATCCAGACCTTTTTTTCGGTCTCGAAAATACTCTTTTGATAATGTGTTCCGGTCGTATTCTGGATGCCCAGTCACATAAAAGTGTTTTCTTGCTTTATCTGAAACGATGTATATTCCTGCCTGCTTTGATGTGGAGAGGATATCTAGGTCCTCTTGTGCTTTAACAGCGTTAGAATCCACTTCGGTATGACGTGAATGCGGCGCTTTGAAGTAATCATCAAACCCACGGAAAAGAGGTTCATTAATTATGTGTATCTGGTGCTCGAAAATACCAAACAGTTTTTCAGATAGAGGCTTTTTGTCAATGCCATAATTTGCATACAAGCCAGCCTGGGCAGCCCAACATATATACATGGTTGAAAACACATTTATCTTTGCCCATTCAAGGATATCTAGAAATTCTTTCCAATAGGTTACTTCTTCGAAGGGAAGTGTTTCAACGGGGGCCCCTGTGATAATCATGGCATCATAGCGATGCGATTTAACATCTTCCAAAGTATGGTAAAAGGCTTTTAGATGATGCTTGCTGGTATTCTTTGAATTATGGGTTGCCATATGAAGCAAGGTTATTTCTACTTGCAACAATGTATTTCCTAAAAGACGAAGCAATTGTGCCTCCGCAACTTCCTTTAAGGGCATTAGGTTAACGATTAAAATTTGTAGTGGCCGGATATCTTGTTGCATTGCCCGTTCTTGGTTCATAACGAAAATATTTTCACTTTTAAGAATTTGGTTTGCTGGGAGGCATTTCGGAATTACTACTGGTGACATCGCTCCTCCTTACATTTACACAGTGCTTGATCGAAATCTTCTTTCAAGTCTTCAATATCTTCAATACCCACTGACACGCGAATCATATCTGGCTGTACGCCTGCCTGTATCTGTTCTTCTTCGTTTAATTGCCTGTGCGTCGTGCTAGCTGGGTGAGTAACAATAGTTCTGGTATCGCCAAGATTGGCTACAAGATTGGCTAACTCAACATGATTGATAAAGCATTTTCCTGCCTTGCTACCACCTTTTACACCGAACGCAAGCATACCAGAAGCTCCACTTGGCAAATAGGTTTTTGCCAGCTCATAAGAAGGACTACTTGCAAGTCCAGGATATAGAACATAACGAACCTGTGGATGATTTTCTAAGAATTTAGCGAGTTCCAAAGCATTTTCGCTGTGCTTTTTCATCCGAAGCGGTAACGTTTCCAATCCCATGGCAATAATCCAAGCGTTGAAGGGACTAATCGTTGATCCCAAATCTCGAAGGACTCCAACCCGAGCTTTTACGATGAAGGCTGCTTCCTTGAAGGAATCCCAATAACTGATGCCGTGATAACTTGGATCAGGGGTTACGAGCCTTTCGAATTTACCGTTATTCCAAGGGAAATTACCTAAATCAACGATAATGCCACCTAGTGCGTTACCGTGACCACCTAAATATTTTGTTGCAGAATAAAGTACAATGTTGGCACCATGATCTTTAGCCCTAAATAAAATGGGACTGGCAAACGTGTTGTCCAACACAAAAGGAATACCGGCTTCTTTGGAGACGGCAGCAATCTTTTCTACATCGAGTACGTTCATTCTTGGATTGCCAATCGTTTCTGCAAAGATGGCTTTGGTATTAGATTTAACCAAACTCCGTATTTGCTCAAAGGATGCTTCCGGATCAACAAAGTCCACTTGGATGCCATATTTTTTAAAAGTATGGGTGAGTAGACTATGTGTGCCTCCATATAGGGCGCTCATTGCCAAAATATGGTCTCCATTTTCAGCGATATTGGTTAGAGCAATGGTGACGGCTGCCTGACCGCTGGAAACAGCCAAAGCACCAACACCGCCATCTAGAAGGTTAACTCTTTCAGATAACGCATCCATGGTTGGGTTATTGATACGTGAATAAATATTGCCTGTAGCTTTTAGGTCAAACAAGTCTGCTGCATGGTCTGCATTATCAAAGTGGAAGGCAGTGGAAGGATGGATTGGCATGTTGGCAGCACCTGTGCCATCTGGACTATATCCGCCTCGAACCGCAAGTGTTGCTAGCCTATAATTATTTTTCATCGTGAACCTCCTCACATTCTTTTTTTAATACCCTACTTAAACAGTAGGCATTTAGAAAATAATAACAGCATTAGGCAAGCTTGTAAAGAAAGAAATCCCTTGAGAGATAATTAAATTGAGTTAATTGAGACTCTCAGATTTCAATTTGCACATAAATGTCAATTTTTGCATTGGTATTTTTGGCTACGGGCTGTATACTGTTGATAATATAAATTGATTAGATTGTTTTGGAAGGGGAGTATGAATGGAAGAACTGAAGAAAAAAATTGTCGACGAAGGGGAAGTAATCGGCACAGAAATATTGAAGGTGGACTGTTTTTTAAATCACCAGTTGGACGTAGCATTTTTAGATAAGGTTGCCAAGGAATTTTATGAAAGATATAAAGACCATAAAATTGATAAAATCTTGACAGTTGAGGTATCGGGCATTGCAATCGCAGTTCTTACTGCTAGATATTTTGACGTCCCGGTATTGTTTGCTAAAAAACTCCAGTCAAAAACATTGAATGAAGATATGTATGAAGCACATGTTCATTCTTTTACAAAGAAAATAGATTATAATATAAGGGTATCTAAAAAGTATTTACATGAAGGAGACCACGTGCTGTTAATTGATGATTTCTTGGCCAAAGGACAGGCTGCAATGGGCCTTGCAGAGATTTGTGATCAAGCAGGAGCCATTGTGGAAGGAATCGGCATTGTGATTGAAAAAGATTTTCAAGAAGGTGGTGTTCTCCTGAGAGAGCGCGGATATAAGGTGGATTCACTTGCACGCATTATTGGTATGAATGAGGAAGAAATTGTATTTGGAGAGGAATAGAAATGTTTAAGAAAATTTTGTTGGCAGTCGATGATTCGGAATTCGCAAAGAATGCAGCGGCAAAAATATTGGAACTTTCTAAACTGAACGATGCAGAAGTGGATATTGTTAATGTGGTAGTACCTATTGGAGGTGTTGCCCACTATGAACGGATTTTCACTATGGTACCTCAAGCAAATGAGGTTTATGATGATATTGGTAAAGCCGTATTGGAGGATATGAAGGAAATATTCGAGGGGTATGAAAAGGCAGACTATATACTACTTCACGGTGACCCTGCCACAGAAATTATTGAGGCCTCAAAAAATGGGTATGATCTTTTGGTATTGGGGGCTCATGGAAGTAGCCATAGAGGAATATTTTCCATGGGAAGTGTAGTATCCAAGGTGATTTACAATACTGATATATCTGTAATGGTTGTAAAATAAGAGGCTAGCCTCTTATTTTTTTTTGACCTTTTCTTGTTGCTAGCTTATAATGAAACAGTCGTATATACAACTTTGGAAAGGGGGGGGTCTGCATGTCAACAATGTATGTAGGTTTAGGCTTTGTGATCTATCTTTCACAAACAATAACCTTGTTTGTGCTAATCCTTTACCTGAAACTTGCCAAAGTAGATGGATTGAGTCTCCGCTAGATAAAAAGAAAGGGGACGAAATGAAAACGATAATTAGCTTAGATATTGGAACGACAGTAGTTAAAACGGTGGCTTTTTCTCTATTGGGGGAAGAGCTATCTGTATTTGAACAACCACTGTCCTTACTTTACCCGCAAGATGGCTATGTGGAACAAAATCCACAAGAGCTTCTTAGGGCTTGTGAAGTGGTGCTTAAGAACGCTTTTGATAGCGTAGATAAAGATGAAATCTCTGCCTTGAGTATGTCTACGCAAGGTGGTAGCTTGGTGCCAGCTGATGTAAATGGAATTGCAACAGGAAATCTTGTTACTTGGATGGATGCTCGAGCTGAGGACCTTGTTGAAACATGGGATAAGACCGGAGTATCTGAACAGTTGAGACAGGATTGCGGTTGGAAACCGCAAGCAGGTCTTCCCCTACCACTAATACATTGGTTTAAAAAGTATGATCAAGAATTATATAAAAGAACGATACGTTGGATGAGTGTGAATGATTTTGTAGTGCACCATTTGACGGGAGAATTTGTAAGCAATCTATCCTGCGCAAGTGAGATGCTTCTAGTTGACCTGGCAACAGACAACTGGAGTGATGCGATTTCTAGTATGGCTGGAATTGATAAGAGCTTTTTATCGGATATTCGTGAGTCTACATGTATTGTAGGTCCATTATGCGATGAGATGATGACATATTTAGGAATTCGAAAGATGTTACCAGTCATAAATGGAGGTCAAGACCACAGTTGTGAAGCCTTAGCATTAGGCGTGAAAGAAAAAGGAATGGGTATGTTGGCCTGTGGTACTGCGTGGGTCCTCAATGTGGCCTTGCATGATAAAAATATGGATTTAGTGCCCGACACGATGGATCTCAACTACCATGTGATTCCTGATACATATATAGCATCAGAATTCTTGGGGTGTTATGGAAAACATATAGAGTGGTGGGTTTCAGAAATTGCTGGTGGTCTAGTAGCTGGATGCGATAGAGACGCTTTGTATAAAAAATTCAACAACCGGATTAAAAAAGCAAAATTGGGTTCTGCAGGAGCCATATATGATGCAAGAGGTGGAAGATTCTTAGGAATTGGTCCAGCGCAGGATTTCGGCGATCTTTCGCGAGCGCTGATAGAAGGCTTGGTATACCAAGTTTACTATTCTGTAAACCGGCTAGCCAATATGGGTGTGCCCCTGAAAGAACTTTGGCTTATTGGCGGAGCAAGCCGGAATGCACTCCTGCCACAGATGATTGCAGACAGCCTAGGCATTACAGTCCGAATGACATCCTATACACATGGGCCGGCTCTAGGTGCTGCCATGCTCGCGATGCTTGCAACGGGCGAAGCGACAAGTTTTGAGGAAGCAAGGATGCGATTCAAGCGTGATGATTTATGCTTGTATCCTGCTGCAACAAAATACGGAATGTATCAAAGACTGTATGAAAAACACAAGGAGATTAATAAAGATGAGTGATGTACGTAGAAGAATGAATAGAATCTTTAACAATGGGAAGTCCTTTGTAGTGGCATGCGACCATGGAATGATCAGTGGCCCCATTAAGGGTGTAAAGGATATGGGTTGGTGCCTAGATCAAGTGATTGCTGGTGGTGCTGATGGAGTCATGGCAACCTATGGTACTGCTGTTCGTTTTCCAGAAAAATTGTCCAAAGTGGGACTAGTGCTTCGAATAGATGGTACATCAAGTATTTTGGCGCCGTCGCCTGGGGCAGGCTCAGCCTGGTATTCAATTGAAGATGCATTGAGAGTTGGTGCGGAGGCGCTGTGTGTGACTTCCTTCACTGCGACAGAGTATGAAGAGGAACATTTAAAGACACTAGCAAAAGTGATTCGTAAAGGACATGAGTGGGGTATCCCTGTTATGGCTGAGATGATGCCAGGTGGATTTGAAGCTGGTCCGGAAAAAAGAACGCTACACCATATGAAGACCACAGCAAGAGTTGCTGCAGAACTGGGTGCTGACTGGGTGAAAATTCCTTACTGTGATGATTTTGAAGAAGTGGTGGACAGTTGCTATGTTCCAGTAGTAGTTCTGGGCGGAGTAAATAATCCAGACAAACTTGCTGTACTTACGATGATTGAGCAAGGATTAAAATCCGGTAGTAGTGGGGCAACTGTGGGTAGAAACGTATGGCAATCGGATAACCCGCAAGCCATGACTAGAGCAATTCATAACATCATACATGAGGGCTGGAGTGCTGAACAGGCCGTGGCATTACTCGATGATTGAGGCACTAAAAAAAACCAAGGGCATAATCTTGGATATTGATGGGACTCTTTTCAAAGGGGAACACCCATTGTTGGACTTGAAAGAGTTGTTTACGCTTCTGGAAACCTTGGGTTGGGGCTTTATTGTGGCCACAAATAATACCAAATCAGCTAAGGACTATCAAGAACGATTCCGAAAACAGGGCATTAGTATTAAGGAGGAGCATATTCTAACTTGTGCAGAAGCCACAGCGGAGTATTTGGCATTGAATCACTCCAAACGTCATACTGTTTACGTAATTGGTAAAGAAGCCTTGAAGAATGAAATTAGACAAAGAGGGTATGAGGTTCTAGAAGGCAGAGAGAAGCAAGCGGATATAGTCGTAGTCGGTGGAGATTTCAATCTGAATTATGAAAAACTAAAGAATGCTATTCTTCATATTCAAGATGGGGCGAGACTAATTGGAACCAACCCAGATATTTTGATTCCGACAGAAGAAGGTCTGTTGCCAGAGGCAGGTACGACTTTAGCTGCTATTGAAGCAGCGACTGGCATGCATCCGATTATCATTGGAAAACCAGAACCAATTTTGTTTCAGCTGGCGGTAAAAAAAATGGGATTGACAGCAAAACAAGTTATGATGATTGGAGACCGACTAGACACTGATATTAAGGGAGCGAGACAAGCAGGAATCTATTCAGTGCTTGTAGAGACTGGCGTAGATTCAAGGGAGAGTGTGGAATCCAAGGGAATTCATCCAGATTTTATCGTACCAGATATGAAACAGTTTATGAGAATTATTGAAGAGAGCTTATAAGCTCTCTTTTTTATAGCAAAGTATGGCTAAATATGATAAAATAGAACCGGTTCCAAACACGAAAGGTGTGAAGTATATTGATTAAGAAGGTAACCATTAATGATGTGGCACGTAAAGCTGGTGTGGCAAAATCGACGGTATCAAGAACCTTTGCTGAAGGAGAATCCGTTTCGGAAGCTACTAGAAAAAGGGTATTACGGGTTGCTGAAGAATTAGGATATGAACCCAATCCATTGGCGAAAGCTTTATCGGTTTCATCAACTAAAATTATAGCCATTGTGGTTCCGAACACTGAATCAATACATATAAGTCAAGTTACTCGGGGCGTAATAAGTACTTTGAGTAAAGCTGGTTATTCAGTGGTGACGGTGGACTCCTCCGAAAATTTCGGAGAACAAACAAATATTCATAAGCCGTTGTCCAATCAACTGGTTGATGGAATTATTAACTGTTATTCTTCGGCAGCTGAAGAAATCAAAATATTGAGTAGTAAAAAGCCAGTGGTGTGTGTTGGAGATAGACCTGAGGGATACGATGCAGACTTTGTAGGGGTGGATTATTTGCAAGGGTATCGTATGCTTTGCGACTATATAAAAAACCAAGGATATAAACACCTTTGTCTGGTGAATGGACAAGAGGATGAAAATGCAAGACGAATGTCTGGCTTGTTCAAAAAAGCTGCTAGCGCCTATGGCTTGGTGATAAGTGACGAAGACATTTTTTATGCGAACTGGACGCCAAATTCTGGGTATCAAGCTATGCAAAAGATCCTGAAGAAGAATAGGCCTGACGTTGTAGTATGTGCCTCAGATATGGTTGCATTCGGCGCCATCAAGGCTGCTCATAATAATGGTTTGGATGTTCCAAAAGATATTGCAATCTGCGGGATGGATGACTCGATGATTAGTAAATATACGATTCCATCACTGACGACTCTCAAGTTTTCACCGTTTAAACTGGGCGCCCAAGCGGCAAAAATGATATTGAATCGCCTGGAAAATGGGGGAGAACCCAAGGAAATGATTTTACCGGTAAATGTCGCGAAAAGGAATTCTATCACTAAGGAACATGATCTTAGTGAGGATCCTTTTGATTATAGTAAGGGGGAAGAGAAATGAGTAAAAAATTCTTTATGCCGACCAGAGTATACCATGGTCTTGGAAGTCTTAATGAACTAAGCAATCTGTTTGGTGAAAAAGACAATGTGTTTCTTGTGACTGATAAGGTGTTAGTAAGTATTGGTGTTGCTAAAAAAGTAATGGACATACTAGAGGCAAACAAGGTTAAATACACTGTGTTTGATGATGTCCCTGTTAACCCGCACGAAGAGGCAGTAGTGAGTGCTTTAGCCTTAGCTAAAAAAAATAATTGCAACGCTGTCATCTCGTTAGGTGGCGGTTCTCCACTTGATGTAGGTAAGATGGTTGCATTTCTGCTTACAAATTCAGGCACCTTGTCTGAATATCAATGGGACAATAAGGCAACAGAAGCTCCAATGGCTAAATTGGTTAATATCCCAACTACGGCTGGAACCGGTAGTGAGGTAACTGCGACTGCAGTAATTATCAGCAGAAACACCAAAAAAGGTATCAAGCGTGACGACTTGTTCGCTCATGCTGCTATCATTGATCCAGCTTTGATGGTTACTATGCCTCCACATATCACATCCACGACAGGCATTGATGCATTTACCCATGCCTATGAAGCTTATGTGGGTCTGGGATCCAACCCAATGACGGATGCATGGGCGGTTGAGGCTATGCAACTAATCATTGAATACTTACCTAGAGCTTTCTCGAATGGGGAAGATATTGAAGCAAGAGAAAAAGTGGCATTGGCAGCAGTTCTTGCTGGCGTAGCTATGGACCAAGCTGGTTTAGGCTTCATCCACAGTTGTTCAGGACCAGTAGCTAGTTACTATAATGTTCCTCATGGTCTATCGAATGCCGTATTTTTACCATACGCACTGCGCTTCAATATGCTAGCTAAATTGGACAAGCATGTTGAGTTGGCAGAAATGTTTGGTATAGATGTTACTGGTCTTAGCAAGCGTGAAGCAGCCGAATTGGCTATTGATGCTGTTTGCCAGTTCCTGAGTGACCTGAATATCCCTGAAGGTTTGTTTAATTACTTCGAAAAAGAAGAAGATATTCCCGTATTTGCCCAGGCAGCCTGTGATATGTTCCTAATGCGGAACAATCCTAGAAAACCTAGACCCGAGGAATTGATTCCGATTTTTGAAGCTATTTTGAAGGAGTAGAATATGTCTAGAATCAAGGATCTACGTTCTTTCATGGAAATTATGGAAGAAAACAAACAACTGGCTCGTATTAAAAAAGAAGTTACATTGGAACATGAAATTGGCAATGTGATTCGAGCGTGTGAAAATGAGAATACAGGTGCACCTTATTTTGAAAATGTGAAAGAAAATCCTTCTTTTACATTAATAGGTGGCGTGCTCGCAAGTATGGATCGTATCGCCCTAGCCATGGAATGCACCAAAGAGGAAATCATTGGAAAATTGATGTATGCTTTGGAGAATCCTATTGCACCGGTTAAAGTGGAAGATGGACCGTGCCATGAAAATATCCTTACTGGTGATGATATCAATTTGGATATACTGCCGATTCCGACGCATGCACCAAAGGATGGAGGCCCTTTCATAACAGGTGGGGTAATCGTGTCTAAAGGTTTGAATGACACGAGACAGAATCTTTCCTTTCAAAGGATGCAGAAAAAAGGAAAAGATAAGCTGGGCATCATGATCAATGAGTGGCGACATCTGAAGGAATTCTATGATGAAGCGGAAAAAGAAGGAAAGTCTCTTCCTATTTCCATCGTCATTGGAGCAGACCCCATGGTTTATATGGGTGCAGGCTTGCGTTACGATGGTGATGAAATGGAAGTCGTTGGGGCAATTAGAGGCGAAGCAATTGAAGTCGTAAAATCTATCACCAACGATATTTATGTTCCGGCTACAGCTGAAATTGTTGTAGAGGCTGAAATTCTAGCAAATGTTCGTGAGAAGGAAGGTCCACTAGGCGAATTCACAGGACACTATAGTGAACCATGGTCTTCACCGGTTCTAAAAGTGACTGCCATTACGTACCGAAATGGAGCGATATACCAGACGATAGCTGGTGCGGGTATGGAACATGTGAACCTAGGAGGCGTTGTGCCCCGGGAACCGCTCGTGATGAAGAATTGCAAGTATGTTTCTGATGGTGTGACGGATGTGCATCTAGCTCCTTATGGAAGTGGGTTCTTAGCTTTAGTCAAAATGAAGAAATCCAATCCAGGCGAGCCGAAAAATGTAGCCATGGCTGCTATGATTAGCTATGTAAACATCAAGAATGTTATTGTAGTTGATGAGGATATTGACATCTACAATCCAGCCGATATTCTTTGGGCGATGAGCAACCGAGTTGTTCCTGAAAAGGATATCTTCTATGTTCCGAACTCTCAAGGTCACGAACTGGATCCTACATCAGATAGTCGAGGTGTTCAGACTAAGATGGGTATCGATGCTACTCTCAATGAGGATAGCAAGGGTCTGGAACGGGTTGTGTACGATTACGTAGATTTAACCCAATATTTATAAAAAGATTAGGGCTTAATGTAGCGTAATGCTACAAAAGGCCCTTTTTTTCGTTATAATAAAAGAAAAGGAGAAAGTCATGAAATATTTTCTAACCTTTGATGGAGCACCACATCCACCGTTTACAAATCGCATTCTTGATATTTTAAAAGAACAGCAGGTACATGCCACCTTTTTTGTAGAAGGCCACAGGATTCAGGGGAATGAGACGTTACTAAAACGCATCATAGATGAGGGACATGGCTTAGGTAATCATACATATTCTCACAAGGTGCTTACGGAAATGGATTCTGATGAAGCTATCTATGAGGTGGAACGTTGCAATCAAGAACTGGATAAAGCTTGCGGACAAGTGGTAAGAGCTTTTAGGCCACCATGGGGCAAGATCGACGCGGAAGTTTCTGAGAAATTGGCTGCTAAGGGTTATGTTTTATGCTGCTGGAATGCATCCGTTAAGGATTTTGAGGCTCCGTCCGCAGAAGTACTTGCAGAACGGATGTTTCATTGCCTTGCCAACTACAGGGTAGTGGTACTGCATGACCATGTTTCCATTGTGCCGGAGGCATTGAAAATGGTTATACCTAGACTTAAAACAGCTGGGGTTAGTTTTGAAAGGGTTGAGGATTATTTGCCAAAAATGAATGGCAGATAGGAGAATATGTGATGCTCTATAGCTTGAGAGATGCCATGAAATTAAGTGTGTTGTATTGCACTTCGGAATTTGGGAGCACTTGGTTTGAGCAAATAATTTACAAGAATTTATTTGCGAAGGCCATAGATACATCAGTCCAGATGCAAATCTCCTTATGGGATAATCCTAGGTATATTGTTAACTATTTTGATACACTAGAAAGGCTCTTTACGGCGAAAAAGTATAGGGAAGAACAGATAAAAAAATATAAGGATAAATTGGTTGAAGTGCTTGAAAAGTCTCGTGACAACCGAGTGATAGAGGAACGAGTGGAAAACGAAATGATTCTATGTGGTGAGCACGATATACAGATTATACCGTTGGAAGACCACAATTATCCGAGCAAGGCAAGACAGATTGAGTCACCGGCACCGACGCTATTTTGTAAAGGCTTGCTTCCTAATTTTCAGGGACTGGAACAATCGGTTGCTGTTATTGGTATGCATGAGCCAGACTTAGAACTGACACCTCAGATGGCACAGTACGTTGCCTTGGCGCTTAAAGAAAAAGGCTGGTGGAATATCTCCGGTCTATCCTCTGGATGTGACACCTACGCTCATATTGCTTCATTAGAACTAGGCGGAAAGACGGGGGCTGTAGTTCCCTACGGCCTAGCTTCACTGGTTCATCCACTGGAAAACACTTTGCTTGCGGATGCTATTGTTGAGCGAGGTGGTTTTCTGCTGTCGGAGATGATACCTTCCATGGAAGCGAATCGCATCAGTATAATTTTAAGAGATAGATTGCAAAGCGCGCTTACTACGGCATTGTTTATTTTGGAAACGGACTTGGAAAGCAACACTTTGATTACAGTGGATCATAGTTTGAAAAGTAAAAAGACCATATTTGTTTTCGATCCAACCGGTTCACCATTGGAAAACCAAAGCACGGTTTTAGGAAATGAACTCTTGCTTTCGTTGAAATCCAATGATGGCTTAAACAGTGCATTTTCTTATGACACGTATCGCGATTCTCATATTATTGGCGTTACAGATGGGACTGTCTTTAAAAATTGGTTGGATTATATGAATGGTGATAGCGATAGCATGATATGTTGAGGGGGAAATGATGGATATTCGACATAATTGGTGGTTTGATGTAATCACAGGCTTTCTGGTACTAGCCCTTGGATGGTATTTTTTCACTCGACCTGAAATGGCGATTTTGACTATTGGCAAGGTATTTGGGCTATACTTGTTGATTTTTGGAACATTGTACGCTTGGGGGGCTTTTAGTGATAGAATAGTTGATGTTTACTGGTATATTCCACTAGGTGAAGGTGTGTTTTATATTCTGCTATCAGCGATTATTCTGACAAGCCCAGCTACGGTATTACTATTAAACCGCATACTTGGAGTATGGCTATTATCCATAGGCGTTTTTAGATTATTGGGGAATCGATTTCGGAGCACCGTATCAAGCAGTACCATGACTGGAAATAGTTTATTAATACTTTTTGGGCTATTTTTGCTAGTATACCCCTTGGTGTTTGCTTCACTTACGATTATGATATTAGGCATAATACTAATTCTAGTAGGTGGTATTATGATTGCGAATGGTATTAGCGTTTGGAAAATTAAAAAAGGATTTTATTAAGGAGAAAAGATGAGTAGAAAGACATTAATTCAGAACGTACATCTATTTGAGAAGGAAGGGCTCTATGATGTACTGATTGGTGGGGGCCTAATTGAAAAGATTGTTCCATTTGGTTCCTTGAAAGATACGACGACTGAGACTTACTGCATTGATGGAGAAAAAGGATTTCTCTCGGCTGGCTTCATTGACTTACATATGCATCTGGAAAAGACACACACCATTGGCGATAATGAATATCCAGGGTTGATGGATGCAATTATGGGATTCAATCGATACGTTGAGGAAAAAATTGGTCCCGAGGAAACAGAAAATCGGATTCGAAAGACTTTGGATAACTTGATTTGTCATGGAACGACTTCGCTGCGCACCCATATCTCTGTAGATGAAACACTTGGTACCATGGCCATAGAAGCCATGGTGAAAATTAAGGAAGAATATAAAGATAAATTGGACATTCAAATTATAGCCATGTTATCTGCTCTGACTTTTTCAGATACTGCCTATGCGTATTTTGACCAGGTAGGCACGATGGATATAGATGGCTATGGGTCAGCACCTGCTTTATGTGATGCCCCCAAATTAATTATTGATAAAATGTTTGATTTAGCACAAAAACATGGCAAGTTTGTTGATATCCATTCTGATGAACACGATATGCCAAATGTGGATGTGACAAATTATTTTGCTGAGCAGATTATTGCGAGAAATATGATTGGGGAGTGCAGTGCAGGTCATCTTTGCTCTTTATCTGCTGTAGATGAAAAAACTGCAGCGGAAACCATCGAAAAGATCGTTGAATCTGGTATGAATATAATTACCTTGCCATCGTGTAATCTTTATCTGATGGGAAGAAATGACATAGGAACAGTTCGTAGAGGTACTACTAGAATAAAACAGCTATATGAGGCGGGTGCTAATATTTCTTTAGCTTCAGACAATATTAGAGACCCATTTAGACCTTTTGGAAATGGTGATATGTTGGAAGAGGCCCTTTTGACTGCTCAAGTAGCCCAAATGGGTACCTATTCCGATTTAAGGGCCGTTTACCGTATGGCGACGATGAACCCGGCCAAAGCAATGGGAAAAGAAAAATATGGAACCGTAGAAGGTGCACCAGCTGATTTGGTATTGCTAGAAGCAAATTCAGCAGAGGAAGCCATTCTTAGCCAAAGCAACAAAAGGTATGTTTTCAAGCGCGGGGAAATTATCTGCGAGAATAGACGTTGGACCAAAATGATTGAGGAGGATTAAGATGCAAAAATCTATTGATGCAAGAGGTATGTCATGCCCAATGCCAGTAGTGGCAACGAAGAAAGCTTTAGAAGCATTGCAAGAAGGCGTGTTAGAGGTATTGGTTGATAATGAAGTTGCGAGAGACAATGTGATTCGCTATGCTAATTCATCTGGCTATGAAGCTGCAAGCCAAGAAAAGTCTGCTGGATATGCGGTTAGCATAACCAAGAAAATTAGTGCTACGACCAGTGCAGCTCAAGGCATATTTGCACAGAACCAAGAAAAGCCATTGGTATTTTTGATTAAGAGCAAAGACTTTGGAGAGGGCGATCCAGAACTTGGCCGCGTTCTTATGCGCTCGTTTTTGTTTACCTTGCAGGAATGTGATGAGCCTATCAAGGCCATTGTGTTCATGAACAGCGCTGTCTATTTAACCTTGGACGATTCTGAAGTATTGGGAACGATATCCAATTTGGAAAAAAAGGGAGCAGAAATTCTCAGCTGTGGGACCTGCCTCGACTTCTACAATGTAAAGGAAAGACTAGCTGTTGGCAGTATCACGAATATGTATAGCGCTGTTGACCATCTCCTAAAACAGGGTGTAAAGACGATTACAATCTGATATCAAAATATAGTGAAATTTTCGAAAGAATTCCTTGTCATGCAGGGAATTCTTTCTACTAGTTGAATAAAAGATAGTGTTTGACAGAAAGTAATTTCTACCGTACAATAAAAGCGAACAAACGTTCTAAGGAGGCGGGCATGGCAGAAAAAGACAAAGCTCTTGATATTGCACTATCGCAGATCAAGAAACAATATGGTAATGGAGCAATCATGAAGTTGGGTGAAGGCCCTCTGAATAAAGGGATTGATGTAATTCCAACAGGAGCGTTATCCTTGGATATTGCACTCGGTATTGGTGGCTTGCCCAAGGGGCGAATTGTAGAAATTTATGGCCCTGAATCTTCTGGTAAGACAACAGTAGCTCTACATGTGGTTGCTGAGGCACAAAAAACGGGTGGAACTGCGGCATTTATTGATGCAGAACATGCATTGGACCCAAATTATGCTGAAAAACTAGGGGTGGACATTGAAAACTTATTGGTCTCACAACCGGATACTGGAGAGCAGGGTCTAGAAATTGCCGAAGCTTTAATCCGAAGTGGAGCAGTTGAAATCATAGTTGTTGACTCAGTAGCAGCCTTGGTACCTCGAGCAGAAATTGAAGGAGAAATGGGTGATTCCTTTGTTGGATTGCATGCTAGATTAATGTCTCAAGCCATGCGTAAAATTGCTGGAGCAGTAAGCAAATCTAATTGTCTAATTATTTTTATCAATCAGTTGAGGGAAAAAGTAGGTGTGATGTTTGGAAGCCCGGAAGTAACTACCGGCGGACGTGCGCTTAAGTTTTACTCATCAGTACGGATAGATGTTCGTAGGATTGAAACACTGAAAAAAGGTCAAGATATGATTGGCTCGAGAACAAGAGCAAAGGTAGCTAAAAACAAAGTAGCGCCTCCTTTTAAATTGGCTGAATTTGATATCATGTATGGTGAAGGCGTATCTAGGGAAGGTTGTCTGGTGGACCTAGGAGCTGAGTTAGGGATTATACAAAAAAGTGGTGCATGGTATTCCTACCAGGAAGAACGATTGGGACAGGGACGAGAAAATGTGAAGATATTTATGGCAGAGCACCCAGATATCGCAGCAGAGGTGGAAAATAAAATTCGAATAGAAACTGGTGTTTTAAAACATGAAGAACCCAAAGAAGAACCCAAAGAAAAAGCCAAGAAAGAAACGTCAGCCTGCTGATATTAGTGCCTTACATAAAGCCGTAAGTTTACTAGCCCGAAGAAGTTATGGAATTCAAGAAATGCGCCGTAAACTTACCGGCGCATCTTATCCTCAAGAGGAAATTGAAGAAGTCGTGAATAGACTTGTCGAGGCTGGCTATCTAGATGATCGTTCTTATGCTAGAGCGTATGTACGTGATCAGATGAATTTGAGGAGGAAGGGGCCACGCTTGATTCAGGCGGAGCTTGCTGCCAAAAAGGTGGATAGCGAGATTATAATGGAGATTCTTTCGGAACAGTATACGGAAGCTGTTCAGCAGAAAAATATTTCATGTTTGATTGACAAGTGGCGTTCTAGTAGTTCAAAGTATACTGATCAGCAGATGATGCGAAAACTGATTCAAAAAGGTTATTATCCTGGACTGGCTATCAGAGCTGTGAAGGAAAGCTTTGGCGAGCAAGGTTTTCTTGACACCCCTTAAACCATTACTTATAATATAGGAAGGACATTTAGGTTATTTCCAAGTGGGTTTGTTATATATTGCTCGTTATTAGACGTAGAATAAATATATACTGAAGGGTGAAATATGCCTTAGACCATTTGTAAATAAACCGAGCGTTGCTCGGTTTTTCTTTTTTTAGAAATCTGTTCTTTAAAAAAAATAATAAGGGGGATGGATATGGACATATATACTTATGCAGTTATAGGCGCAACAGCAGTCGTGGCTATAATACTTGGATACATGATTCGAAAATATCTGGCGGAAGGAAAGCTTAAGAATGCAGAAACCTTAGCCACAGATATCTTGAACGATGCAAATAAGGAAGCTGAAGCGAAAAAACGCGAGGCTATTCTGGAAGCAAAAGAAGAAGTGCACTCCATGCGTCAAGAACTAGACCGAGAAATTAAGTCACGTCGTGGAGAACTGGCTCAGTCAGAAAAGAGACTGGTACAGAAAGAAGAAAATTTAGACAAAAAGCAAAATGGTATTGAGAAGAAAGAAGAAAAGATTCAACGCCGAATGGAAGAAATAGATAATATTCGTCGCAAGACAGATGAAGCCCATGACCGGCAGATTGTCGAATTGGAAAGAATATCTAGTCTATCCTTTGAAGAGGCTAGGACCATGCTTCTACAAAATGTAGAAGATGAGATTAAGCACGAAACGGCAATGATGATAAAAGAGATTGAAATGCAGGCTAAAATGGATGCAGATAAGAAAGCTAGAAACATTATTACCCTAGCTATCCAACGCTGTGCGGCAGACCATGTTGCTGAAACCACAGTATCCGTTGTGAACTTGCCGAATGATGAAATGAAAGGCAGAATCATCGGACGCGAGGGCAGAAACATACGGGCCTTAGAGACCTTAACTGGTATTGATTTAATAATCGATGATACACCGGAAGCAGTTGTGCTTTCTGGCTTTGATCCCGTGAGAAGGGAAACTGCTCGATTAACCTTGGAAAAATTGATTGCAGATGGAAGGATTCATCCCGGACGGATTGAAGAAATGTATGAGAAAGCCAAAAAAGAAGTGGAAGACGGCATCCGTGAAGAGGGTGAACAAGCAACCTTCGATACGGGCGTTACTGGAATTCATCCAGAATTGATTCGTTTGCTGGGCCGCCTCAAGTATCGTACAAGCTATGGCCAGAATGTTTTGAAACACTCGGTTGAGGTAGCACTCGTAGCGGCAAATATGGCTTTGGAGCTGGGGGTAGACCCCCAATTGGCCAAGCGAGCTGGCTTGCTACATGATATCGGTAAAGCTGTTGACCATGAGATCGAAGGTACTCATGTGGCGATTGGGGTGGACTTAGCTAGAAAATACAAGGAATCACCGGAAGTAATCCACTGCATTGCTGCTCACCATGGAGATACAGATCCTCAGACGGTTGAAGCGTTTCTTGTACAAGCTGCTGATTCGATTTCAGCTGCTAGGCCAGGCGCTCGTCGCGAGACCTTGGAGACATATATTAAACGTCTTAAAAAATTGGAAGAAATTGCAGAAGCCAATGAGGGCGTTGAAAAGTCCTTTGCCATTCAGGCAGGTAGAGAAGTTCGAATTATGGTCAAACCGGATAAGATAGATGATGATGAAGCAGTTCGGTTATCTAGAAATATTGTTAAACAAATTGAGTCAGAAATGGATTATCCAGGTCAAATAAAAGTAGTTGTGATTAGAGAAACTCGTGCAATAGATTATGCAAAATAGAAATAGGCGGGCAACCGCCTTTTTTCTTATATGGAGGGAATCATGGAAGTTTTATTTATCGGGGATATTGTAGGTCGTGTTGGACGTACCGCTGTAAGAGATTATTTAGCACGATACAAGGATAAATACGATTTCATCATTGCCAATGGCGAAAATGCAGCCGGTGGCAGAGGGATAACGAAAGATACAGCGGCAGAATTGTTTTATTCTGGTATAGATGCTATGACAATGGGAAACCATGTCTGGGATAAGATGGAAGCAAAAGCGCTGATTAAGGTAGAAGGAAGGATCGTAAGACCCGCCAATTATCCAGAAGGCCTTCCGGGTAAAGGCTTAGCATTCTTTCCAACTAGATTGGGTAAGGAAATTGCAGTGGTCAATCTATCTGGTCGAGCATTTCTAGATAGTTTAGATGATCCATTTCGTATTGGAAAACAGCTACTTAAAAAAGCACAAGAACGTACACCGTATGTATTTGTGGATTTTCATGCAGAAGCAACTTCAGAAAAGTTGGCTTTCAAGTTCTATGTTGACGGCATGGCGAGCCTTATTGCTGGAACCCATACCCATGTGCAGACCAACGATGATGAAATTACGGAAAGCGGCATGGGCTACATCAGCGATGTGGGAATGACTGGTCCGGTTGATTCTATACTAGGAATGAGGAAAGAAGAATGTATTGAGAGATTTCTCTATGGTATTCCAGTTAGGTTACAAACAGCAACTGGGCGCGCTTGGATAAGTGGAATCCATTTTTCCCTTGATTCTAAGGGCCGTTGCACTAAGATTGAAAAAATACGGGAAATAATTTAAAATAATGAATGCATAAATATGGCGTAAGTTAAGCATAATATTTTGTTTTTGTTTTTATGCATGGTATCATATGTTATATAAGAGATAACCATTTCCTGCTAGAGATGGTGCTGTGATATTTAAACCGACACTATTACCTTGGGAATTCGGAGTTTTGCTATGTATGTGCAGCCGGTTAAATCGGAATACAGAAATAGCAAACAGGATACCCACCTGCTGCGCAGGGTTTAAACAAGCAGTAACCACTAGTGGGATTTTTTTGTTTGTTTACACGTGGATATGAATAGGCTAGAATGAATTAGATATTATTTATGTATGGAGGAACGTATGCTGAGCGGAGATCAAATCAGAGAAAAGTTTTTAAAATATTTTGAGCAAAAGGGACATACTATTGTTGAATCCTCATCACTGGTACCACATGACGACCCGACCTTACTGTTTACCAATGCTGGTATGAATCAGTTTAAGGATGTCTTCTTAGGATTGGATGAACGACCATATACTCGGGCTACTAGCTCGCAAAAATGCGTAAGAGCCGGTGGTAAGCATAACGATTTGGATACTGTAGGAAAAACAGCACGTCATCATACTTTTTTTGAAATGTTGGGTAATTTTTCCTTTGGTGACTATTTTAAGAAGGAAGCCATCGAATATGCTTGGGAATTTTTGACTGTCGTGCTGGAAATTCCGAAGGACCGATTGTGGGTTACTGTATTCAGGGATGATGATGAGGCTGAAAGACTATGGCTGGAATATACTGATGTTGATCCTCAAAAAATTGTCAGACTAGGAGAAAAAGACAATTTTTGGTCCATGGGAGAAGTGGGACCTTGCGGACCGTGTAGTGAGATTATATACGACCGTGGTGAATCCTATGCCTGTACGGAGGAACCATGTGCCATTGGTGGATGTGACTGTGATCGCTGGTTGGAAATTTGGAATTTAGTATTCATGGAATTTGATCGTGATTCAGAAGGAAAAATGACTTCCCTACCCAAACCAAGCATTGATACTGGCATGGGCTTAGAGCGTATAACTAGTGTCCTACAACACAAGGATACCAACTACGAGGTGGATTTGATTTGGCCCTTAATAGCCAAAGTCGAAGAAATCGCAGCAAAGACATATATCCCAGGTGAAAAAGGCTTTCCAATGCGCGTTATAGCTGATCATGCTAGAAGCTGCACATTCCTTATTGGCGATGGAATTATGCCTAGCAACGAAGGTAGAGGCTATGTGTTGCGTCGAATTATTAGGCGGGCTGTTCGTTTTGGCAAAGTACTGAATATTGAAGGTCTATTTCTAAACGATATGGTAGATACCGTTATTTCATTGATGGGTGAAACGTATCCGCAAATCGTACAAGATCGGGACTTTATAAAAAAAATTATTCGCTTGGAGGAAGAAAGATTCCAAGAAACAATTGATAGTGGAATGAAGATGGCCTCTGATATGGTAGATCAAATTAAGGAAGAAGGGCGTACTGTTTTAGATGGTTCTTTGGCCTTCCAACTATATGATACCTATGGATTTCCATTTGACCTGGCTGAGGATATTGCTTTAGAAAATGGTCTTGAAGTAGATAAGGATGGATTTGAAGCAGCTATGGCCGCACAGAAAGAACGGGCAAGAAAGTCTAGTGGTACAGAGGATGCCTTTGCGACAGCAACGAAATTGGCAAATCTTTTCCAAAACCTACCTAAGACTGAATTTGTTGGATACGATAACGGAATTTTCGAGTCCAAAATACTCTTGCTTGCAGATGAAAAGGCTGTTAAAGTTGAAGCCCTGAAATCCGGGGAACAAGGATATGTAGTATTGGATAATTCTCCCTTTTACGGAGAAGCTGGTGGCCAAATTGGAGATACAGGATATCTGAAAATGCAAGATGAGATTCTAGCAGAAGTATTAGATACCAAAAAAGCTGTGGATGGTCGGATATATTGTCGTGTAGAAGTTAATAAAGATTTGAACACGAATCAGAAGGTTTCTGCTGAGGTGTCTACAACACGTAGAAATCGGATTGCGAGAAACCACTCAGCCACCCATCTTTTACATAGTGCACTCAAAAAGGTGCTTGGAACGCATGCTAATCAGAAGGGTTCCTTGGTGACAGAAGAAAAATTACGTTTTGATTTTAACCACTTTGCACCAATGACGCAAAAAGAGTTGGATATGGTGGAGACACTGGTAAATAGAGCTATTATGCAAAATGATGTTGTGGATACACGTGTTATGCCAATTGATGAAGCAAAAAATATTGGGGCAACAGCTCTTTTCGGAGAGAAATATGGTGATAAGGTACGCGTCGTTCGCATGGGCGAGGAAAGTATGGAGTTTTGCGGAGGCACACACGTAAGCCGTACTGGCAACATAGGGCCTTTGAAAATTCTATCTGAAACAGGTATTGGAGCAGGGCTCAGACGGATTGAAGCATTGACAGGTGAGGAAACACTGAAGGAATACAAAAACACCGAGAATCGGCTGATGAGTGTGGCTGGCATACTGAAAGCATCGCCACAAGATACGGAAATAAGAGCTAGAGCAATACTAGATGAATTAAGGACAAAAGAGAACGAATTGGCCAACCTTAGAGCAAAATTTAACGAGATTCAGTCTGGACAGCTACTTAAAGATGCTCAGAATATTGATGGAATCGTTTTATTGGCCTCAGAAGTAGAAACTACAGACATGGATGGCCTACGTAAAAAAGGCGATGCATTAAAACAAGAAATGAAAAATGGTGTACTGGTCTTAGGAACCAAGAATGGTGATAAAGTTAACTTTTTAGTCATGGTCTTTGGCGAGGCACTTAAGCGAGGTATACATGCTGGTAAACTAGTAAAAGAAATTGCTGGTTTAGCTGGTGGCGGTGGTGGCGGAAAGCCAAGTATGGCACAAGCGGGAGGTAAAAAACCGGATAAATTGTCTTATGCCATAGGAAAAAGTAGTGAGATACTGGAAAAACAAATCAAATCCAAATAAAATATGTTAAAATATAATGACAGATGGAGGTGTTTCTTATGCCTGAAGAATTTGAAAGCACGATGCAGTTTTCGAGTGAAGAGCTACAAGAAGAAAAGGTAAGAGAAGTCATCAAACAGGTGTTTGAAGCTTTGGAAGAAAAAGGGTATTCTCCAGCGAATCAATTGGTTGGATATCTTTTATCAGGTGATCCTGCTTATATTACCAGCTACAACAATGCTAGAACTATTATCTCCACGCTGGAAAGAGATGAAATTGTCAAGGTGTTGCTGAACAGCTATTTAAGAACCAAGACAGCCTCTGAGTAAGAGGCTGTTTTTTTGGAGGAATACATGAAAGCGATTGGATTAGACGTTGGCGACAGGCGTATTGGGGTTGCCAAAACAGATGCACTAAACATTACAGCGCAGGGAGTCTGTGTGGTATATGTAAAATCAAAGATAGAGAAAACCTATGAACAGATCTCCCAGATTATTAAGGAAGAAAATGCGGACACACTGGTTGTGGGCCTACCACGCAACATGAATGGTACATTTGGACCACAAGCTGAAAAGGTCCAGAATTTTGTGGGAAATCTGCAAGAATATACTACCGTAGAGGTCGAATATTTTGATGAACGCTTAACTACCGTATCAGCACAAAGGGCTTTGCTTGAAGGCGATGTATCTAGAAAAAAACGCAAAACAGTGGTGGATGAACTTGCTGCCGTCATTATTTTGCAGAGCTGGATGGATTGGAAGAAGAATTGCGGCCGCTAAAAAACTAGAATTATAGCTAGGGTTGTGGAATAATGGTACTAAGAACTGGAGGAAGAAAGATGGAAGAAAGATTGAATGGAGAAGCGGAAATTACAGATTTGGTGGTTCTGCTGGATGAAGAGGATAATGAACATCAGTTCATCATTGTGGAAGTGGTGGAAATAGAAGGTAATAAGTATGCTGTTTTAGAGCCCACAGAAGGCGAAGAAGATGAGGCTGTGATTCTGAAATTTGACAAAGATGACGAAGCGAATGATATACTTATTACCATTGATAATGAAGATGAATGGGATCTAGTCGTAAATTCTATTGGAGACATACTGGATTCTTAGAGTTCTTAAGTTGAGGTGCAGCCATTGAAGATATTGAAATTATTATTACTATTTATTTTAATTGGAGTCCTAGCAGTAGCGGGGCTGTTTTTCTATGTGAGTCAACAGCTGTCTGCACCTACTATGGAAGGTCTGGTAAGTTTGACTGTGGATGCAGGAGAAACACCAAGACAGGTAGCAGAAAATCTTGAAGAGCTTCAAGTTATTCGAAATGCCGATATATTCTACTACTGGATGCGTTACTTTGAGAATCCAGCTGACATTAAGGCTGGCGAATATCAGATTAATCGCCCTATGGAAAAGGAAGAAATATTTGACTTATTAAAAAGAGGAAAAGTGAAGGAAGATAGTATCAGGGTGACCATACCGGAAGGTCTGAAAGTGGATGAAATTATAGAAATCTTGGTTGAAAAAGGTCTTGGGTCTACAGAGGTTTATCGAGAATTATGCATGGAAAATTTCGGAGATTATGATTTTCTTCCGGAGAAAGTTTCACCAGGAGCAGTCTATTTATTAGAAGGATATCTTTTCCCTGACACCTATGATTTTTTCACGGATGCTACGGAAGAGGATGTTCTAAATAAGCTATTGATGCGCTTTAAAGAAATATATTCAGAGGATTTTCAGGCGCGGGCAATCGAACTAGGATATTCAGATTACCAAATTGTGACCATGGCCTCTATCGTAGAGAAAGAAGCCAAATTGGATTCTGAACGAGCAACCATAGCTGGAGTATTCTATAACCGCTTAGCAATGGGGATGGCTCTCCAATCTTGCGCGACGATTCAGTTCTTATTTGAAGAGCCCAAGGAGCGTTTATTTAACAGTGATTTAGAAATAGAGTCTCCATATAATACATATCAAATCGTAGGATTGCCACCAGGCCCTATAGCTAGTCCTGGTCGCAAATCTATAGAAGCAGCATTGTGGCCAGAGAAACACAATTATCTGTATTTCGTTGCGAATGATGATGGAAGTCATGATTTTAACAAAACTTTCTCTGAGCATGTGGAGGACAAGAATGACGAATAAGAGAGTAGAATTACTTTTGCCAGCAGGTAATATGGAGAAGATGAAAACAGCCTTCCTTTATGGAGCTGATGCAGTCTATCTCGGGGGTCCATTACTGGGACTTAGGGCAAAAGCTGGTAATTTCACTTTAGAGGAATTGTCAGAAGCAATTCGCTATGCCCACGACATAGGCAAAAAGGTATATATTACGACAAATATCTATGCGCAAAATAGGGACTTGGATGATGCGAGGAGCTATTTTCGCACTTTAGCAACGATGAATCCTGATGCCTTGCTAATATCCGATTTTGGGTTAATGCGTATCGCAAAACAAGAAGCACCTTTGATACCGATTCATGTTTCCACTCAAGCCAATGTGACCAACTATGAGAGTTGCCTAATGTATGAGGAATTGGGTGCAAGCTGTGTGGTCCTAGCCAGAGAATTGAATATTGAAGAAATTCAGGATACAGTTCGACAAAGCAATTTGGATATTGAAATATTTGCACATGGTGCCATGTGTATGTCGTATTCTGGCCGGTGTATGCTGTCCATGTTTATGACAAATCGTAGTGCCAATAGAGGAGAGTGTACGCATCCTTGCCGTTGGCAGTATCACGTTGTGGAAGAACAAAGACCAGGAGAATATTTACCCGTAGAGGAAGATGAGCGGGGCACCTATATATTTAATTCCAAGGATTTGTGTACAATCAATGATGTTGACCGATTGATTGAGGCTGGTGTTAGTAGTTTGAAGATTGAAGGTAGGATGAAGAGCGTACATTATGTGGCGACGGTGTGCAAAGCGTACCGTCAGGCTATTGATGCTTATTACCAAAACCCGGAATCCTACCAGGCGGACGAACAGTGGATTCGAGAATTGAAAATTGTGAGTGACCGTGATTATTGCACAGGATTCTTGTTTGGTAGCCCTACAGGAGAAGACCATAACTATGGGGATTACGATATTGATCGCAAAGTAAGATTTTGTGCCAAAGTGATTGGATATGATGAACAGATTAAGGCCTTGATTTTGGAACAAAGAAACAGATTTTTCGTTGGAGACAATTTGGAAATAGTACAGATTAGCGGGCCTAATAGTGTTTTGAAAGTGGATAAAATAATTGACGACCAAAACCAAGAAGTTACCTGTTGCCCGCACCCTAGACAGATTATTCGCGTGCCCTACGAAAAGCCATTGCCAGAAGGCACGTTGATACGAGTGTGCAAGGAGGATTGAATGCTGAAACGATTGACGCCGGATCTTTACGTGAAAAGAATATACAATATTCCATTTTCGTATTTGGAGAAGAACAAAATTAAAGGAGTCGTTATTGATCTTGACAATACCATCGCACCATGGAACTCCAATGTAATCGAGAAACCTTTTTCAGATTGGTTGAACATGGTACAGGCAAATGGTATTCAGATTGTATTGGTTTCGAATAATAAAGAAGAACGGGTCAAAGTTTTTTCTAAGCTGATAGATGTGCCGTTTATAGCTGGAGCTACTAAACCGCTGAGAACTGCCTTTATCCGGGCTATGGATATGATGGGAAGCAAGAAGAATGAGACGGTTGTGATTGGTGACCAAATATTTACCGATATACTGGGTGGAAATATGGTCGGCTTGCACACCATTCTGGTGGAGCCTATGGCTTCAAAAGAATTTATTGGGACCAAAGTGCTACGCGCTTTGGAACGACTTGTCCTATCACATCTAAGTATGACGGAGGAAAAATATGAGGAATAAATTGGGAGTGTTGGGATATCCTTTAGGACACACCTTATCACCAGCCATGCAAAATGCTGCGCTCAGAGCACTAGGACGAGATGACTTGGAATATGTGATCCTAGAAAAAGATTACCATGAACTTCAAAAGGCGATTGAAGACATAAAGCAGGATTATTTAGGAATCAATGTTACGATACCTTACAAAGAAAAAATTATGCCTTGGATTCAAGAAGTATCTCATGAGGCACGGCTTGCAGGTGCCATCAACACCATCCTCGTCAAAGATGATAAACTAGTCGGTACGAATACAGACGGTGTTGGATATTTAAGGAGCTTGCGCGAGCATGATATCGACCTCAAGGGGAAGGATATCCTGATTTTGGGAGCAGGTGGTGCATCACGAGGCGTTGCGACGGCACTGGCCGGTGCTGGAGTAAGTCGTATTGATATTTGTTGCCGGAAAAAAAATCGTGGTCGGGCATTGCTAGATATACTTACCTCAGTATGCAAGATTGAAGCATCCTGGATTGACTTTAAAACTTTGAATAAAGCAGATATATCGCGCTATGCACTTATTATCAACACGACGCCGGTAGGTATGTATCCAAATGAGTCAGAGACCATTCCCTTCCCATATGAAAAGCTTGAAAAACACCAGATTTTATCCGATCTAATATATCGTCCCAGCATGACAAAATTTTTGCTTGAAGGCAGTAAACGAGGCCTTACAGTTGTGGGTGGACTGGAAATGTTGCTCTATCAAGGGGCAGAAAGTCTGGCTTTTTGGTTGGATTGTGATCCACCCATTGAAGTGATGCGGGAAAGTTTGCTGGAGGCATTAAGTAAGGAATGAAGAAAAGCAATATTGTGCTGATTGGATTTATGGGAACGGGTAAAAGTGTAATCGGCCGAAAAATAGCCAAAGAGTTGAATATGGATTTTCTAGATACCGACCATGAGATTGAAGAATTGGTAGGGATGAAAATTAGGGATATCTTTCGATGCTATGGTGAAAAACGATTTCGTAGTGAAGAAACTCTAGTAATAAAAAGAGTATCCTTGTGTGAAAATACAGTAATCAGTTGCGGTGGTGGTGTTGTTCTTTCGGCAGAAAATGTGGCAGCTCTTCGACGGTGTGGGCTTATGGTTGAGCTTTACGCCGATGCGCAAGTTATTTTTGAACGAGTTAAGAACAACCGGAATCGTCCCTTACTTAAGGGCGCTTCGGTAGAAGACATTGAAGCAAGATATGAGTCGAGAAGAAAGTTTTATGAGGTAGCAGATATACGGATAGATACTGGATTGCAGAATATTGAAGAAACGGTGAAAACCCTAAAACAGGCAGTATCAGATCTGGAAGGAAGGTAAGAGATGACGTTTAACAAAAAGCAATTAGAAAGACTCCTAGAAATCACCTTGGAAAGAGGTGGTGACTTTGCAGAGATCTATGAGGAGAAAAAGTCTGTAAATCTCTGTTCTATGGAGGAAAAAAAGATTGAGGATGTATCGTCAGGAACTGTGGGTGGCGTAGGTGTTCGGCTAATAGCCAATGACCAAACATACTATGCATATACTAGTGAATTTTCCTATGAGGCTGTGGAAAACTGTGCAAAAGCAGTGGCCCAGACTCAGAAAGGGAAAGGTCCCGTCAACAAAATAAAATTAGACGAAATAAATGTTATACAGAAAAAGGATACTTTAATTGATCCTGAAGATGTAGAGATGGATGAAAAAATTGAGCTTATCAGGAAAGCAGATTCCTATTGTTGGAGTCGAGATGAGCGAATCATTCAAGTAAAAGTAGTCTATGGTGATGTGACTCAAAATGTAGTAATTGCCAACAGTGAAGGAGTATATGTACAGGATAAGCGTGTTCGCACGAAGTTGATTGTACAGATTGTTGCCCAAGACGAAGATGGGAATATCCAGTCAGGGTATGATGCCATTGGGGCCTCGACAGGATTCGAATTCATGCGTTCCAATAATCCGGAGAAAGTTGCGGAGCAAGCCTTGCGACGGGTTCAACTCCTACTAAGTGCTTCACCAGCGCCTGCAGGCAAGATGACGGTGGTGATGTCTTCGGAAGCAGGTGGAACGATGGTACATGAAGCTTGTGGTCATGGCTTAGAGGCAGACCTAGTGGAAAAAGGACTAAGCGTTTACGGGGGCAAAATTGGAGAATTGGTAGCGAGTCCCTTGGTAACGGTTATCGATGATGGAACGATGGAAAATCGGTACGGAAGCGCGACCTATGATGATGAAGGGGCTCCTTGCCAAAAAAATATATTGATAGAAAATGGTATCTTGAAAAAATATATGACGGACCGATTGAGTGCTAAAAAAATGGGAGCAGAACCAAGCGGAAATGGTCGGCGTGAATCCTATAAGCACAAACCAGTAACCCGGATGACCAATACATATATCGCTCCTGGTCCGCATGATCCAGAAGAAATAGTGAAAGAGGTAGAATATGGATTCTTTGCCCGAAAAATGGGTGGAGGACAGGTGAATACTGCTACCGGTGATTTCGTATTTGAAGTCTCTGAAGGATATATGATTGAAAATGGGAAAATTGGTAGACCGGTTAAAGGGGCAACACTGACCGGGAACGGTCCCGAAGTTCTAATGAAAATAGACCGGGTTGGCAATGACTTAGGTTATTCTATTGGCACCTGTGGCAAAGACGGACAAGGAGTATCTGTTGCTGATGCCCAGCCTACCATACGAATTCCAGAATTGATTGTTGGTGGTGTTGTGGAAGAGGAGGAATAATGCTAGAACAGGGCAAAAAAGCTTTGGAGCTGGCCATTAGCCAGTCTGATGAAGCAGAAATATATATTAGTAGTAGCAGGGAACTGAGTATTGAAGTTCATGATGCTAAGGTGGAAACTTTAAAGCAAGCCGAATCCAAGGGACTGGGAATTCGCGTATTTTTAAATTCAAATATGGGATTTGCATTTACCTCAGATTTAAGTGAAGACTCGATTCAGCGAACCGTGGAAAAAGCTGTTAAAAATGCACACTATACCCAGGGCGATGAATTTAGTGGACTACCGAGTAAGTCCCATAAAGACTATCCCGTCATCCATTATGATGAAACCATTGAAAACACCACGGTGGAAGATAAGATTGCCTTAGCCTTAGCGGGAGAAAAAGCGGCCAAAGAGAAGGATAAACGAATTGATAAAATCGAAGCCTGTGGCTATGAGGATGTGATTTCAACAGAAATCATACTGAGTAGCAAAGGCGTTGAAATTGTTAACAAAGCTTGTTATTGTGGTCTGTATGTATCGTTAATTGCACAGGAAAATGAAGATGTACAGACAGGGTTTGCTATGGATTTCAAACGCAACTATAATGAACTTGATGCTGTAGCATGTGGGCATAGAGCAGCCGAAAAGGCCCTCGAAATGTTGGGTGCCAAAACCATAACGACGGAGAAGATTCCACTTCTATTTGACCCCTATACAACGACCAATTTACTAGGTGTATTGGCTTCGTCCTTTTCTGGAGAAAATGTGATGAAGGGAAAATCGATGCTAAAGGGAAAACTGGGTGACATGGTCATGGCAGATTGCATCCAGATCGTCGATGATGCAACTTTAAAAAATGGGGTAATGAGTTCACCGTCAGATGGTGAGGGAATGCCTAGCCAAAGAACGGTCTTGGTTCATCAAGGCAAGTTAGAGACTTTTTTGCATAATACCTATACCGCGAGAAGAATGGATACGGTTTCTACTGGTAATGCTGCACGAGGCGGCTATTCTACTGGCATTGGCGTAGGAAGTACGAATCTCTATATTGAAGCGGGTAAAGCATCTCCAGAAGAACTCATCGCTTCTGTAAAACGAGGGCTGCTGGTAACTGGTTTACTGGGCGTACATACGGCCAATCCCATTAGTGGCGACTTCTCTATTGGGGCTGCGGGCATGTTGATTGAAGATGGTAAAAAAACCAATCCAGTCCGGGGTGTTGTGATTTCAGGAAATCTTCTTAGCTTGTTTAAAAACGTAGAGGCACTGGGCAACGACCTAACCTTTTTTGCAGGAAAAGGTGCTCCGAGCATGTTAACTGGTAAAATTACAGTAAGCGGAAATTGAGGTATCGTATGAAAATCTTAGTCGTGAACGGTCCTAATCTGAATTGGCTAGGCAAAAGAGAACCGAATATTTATGGTAGCAAGACGTTGGAGGATTTGGAAAAGTATCTATCGGGCATCTTAGAAAATAAAAAGATTGAGTTATGCTTTTTCCAATCTAATGGAGAAGGGGATATTATTGATTTCATCCAACATGAAAGTGATGCACAAGGCATGATCATTAATCCTGGTGCGTTAACACATTATTCTTTAGCCATTAGAGATTGTATATCATCCATGGAATTTCCTGCTATCGAGGTACATATTTCCAATGTGTATGCGAGAGAAGAATTTAGACACGAATCAGTGATTGCCCCTGTTTGCCGTGGTCAGATTAGCGGTTTGGGATTTATGGGTTATCGACTGGCTATGGAGGCGTTGATTGAAAATGAGATCTAATCGACTGGCACATTTTCGACGATTGTTGAAAGGCCATGGCCTGGATGCTGCGGTGGTCTCTACTAAGTCAAATAGATACTATTTAAGTGGGTTCACTGGAACGGCGGCCTTGTTATATATCGATCAAGAAAAAGCTGTTCTGTTGACAGATTTTCGCTATATTGAACAGGCTACTGAACAGGCAAAGGATTTTACGATTGTAAAGTATGATCGAGATATATACGGAGAGATAGTTTCTTTGCTTGGAAGGCAATCAAACGTAAGAATCGGTTTTGAGGAAGAAGACACCTATAAACGTTATCGACTTTTATCGCAGGTTTTCAAAGATCAGAAGGTAGAACTGGTTGCGATTGACCATATATTGGCTGATATTCGTCGGGTTAAGAACGATGAAGAAATTAAAGCAATTAAATCTGCGGCAGCCATTGGGGACAAGGGATTTCAGTTTGTTCTTGATTTTATCAAACCTGGCGTGACAGAACGCCAGATTGCTGTGGAATTGGAATGTTTTATGAAAAAAGAAGGAGCGCAGGACGTTTCTTTTGAAACTATTATTGCTTCAGGCGAACGTTCCTCTTTACCTCATGGCGTTGCATCTGATAGAATATTACATGTTGGTGACTTGGTGGTAATGGATTTTGGATGTATTTACGATTACTATTGCTCAGACATGACCAGAACCATCGGGATTGGACCTTTAAGTGAAAAGCAGCAGGAAATTTACGGAATTGTGAAAGATGCGCAGCAGAAAGCTCTGGAAGCTGTAAGAGCCGGCGTGATGGCGTCGACATTGGATGAGATAGCTAGAGAACAGATTCAAGAGGCAGGTTACGGAAAAGCGTTCGGTCATGCATTAGGTCATAGCGTGGGGCTGGAGATTCATGAAGCGCCCAGTATTTCCGGTACTGATAGGACCATACTAACCCCAAACATGATTATCACCATAGAGCCTGGAATATATTTAGACGGCCAGTTTGGTGTTCGAATCGAAGACTTGGTTTGTGTTAAGAACCAGGGTTATGAGCTGATGAATCATGCTACTAAGGAATTACAAATAATACATTTCTAGGAGGAACTATGATAACAACGAGCGATTTTAAGACAGGCCTGACCATAGAGTGGGATGGTGGATTATACCAAATTATTGAATTTCAACACGTTAAGCCGGGAAAAGGTGCTGCTTTTGTACGAACTAAACTGAGAAATAAGAGAACCGGGGCAGTCGTTGAAAGAACCTTCCGTACCACAGAAAAAGTGGAAAAGGCACATATCGAACGTTTAGAAATGCAATATCTATATATGGATGGTGAGTTTTATGTATTCATGAATACTGAAACTTACGACCAGGTTCATTTGACAGCGGCAAATCTGGGAGATGGTTTGAAGTTTATTAAGGACAATATGAACATTCATGTGCAGTTCTACAAGGATGAACCAATCGGTGTAGAATTGCCCACAACAGTAATACTGACAGTAGCTGAAACTGAGCCTGGTGTGAAGGGCGATACAGCGAACAATGTGACCAAAGCAGCAACATTGGAGACCGGTGCATTGGTTCAAGTGCCTTTGTTTGTCAACGAAGGTGATGAACTAGTAATTGATACCAGAACTGGGGAATATGTTTCTAGAGCTTAGTGCTTGTTTATCAGTAAAGGAGTGAAAGAAATGGCAGACAAAGTCAAAGAAATTAACAATGATGTGCACGATGTGGGTACTGTGAAAATTTCGGAAGAGGTTTTAGCAGCCATTGCAAGCTTGGCTACTAAAGAAGTTGACGGTGTGGCTGAAATTATCGGGGCAAAACAGAACTCCTTTTTAGGCGGAAAGAAATCACTAGGTAAAGGCATAAAGATTACGCTAGATAATGAAGAAGCTGTAATCGAAATGTCCATTTCTGTTCGCTATGGAGAAGTATTGGTTGATGTTGCTAAGAAGATTCAAGAAAGTGTAAAAAAATCCGTCGAGAATATGACAGATATCCCTGTTCGAGAAGTCAACGTCAACATTGCTGGAATAGACTTTCCAAGCAAGAAGGAATTGACTCAGATCGAAGAGGCAGAATAGCATGCACCGAGCGGAAAAATTGATGATCTTGGCCGGGGCCCTTATATCTGTTGCCGTTGCTACATTTATGATTTTTTTCACGCTTAATGAATCGCTTTTACGATTCATGACAGATGTATTCTTTGGTAGCATTGGCAATAAAATGGTAACAGTAGCCTTATCCTTGGTCGTAATTATCATTGCGATTAAGATTGTTTTGGACACAACACAAAAGGTTACTCCCTACATGGCCGTTGCTAGTGTAAATGATGGGCTAGGCCAGGTGAACATTAATATTTCAGCGTTAGAAAAGACCGCATTGATGCTGGCAGAAGAAGCTGAGGGTATTGATGATGCTCGGGTTTTTGTGGAACCGAGAAAAAAGGGCGTCAAAATTATTGTTGAGATTGAGACTCCCACAGGGGCAAACATTCAGATGGCCACTAGAAATCTGCAGACACGCATAAAGGAACGTTTTGAAAAAGGAATCGGCGTTTCGGTTATTGAGATTCAGATTTTGGTCAAATCATTGGGTATCGTGGATACTGCGAACCTTTATAGAGAGAGGATTAATAATTGAGAAAAGATGCAAGAGTGGGTGCTTTTCAAGTGCTTTTCGGTTTGGACCAAGGAAATAATGAGAATGATGAAACATTGTCCATGATCGTGGAAGAGAACGATTTGCACGACAAGGATGTAGAATATGTGGAACATATTCTCAAACTGTTCGCAGAACATAAGCTGGAGATAGACCAACAGATTTCGGATCATTTGAATAAGCAGTGGACGATAAGCCGCCTCGGTAGTGTTGAAAGAACTATTTTGCGCTTAGGGGTGTTGGAAATACTCTATCAAGAGGATGTTCCGAAAAATGTGGCGATAAACGAAGCTGTAGAACTTACGAAGTGTTTTGCAGACGAGCAATCAAAGCGTTTAATTAATGGCATATTGGATAAAATTGGATAACCAGCAATGTGAAAGGGACCGGGTGCCGGTCTCTTTCACATTGCTGGGTGAGTGTGTACTTGTGATATTGTTGGTTCAAAAAAAAGTCCTTTTCTGATATACTATGACGTGGTGGATTAAATTGGACTTTTATCACGAGTATTAAGAGGTCCTTGAAAAAGTGTTTGAATATAATTGAGGAGGTTGCAATGTATAAGATTGTCGAAAAAAAAGAATTAGCACCGACTGTAACGCTAATGAAAATTCTGGCTCCTGAAATAGCTAAAAAAGTTCTAGCGGGTCAGTTCATCATAATTCGCACAGACAATAAGGGAGAAAGAATTCCGTTGACTGTTGCAGATTATGACAGAGAAGAAGGAACCATTACTATCATATTCCAAGAGGTAGGCTACTCGACCAAAGTGTTGGCTTCGTATAATGTGGGGGATGAAGTATTGGACTTTGTTGGGCCACTAGGAAAACCAACTGAAATAGAAAACTATGGAACCGTTCTTTGTGTGGGTGGTGGAGTAGGCGTAGCGCCAGTTCTCCCCATTGCCAAAGCACTTAAAGAAGCTGGAAATAATGTAATATCAATTATTGGTGCAAGATGTCAAGATCTTCTCATTTTGGAAGAAGAAATGAGGGAAGCAAGCACTGAACTACATATTACTACAGATGATGGCTCCTGCAGCTATGGTGTTAAAGGATTTGTTACAGATAAGATTAAAGAGATCTTAGAAGATCCAAGTAATGATGTAAAACACGTATGGGCAATTGGACCAGTCATAATGATGAAATTCTGTGCTAGTCTGACCAAGAATTACGATGTCCCTACTACTGTATCTATGAATCCAATCATGGTTGATGGCACAGGTATGTGCGGTGCTTGTCGCGTAGCGGTAGGCGATAAAACCAAATTTGCTTGTGTAGATGGTCCAGAGTTTGATGGACACCTAATAGACTGGGATTTGGCTATGCGTAGAATGAAGATATTTGTAGAAAAAGAAAGAATAATAACGGAGAAATACGAGAAGGAGGGGAACCGATAATGGGATTGAATTTGAATCGTGTTCCGATGCCTGCTCAAGATGCGGACGTCAGAAACAAAAATTTTAAAGAGGTAGCCACTGGATATACAGCTGCTATGGCTAAAGAAGAAGCGGAACGTTGTCTTAATTGTAAAAAACCATTATGTGTTCCAGCGTGTCCAGTAAATATTAATATTCCAAAATTTATTGCTGAAATTGCAAGTGGAGATGTGGCGGAAGCTGGAGTAACATTGAAAGATACCAATGCTTTACCAGCTGTTTGTGGACGTGTTTGCCCTCAAGAAAGCCAATGTGAAGGTTCCTGCATATTAAATAAAAAAGGTGCACCAATTGCCATTGGACGCTTAGAAAGATACGCTGCTGATTGTCAGATTGAGCGAGGCGATTTCAAAATGGCTACTAAACCTAGTACAGGCAAGAAGGTTGCTGTTCTTGGTGGTGGCCCAGCAGGCCTGACCTGTGCTTCCGAGTTGGCAAAGGAAGGCCATGCAGTTACTGTGTTTGAAGCGCTACACTGTGCTGGTGGTGTCTTAATGTATGGTATTCCAGAATTTCGTCTTCCAAAATCAGTCGTTCAAACTGAAGTGGAAGCAATTAAAGATTTGGGTGTAGAAATCCGGGTCAATTCTATTGCTGGTAAGATTAATACTGTTGAGGAACTTATGAAGGAACAAGGATTCGATGCCGTATTTATTGGCACCGGTGCTGGACTTCCTTATTTCCTAAATATTCCAGGTGAGAACTTTAACGGTGTATATTCTGCCAATGAGTTCTTAACACGTACCAACCTAATGAAAGCATATGATTTTCCAAACAATGCGACACCAATTATGGTGGGTGAAAAGGTTGCTGTAGTAGGCGCTGGTAACGTTGCAATGGATGCTGCACGTACGGCATTACGTCTTGGAGCTAAAAAATCCTACATTGTGTATAGAAGAGCAATTGAACAGGTTCCAGCAAGAAAAGAAGAATTGGAGCATGCAATTGAAGAAGGCGTTGAGCTGAAACTCTTAACTTCACCAACCGAGATTATCGGTAATGAGGATGGCTGGGTAACTGGCATGACTTGTCTCAGCTACGAACTGGGAGAACCTGATGATTCAGGCAGAAGACGTCCAGTTGCAATTGAAGGCAGTGAACATTTAGTTGAAGTTGATACAGTAGTTATGGCTATTGGACAAGGACCAAATCCTGTACTACTTGATACCATAGACGGCTTAGAGCTTAATAAATGGGGTAACGTAGTTGCAGATGAAACCGGAAAAACTTCCATCGAGGGAGTATATGCTGGTGGTGACATCGTCACAGGTGCAGCGACTGTAATTTTGGCTATGGGTGCAGGGAAAGATGCAGCTAAGTCAATAAATGAATACTTGGCAAGTAAGTAACAATTTGGCCGGCAGTTTCTGCCGGCCATTTTTTAATGTGCATAATTTCACCAAGAGAACACTACTAGCCTATTGACGAACATGGAAATATTAAATAATATTTAAACGAATGGAAGTATATTTAATGTAAATAATCAATGGAGGTTCAAATGGCAAATATTATTGATGGTAAACTTATTGCAAAAGAGATTCGAGAAAAAGTTGCGCAAGATGTTAAGGCCTACAAGGAAAAAGGTATCGAAGCCAAATTGGCAGTAATATTGGTTGGTGATGATCCGGCTTCAGTTTGGTATGCTAAATCAAAGAAAAAAGCCGCTGAAAAAGTAGGCATTCTATATGATTTTTATGAGCTGCCAAAAGAAACCAAACAAGAAGAAGTTGAGACTCTGATTACTAAATTGAATCAAGATGAGACCGTTCACGGAATCATGGTTGAGCTTCCGCTGCCTGCACAAATCGATAAAGACAAGATTATGGGTATGGTAGATCCCAAAAAAGACGTAGACGGTGTGAACCCCATCAACCGTGGCTATATTCTGCAAGGTGCAGAAGGACTTTTTCCAGCAACACCAGAGTCATGCATTGAATGTGTATTAAGTACGGGTGTTGAATTGTCTGGTAAGAAAGCCGTAATTGTTGGCCGTGGAGAAACGGTAGGAAAACCTTTGGTGTTTATGCTTCTTAAATATAATCCTACAATCACCATATGCCACTCAAGAACGAAAAATTTAGCACAAGAAGTAAAATCTGCTGATGTAGTTATTGCTGCGGTAGGAAAAGCAGGATTGATTACAGGAGATATGCTTAAAGAAGGTGCCATTGTGGTCGATGCCGGTGTCAATGAAATTGAAGGCGGCGGTGGTTATGTCGGTGATGTAGACTATCAGAGTGCGGAGAAAGTTGCAAGTTATATCTCTCCTGTACCTGGTGGTGTTGGTTCATTAACCACGGTGCTATTGTTTAGAAACCTGATTAAAGGCATGGGCCTGCAGGGTAGATAGTCAAAGGAGGATATGATGTCTAGATATTTTGATAAATCATTTGCACAAATTTTAGAAGAATCAGCTTCCAACGCACCAACTCCAGGTGGTGGTAGTGTTGCGGCTATGGCAGGAACCTTTGGTGCAGCTATGGTGTCTATGGTAGCAAACTTGACTAAGGGCGAAAAATTCGCTGATGTACATGATGAAATTGATGCAATCCTTGCTGAAATTTCACAAGTCATGGTTGAACTCGAAAAACAAGTTGATGACGATATGTCTGTTTTTGGAGCCTTCATGGATGCATTGAAAATGCCTAAGAGTAATGATGAAGAAAAAGTGAAGCGCACCAAGGCATTGCAGGATGCTTACAAAAAAGCGACCCTGTCTCCTTTGGAAATCGCAGATACCTGCATTAAAGCGAATGAGTTGGCTCTTAGATTAGCGCCCATCGGTAACAAGTCTGCAATTTCAGATGTAGGCGTTGGAGCAATCATAGCGGACGCTTCATTAAAGGGCGTGCTATTGGCAGTAGACATAAACTTGCCAGGTATTAAGGACAGCGATTTTGTTGAAAAAGCGGCAGCACGACGTGATGCACAGATTGAAAAATCTGAAAAGCTAATGAACGAAGCTGTCAAAATTGTAAAAGGAAGATTATAGAAATGTTGCCCAAAAGTTATTTGGAAGTCAGCCAAGTTCTACGTTTGATAAAGAGTGACTTGGAAGAGGATCCCAAATTGGCCCGTGTATGGGTCAAGGGTGAGATATCGAACGCCAAAAAAGCTTATTCCGGGCATATCTATTTCACCATAAAAGACGATAAAGCAAGCCTTAAAAGTGTTATGTTTGCTAGCAATAGCAGCAAGCTGGCCTTTGAACTTGAGGATGGTATGGAAGTTTTGGTCCAGGGCCGAATCTCCGTCTTTGAAGCACAAGGAAGTGTCCAGCTTTATGTCAACTCAATTCTTCCACTGGGACAAGGTGTCTTGTTTATGGCCTACACCCAGCTTAAGGATCAGTTAGAACAAGAAGGTTTGTTTGCTAGAAAAAGACCAATACCGATGCTGCCTAGCAGGATCGGTATCGTCACGTCTGCGACCGGGTCCGTTTTGCATGATATCCAGCATGTGGTGACTCGCCGCAATCCATCTGTGAAACTAGTATTGGCTAAGGCCGCGGTTCAGGGTAAGGATGCCCCCGACCAAATTGTTGAAGCAATTGATTTGTTAAACAGATATGGGAAAGTAGATTTGATTATAGTAGGAAGAGGTGGCGGGTCATTAGAGGAGCTTTGGGCTTTTAATACTGAAAGCGTGGCAAGAGCGATATATAACTCGGCGCTACCAGTTATTTCTGCGGTCGGACATGAGACGGATTTCACGATTTCAGATTTCGTTGCAGACTTGAGAGCACCTACACCATCGGCTGCTGCAGAAGTAGCTGTGCCTGATGCACTACTTCAGATTGCGAACATTAAAGAACGACTTGAGAGTCAAGAAAAAAGCATTCGAAAAGGAATCGAGGAAGCAAAGCAACGCTTACGAAGAATAAGTAGGGATGGAATTCTCAACGAGCCGGAGACGTTGGTAGCGAAAGAGCATGAAAGGTTGGATGCAATTCAAGAAAGAATTGTAAGAAGCATGCAGGCACTAAGTAGTGCGCATATGCAAAAGCTGGCTATGCTACAAGGACGAATTGATGGACTTAATCCTCTTGCAACCTTAAAGAGAGGATATACCGTAATCGAACAGGATGGAAAGATGGTATATAAAGCTACTGAGCTTAAAAAGGATAGATGTTTTACAATCCGCTTCCAAGATGGTGTGGTAAGAGCAATGCTCAAGGAGGAAGAAGCGTGAAAAAAGAAAAAATAGCGTTTGAAGAAATGTTGGAAGAACTAGAAGATAAGACCAAAAGTTTGGAGCAGGGCGCACTTACTCTAGAGGCTGCTATTTCCACTTATGAAAAAGCAGTAGAATTGCTTGCAGCTTGCCGAGAACGCCTGGATGGTGCTGAAGAACAGTTGGTTTTGCTAAAGGAAAAGAATGGGACAATATCGACGGAGACTATCGGAGGAGAAGAAGTCTAAAATGGATATAAACGGGCTTATAACGGAAAGAAAAGAGTTATTTGATTCTTGGCTTAAGGCTGCTATACCGGAGGTGGACCCCAAAGTGGAGATCCTAGGCTCTGCTATGGAACATAGCCTTTTGGCTGGCGGGAAACGCCTGAGACCGATTTTACTCTTGGAAACGATGAAAATGCTGGGTGCTGATTTGCACCAAGGACGCAATGTTGCTTTGGCCATTGAGATGATTCATACTTTCACCCTCATCCATGACGATCTTCCTTGCATGGATGATGATGATTTTAGACGAGGCATCCCTACCTGTCACAAAGTTTTTGGTGAAGATATTGCAGTGCTGGCTGGCGATGCACTGGTATTTGCAGCATTTTCTTTAATTTGCAGAGACGATGATGGGATACCTGCAGCTACCAAAATTGCCGTGATGCAAGATATTGCCGAAGCTGTAGGGCCAAAAGGAGTTATAGGCGGTCAGGTATTGGATATTCTTTCTGAGGAAAAACAGCCCAGTGAAGATGTTTTATCGTATATTCACACCCATAAAACGGCTGATTTAATTCGGGTAGCTGTGCTGTGCGGAGCTAGATTAGCTGGTGCCAATATCCGAACAATGGAATATTTAGAGCGGTATGCGATACATTTGGGACTATCATTCCAAATCACGGATGATATATTGGACGTAGAAGGCGTAGAAGAAATACTGGGTAAACCTGTTGGTTCCGATCTAGCCTTAGGAAAGATGACTTACCCAGCCTTACTAGGCTTAGAAGCGGCCAAGGAACGAGCAAAGCACGAAATGGACATGGCAAGAGCGGAACTTGAAAATCTAGACGGTTGCGATACCAGCTTTTTTATTGGATTATGTGATTTCATACTACACAGACTCTATTAGTATTTGCTAACAATAAGGTCGGTGCTGTATAATGTGATTTGGTGGCGCAGTATTCTAGTCAGGCATATTGATTTTGAAGGCGGGCCTAAAAATCCGTCACGGGCACAGCGATGAAGTCTCTGGCACTTGCTTTCGATGCACCGCGAGGGCATATGGTGGAGGTTAAGAAGGCTGGGGCGATCCGCAAGGGCATGCGGGCGATGACCCTACCTTCGTGGAGGCCCATTTTTGTGACCTGGTTTAAGAGCCAGGATATGACTTGGGGGAGAAACCTGCAGTTGGTAGCATAAAGCTTGCTGCAGAGTAGCCTGCCTTGAGTGGCTGGAGAGGGGTCTAGTAAGGTTTGTAGCTGTCTACGGCCGTAGGCGTTGCAAATACGATGAAACTTCAGTTGCAAAAGAGGCTAGGAATTAGTATGACTGTCAAGGAAAACTTCTAGACTGACTGTTGACGTAGGATTAAAGTACGAGCTAAGTGGCGATCTAGTGATGATGCCGGCGACGCATCAGATTGTTCTTTAATGGGAAACCACAGCCACGGTGACGGGCTGTAGGACAAGGGGAAATCCAACTGGACCTAAGCCGTAAAGTTTACTGCGTCGACAGCCACCAATTTTATTATTGCTTTATCCTTGCTATGTAAGAAAGAGTGATGAGTAGAGTGCGTCGATTCTTCTTACGATGGCATAGACTGATATATATGTATTTATTTCAAGATAACATAAAGACATATTTTGATAGCGCATATCGTAATCTTTCGAAGAAAAGTATATTGACAACATAATCAGGAACAGAATTAACCATCCATATTGCTAGGGTAGCAGTCTGCTTGCCTAATTTGTTGTGACCATGCCTAAGGATAGGCTTCCGGCCTTTGTCGGTTTACGGGTATTTGAAATGACTCTGCCTTTCACCAACTGAAAATTCTTCGAAACGATACGAAGGAATGTCAATTAAAGGAAATAGTATGGCGAGAGAACCGAGAACAAAAATAATTAGAAGAGCAATCATAGTGGGCGTAGGAGCTTTTTTTCTTGCGCTTACAGTTAGTATAATCAGCAAGGGCGTCATGGATAAGCTGTCATCTGTTTTGGCAGCGACCGTGATTCTACTGCTGATTGTTATTTCTGGAATTATTTTCGACCTAGTAGGCACAGCCGTCACGGCTGCCGATGAAGATGTTTTCCATGCTATGGCTGCTAAACGGGTTCCTGGGGGGGCACAAGGTGCCTATTTGGTCCGTAATGCAGACAGGGTAGCCAATATATGTAATGATGTGGTTGGAGATGTGAGCTCAGCAATAAGTGGAGCTCTGGGTGCAGGGCTTGCTTTGCTAATTGCTAAGTCCAACACAGATGATATTTTTGTGGAGATTATTATCACCAGTTGCATAGCGGGACTTACTGTAGGTGGAAAAGCTTTGGGTAAGAACTATGCGATTAACCAAGCCAATAAAATTATACATATTGTGGCGCGTATCATGGCTAAATTTAAAGTTGATGTGACGATTAAGAGGAAACGATAAATGAGCATCCTAGAAACGATAGATGGACCTGAACAGTTACGAAAATTAAATATTACGCAACTGGAACAATTGGCGGAGGAAATCAGGCAAGAAATCATTTTTTCTGTTTCTAAGACGGGCGGACACTTAGCATCTAGTTTAGGGACAGTGGAGATAACCCTTGCGTGGCATTATGTTTTCTCCTCTCCGAAGGATCAAGTGATTTGGGACGTTGGTCATCAGAGCTATGCCCATAAGCTGATTACGGGTAGAAAAGATCAATTTTGCACTTTGCGACAGTTGGGAGGTCTTTCGGGATTTCCAAAGCGTTGCGAGTCTGAGCACGATATATTCGAGACTGGACATAGTGCGACCTCTATATCTGCAGCGATGGGGATTGCTGAAGCGAATCGAATTAAAGGGATAGACCAAAACGTAACAGCGGTAATCGGAGATGGTGCTCTGACGGGTGGTATGGCATTTGAGGCTATCAACCATGCAGGCCATAAGAATACTAACTTTTTGGTGATTTTGAATGACAATGAGATGTCGATTGACAATAATGTTGGTGCACTTTCCAATTATTTAGTCCGCGCTAGAACTGGCTCTATGTATTTATCTACAAAGCGAGGGGTTGCTAGTTGGATTGAAAAAATTCCTGTTATTGGAAAGCCTGTGAGACATGGAATCGAGCGCCTAAAGGATGGACTTAAGTATTTTTTCATATCTGGAATCTTGTTTGAGGAACTCGGTTTTACGTATCTAGGACCTATTGATGGACATGATATCAGAGCGTTAATAGATCATTTGGAACGCATTAAATCCCTCGAGGGACCGGTATTGCTACACGTAGTCACCCAAAAAGGGCGTGGCTATACTCCGGCCGTGAAAAATCCTGAGAAATTCCATGGGGTAGGGGCCTTTCATATCGAAGATGGTAAGATGGAACCCAAAAACCGGAAAACATTTACCCAAAGCTTTTCAGAGCAGTTGCTAAAACAGGCAGAACATAATCAGGAAATTGTTGCTATAACAGCAGCAATGGCAAAAGGCACAGGAATGAGTGCTTTTCAAAAAAAATATCCTGAACGTTTTTTTGATACTGCAATTGCAGAACAGCATGCTGTGACATTTGCAGCTGGACTTGCCACGGCAGGCTTGAAGCCGGTTGTTGCCATCTATGCTACATTTATGCAACGGGCAGTCGATCAGGTGATTCATGATGTATGCATGCAGAAACTTCCGGTTGTTTTCTGTGTCGATAGGTCAGGTTTGGTAGGACAAGATGGCGAAACGCATCAAGGCATCATGGATTTTGGTATATTCAAGTCAGTGCCAAATCTAGAGATTCTTATGCCATGTGATGAAGAAGATATGGAACTTATGATGGCAGAGGCATTAAATAATGGTGGCCCAGTTATGATTCGTTACCCAAGGGATGTTGTGCTGCCGAAGATTAGCGAGCATAAAATCATCGAGGATGAATTTACATGGATTGGAAAAGAAGGAGATATATTGATTGTCTCGGCTAGTAATTCGATGATGACATGCATTAAAGCTAAACAGGAGCTAAAAAATCAAGGAATAGAAGTAGCCTTGATGGGAGTCAGAAGGGCTAAGCCATTTCCGGAAATCGCCTTTGCTAGAATCTTAAAAAATTACAAAGCAATCTTAGTAGTTGAGGAAAATTGTAGGGAAAATGGTTTGGGTGCAAGCATATTGCAAATCGTGAATTGTGTCTTGCCGGTCCAAATTTTAGCCCTGCCAGATGAATTCATTGAACATGGTTTAACCGAAGATCTTAGAAAAAAATTTGGTATAGACGATGCAAATGTTGTCAAAACCTGTAGAAAGATGCAAAAAGGCCTCACAATGTGAGACCTTTTTTTGAAGTTATTTAGTCGTGAGTTGCGAGTCCTGAACCATGTATACTTATGGGTTCGCCGAGATATTGGGGTTCAGGTTGAAATATTTCTGCTTGCAGCCAATCCTTGACACGAGCGAGAATTTCTCTAGCCTTGTTCCTGCCCAAGAAAAAGTAATCATGCTGGTCACAGATTACCCCATTTGCTTTAAGTCCAAGACGGTTTGCCAGATATACAGCGCGTGGAAGATGAAATTCCTGTGTTGAGATGATGGCGGATTTCACTAAGAAAACATCTTTTGCCCTGTACATGCTGCTGTATGTATTAAAACCAGCGTGGTCCATAAAGATGTCCTCATCTGCTATCCCGGCATTTAGTAGATATTCACGCATACCCTGTACTTCATTGTAACTGGTTTTCCCGTGGTCACCACTGACGAGTATGCGCTCGGAGACTCCGGCCTCATAGAGTACGATGGCTGCATCGAGTCGGTCTCGTAGCATCAAGGAAGGACCGCTCTTATACATAGCAGCGCCTAGTACAATGATGGCGTCTACAGAGTTTTCTGCGCTATAGTATTGTGGGACATGATTTAAATTATTTGTTGATTTAAGTATATAGAGGTTTATTGTTAGTGAAAAAAATGCAATCAATAGGCTAAACAAGATCAGTAGCTTAAGAATTTTTTTCAAGGGTATGTTTGATGTTTTCATAGCACCATCATAGAGGATGTGTAGCTATGTTTCAAGACGATTTCTGATATTGGTCTAGTATGATGCATCTGCTATACTATATAGATAAGGATAGGAATGGGAGTGTCAAATGGAAAAAAGTAGAATAGATCAATTGTTAGTAGAACGAGGTTTATTTTCATCGAGACAGCGCGCCAAAGCAGAAATCATGGCTGGTAATGTGTTGGTGAATGACCAGGTTGTGGATAAAGCGGGAACGCTAGTTGCTGTGAATGCCGAGATTCGCATCAGTGGCAATTCCGTCCCCTTTGTAAGTCGTGGTGGATTGAAATTAGACAAAGCAAGGACAGAATTTAATTTGGATTTGCAAGATAAGGTTGTTGCCGATATTGGTGCTTCCACTGGGGGCTTTACAGATGTTTCATTAATCAATGGTGCTGCGAAGGTATATGCTGTTGATGTAGGCTATGGGCAATTGGCATGGAGCCTTAGAAAAGATAGCCGGGTAGTTGTTATGGAACGTACGAATGCCCGGTATTTAGAATTAAAGGATATCGGAGAACCGGTGGACCTAGTAGTAACAGATGTTTCCTTTATTTCGTTAGCCAAAATATTTCCAGCTGCTGCGAGGATTCTAAAGGATGATGGAGAAATGGTTGCACTTATAAAACCTCAGTTTGAAGCTGGTAAGGAAAATGTTGGCAAGAAGGGCGTTGTATCTGATTTTGATATTCACAAGCTAGTAATCGAACGAGTACTATATTTTTCCAAAGAAGAGGGCTTTCAATTTCAGAATTTGAGTTTTTCACCTATAACAGGACCTAAGGGAAATATTGAATATTTATTGTATTTGGTGAAGAACCATCAAAATAATGAAAAACTGGATCTGGATTCTAAAATTCAAAGCGTTATAAATGAGGCTAAGAAGTTAAGGAAGTGATACAATGAGAGCAACGGATGGCATAATTATACTTGTAATTATGACAGTTACTTTATTAGGCTATATAATTTCAAAAATGCTAGGAGTCAGACGTAGTGCCTTTATTAAGACTTCATCACGTAAAAGCCTTAAGGCCCTGGCAATTCTAGAAGAGGCAGGATATCACTACCTTGGTGGAGCAGGCCAAAAAAGTGTGATTCAGACAATCAATCAAAAACAGTATTCTAGAGATGTTTGTTTTGATTTCTTAGTTGGTAAAGGTCTTAAAAGATTTGTAGTATTAATTGCTAAATCCGAAAAGGAAAAATTGCATATTGTAGAAACTAGAGAAAAACTAATGCTCATAGCGGAGACTTTTCCAGCTGATGGAATATTATATGTATCCGTTAATAGCGCAAAGATTATCCCTATTGGACATAAGTGGACAAAACATAGGGATTATCGTTTGCTGGGGAAAGAAAAAGCGTACCGCTTATTGGTATTTGCAGCAGGATTCGGCATAGCAATTCTTTGGTGGAGGATTAGGGGGATATAATGGAAAAGCATGAATGTGTCTTACTGGAAACTTATGTGGAAGCAGAATTGATTGTAGTGAAGCCCTTGCTTGAGGAAGCAGGCATTGAATATCTTGAGAAGACTTGCCAGGAAGGTGAAATCTTAGAACTATATACCTCATCACCGGGTACAATGGGCGTGGAACTTTGGGTACGGGCCGAAGATGAAGAAAAAGCAAGAAAATTGGTTCAGGCAATAGAATAATCCTTTTAACCTCGGGCTTTCTCGATTATAATATTCGATGAGAGGGAGGCAGGAGTATGATAGTAGAAGATTTGATAGAATATAATCGCGTCGGTAAAGCACTGACGAAGGCTGTATTCTGGGGACTTGTTATCTCCACATTGTGCTAAATGAAGGTCCGGCTTGAGCCGGACCTTCTTCATATTGTAAAGTGTATAATTATTCAGACAACAGACAGGCTTTCTGATATAATTGAAATATAAATATGCGAGAGGTGCATCATGAAATTTGCGATTATTGCTAATGAAACGAAAGAAAATGCTACTCGGCTAACTAATGAGACTATGAGCTGGCTGCAAGCCAGAGGGATGGAAGCTCGTTTCCTCAAAAATGATTCAATGATTGAGGGTAATATAGATTCAGAACTAAATGCTTATCTGCAAGAAGTAGATATAATTATTGTGCTTGGTGGAGATGGAACACTACTTAATGCAGGATATCTTTTCCGAGATTACAATGCACCACTTTTAGGTATTAACATCGGTCATTTGGGCTTTTTGACCAGTTTTGAACATACGAATCTCCATGAAGGCCTTGAAAAGATTGCTAGCGGAGATTACCTAATTGAAGAACGAATGACCATCGATGTATTTCATGAGCGAAAAGGAAAGACGATTGGTGCTTATACGGCGATTAATGATGCTGTTGTTAGTAAAAATTCCCTAGCTCGTATGTTTACCATGGAAATTTCTGTGAACGATAGAGTGATCGACCGGTATGCAGCAGATGGACTAATTCTGTCTACTCCAACCGGTTCTACCGCATACTCACTTTCTGCTGGTGGTCCAATTGTCGAACCTAGTCTGAAGGCATTGCTGTTAACGCCTATCTGCGCTCATAACTTGTATTCAAGACCTATGGTAGTGAATACAGAGGAAGTTATTTCTGTTAGGGTACTGCAGTCAACTTCGGACGTAACACTGACGATTGATGGTCAAATTGGAGTGGAAATTCATGATGAAGATATTGTGAAGGTCGCCAAGGGAAAGAAGAATGTAAGATTTGCTAGGTTGGAGCAAAGAAATTTCTATCAGATTTTACGTGAGAAATTTAGTAAGGGAAAATAATGGAACGTTTGGTTAAAAATACATTGGAGTTGTTTCATAGTATGATTCAAGCTTACGTCTTGCCAGGTGATACGGTGCTAGATGCAACAGCCGGGAATGGACACGATACGTTACTTTTAGCAAAATGTATTGGTCAAAAAGGAAAGGTTCATGCAATTGACATTCAACCAGTCGCTCTCGAGAATACGAGCAAACGCCTCTTGGAAGCAGGGTTGATGGAACGTGTAGAATTATATTGTATGGATCATGCAAACATTGCTGACTTGGGATTAAGTAAGCTCTCACTAGCAATTTTTAATTTGGGATATTTACCTGGTTCTTCGAAAGAAATTGCGACAAGTGGTGAAAGTACAACAAAGGCACTGACAGCAGTTCTTGACCTGTTAAAGCCTATGGGGATTATTTTGATTACGGTATATCCTGGAAGTGAGCTGGGTTGGCAGGAACATTCTGAGTTGGATATGTACTGGAAAACATTGGATCAACGTATTTACGATGTCGTGGAACTGAAATTTCCTAATAGAAAGAACGTAAGTCCTTATGGAATTATGATACAAAAATTGAGGTGAAAGGGTCTTTATATGAAAAATAGAAGGCATAAAGAGATTTTGGAGATTATCACACAATATGATATCGGTACCCAGACGGAATTGGCAAATTTGTTGCGCAAGCGTGATTTCCAGATAACACAGGCAACGGTGAGCCGAGATATCAAGGAATTAGGACTGATCAAGTCAAACGATGCACACGGTAACCACAAGTATGTGTTACCTATGGAGAGCAGTAGCGTGCGCAAACTAAATCGGCTTGAACGTGTAATTCTTGAAACAGTGATGGAAGTCGATTCAACGGAAAATCTAGTCTTGATAAAGACCTTGCCTGGTTCAGCAAACCTATTGGCTTCCCTGTTAGATAATTCTGATTGGATAGAAATGATGGGGACGATAGCAGGAGATGATACGGTGCTCATCATTTTAAAGAATAAGGCAGATGCGCCACTAGTATGTGGACGCATTCAAAAGAAGATGGGGTAGAGACATGTTACAACAACTCATCATTACTAATTTTGCGTTAATCGAAAATATCAGCATTGAACCTGAGCCTGGCCTCAATGTATTAACAGGAGAGACAGGAGCAGGGAAGACAATTCTAGTCGGTGCATTGGGCGTTTTAAGAGGCAATAGGGCACAGGCAGAGTATATTCGAAAAGGTGAAGAATCTGCTAGTGTTGAAGGATTCTTTCTCGCTGAGGAAAAAAAGGAGACTTGTCTTGATCTAGGATTTGAAATTGATTATGGTGAAGGCATACTTTTAAGAAGAGAGATTTCAATAAAAGGGAAGAATAAATGCTATATAAATGGGAGAATGGTCCCTTTAAATCTATATGCAGAGATGGCCAAAGCCTTATTGGATATTCATGGTCAAAATCAGGAACAGTCTTTTTTGAAGTCAGAACGCCAACTTCAATTGGTGGACAGATATGGCAAACAGGACACCAAACCGCTATTGCTGAAAGTATCGGATGCTTTTAAAGAAAGAAAAGAGATACAAGAGCAAATGCAGAACTTAGAGTTTGAATCGGCTGAAGCTGCTAGAGAAATTGATTTTCTTACTTTCCAAATTGAGGAAATAAAACAGAAAAATTTGGTTTTAGGAGAAGAAGAAAGTTTACGAGCGGAGAGCCGCTATCTAACAAATCTTGATGAAATTAATAATCGGGCAAGGGAAGCGTATGATTTGCTGCAGAATCAAGAACAGGCCTTAGACAAGATTGATGGCGCGATACGCGCCACTCAGAAAATAAAAGAATATGATACCGTATTTTCGGGTGCAGTTGAAACCTTGCAAAATGCCTACTATAGCATAGAGGAGACGGCGAGGGATATCAATGGTTACCTGCATAATATGGAATATGAAGATACCCGATTGGATGAGGTAGAACAGAGATTAGGAGAAATAAATTTTCTTAAGAAAAAATACGGCACTACAATCGAAGAGATTCTTTGCTATATGGAAAAAGCGGAAGAACGTTTAGACCAATTTAGCAATAAGGATGAAACCTTGTTACGTCTTAAGAGTAGCTATAAGAATGTGAACGACGAGTATCAGAAGTTGTGTCAAGAATTACGTAAAGCTAGAATGAAAGCAGCCAAAGGGCTAGGCCTTAAGATTACGGACCTTCTTCATGAACTAAGCATGAAGAATGCCACGCTGATTGTTGAAACAAAACGAGCCCAGGAAACAGCTTTTGGGTCAGATAAAATTGAATTTTCATTTTCACCAAATATGGGAGAGGGCATAAGACCCTTAGCCAAGATTGCTTCTGGTGGTGAAATTGCTAGAATAATGTTGGCGATAAAGACTATTTTATCAGAAGAGGATGATATCGATATTTTGGTCTTCGATGAGGTGGATACTGGCGTTGGGGGAGAGTCACTGCTGGCGGTGGCCAAAAATTTAAGTGCATTGGGGAGAAACAAGCAGGTTTTTTGTGTAACCCATGCACCTCAACTGGCTGCTTTTGCAGATTGCCATTTCCGAATTTCTAAGGAAATTGAAAAAGGCCGCACCAAAACATTAGTGGAAAAATTAGATACCGAGCATAAACAATTGGAACTACTAAGGATGTTAGGTGGAACACAGATTGCGGGTACTGCTGAACAGGCACGTTTGTTGATGAATTCAGCAATGAAAATGAAAAAAACAGGTGATGCTTGAAATTTTCAATCACAAGGTTATAATAATGGTAAGTGAACATCGTTAGGTGAGGTTACTACATAAACAGAGGCTACTGCCCTGAAACATCGAGAGATGCCAAAGGGTCAGCAGGCAATATCGGATTAAGGTATTGCTTAATGTAGCTGGGCATTGCCCTACGTTATGTTGAGCCAAAACTGATCGAGGATAGTTTCGGTATAGAGCACGGGGACCGTTTCTATTTTGAAGCGGTTTTTTTTATGGGAGGTGAGATAATGGACGACCCGCGATTATGCATGGATTACAAAAAATATGACAAGAATACACGACGGTATTGCTATCGGCGGGGGTCGTTGAGGCCCTAGAAAGGAGGCCAAATATGATTACTGCCTATATTGCCAAAGAGGGACAAGATGTTCAAGAAGTAGAGATTAGCGAACCAAAAAGCTGGATTAAAATGGTGAGTCCCACGAAAGAGGAAATTTTGACTGTGCATAAGGAAACGGGAGCACTTACAGAATTTTTGGAATCACCGATGGATGATGAGGAACGCCCACGAATTGATATAGAGGACGACCAAACATTAATTTTGATTAATGTACCCGTGGTTGAGGAAGAAGAATCTCCGGAAAACGTTCGGTACGACACTATACCTCTTGGCATAATCTATCTAGAGGATCGAGTTATTACAATCTGTCTAGAAGATGTTGATATCATTACGGACTTTGTGAACAAGAGGATGAAATCTTTTTCTACAGGGAAAAAGACTAGATTTACACTACAAATCATGTATAAAACAGCGATATACTTTTTGAAGTATCTTAAAAAAATTGACCGCCGTTCCTTGGAATTGGAAAATTCCTTGCATGGTGCTCTAAAGAACGAACAATTAATTAAACTGCTCAGCATGGAAAAATCTTTGGTCTATTTTACAACTTCGCTTAGAAGCAATGAATTGGTTATGAAAAAAATACTTCGAACCAAGTGTATTCCCCTATACGAGGAAGATGAAGACTTGTTAGAAGATGTACTGACCGAGAACAAACAGGCCATTGATATGAGTGAAATCAATTCGAATATTTTAAGTGGTATGATGGACGCTTTTGCTTCTATCATATCTAACAATTTAAATATAGTAATGAAAGTTTTAACGAGTATTACCATCATACTGACAATCCCGACCATGATTGCAAGCTTCTATGGCATGAATGTGGCCTTGCCCATGCAGGGAAATCCCTACGGTTTCTTTTTTATCGTGGCATTATCCCTGTTGGTGACAACAGCTACCGTGTTTGGAATGATGAAAAAAGGTCTCTTTTAAGAGCTTTGGAATGAGTATTTACTTCTTAGGTCTGATGATTTATAATACACGTATATACAACTTAATAGGAGGCAAGTAATGTTAGATATTCTGATTAAAAACACGACAATCGTGACAGTCAACCAGAAACGGGAAATATTGTATAATGCTGCTTTGGCTATTTCAAACGATAAAATTGTCGATATTGGTGACAGCAAGGCACTAGAAGCAAAATATACAGACGTAACTCGGGTGATTGATGGGGAAGGAAAAGCAGTATTTCCTGGCTTGATTAATACTCATAACCATATGTTCCAAAGCCTATTAAAAGGTTTGGGAGACGATATGGTATTGTCTGATTGGTTGGTGAACTGCATGTTTCCAAGTGCGGCGACTATTAGCCAAGAAGCCGTCTACTATGGAGGGATGGTAGCTACTTTGGATAATATCCATAGTGGAACGACTACTATATTGGATTATATGCATGCGCAGTCTAGTCCAGAATTATCTGATGGTGCCATCAAAGCATTTAAAACGACTGGTGTTAGAGGTATTTTAGGACGGGGATATATGGATGTTGGAGAACAATTCGGCACACCCAAAGCCTTGATTCAAGAAAAAGAAGTTATTCAAAAGGATATTTTACGTCTCCTTGACACCTATCACAATACAGATAATGGAAAGATAAAAGTATGGTTAGCACCAGCTGCTGTTTGGTTGGCTTCTAAAGAAATGTTAGACTGGAGCAACAATATCGCCAAAGAATACAACACAGGTATCACGGTACATTGTTCAGAGACTCCGTTTGACCGTCAGGCATGTACTGAAATTCATGGTATGCCAGATACCGATACCCTTGCATCCTATGGTATCATGGGTCCTAATTGTCTTTTAGTTCATTGCGTACATTTGACTGATCGCGATATTCGTATGCTAAAATATCATGATGCCAAAGTATCCCATAACCCAGGAAGCAATATGTATCTTTCTTCTGGTGTAGCCCCGATTCCCAAATTGAATGAATCTGGTGTGACTGTTGGGCTTGCCACAGATGGTGCTGCTTCGAATAATTCTAATGATATGATTGAAATGTTGAAACTGGCTGCTTTGATGCAGAAAGTGACTCATCAGGATCCTACGATTATTACCTCCGACAAGGTATTGGAAATGGCAACCATTGATGGTGCTAGAGCAATCGGAATGGATGATGAAATCGGATCCCTCGAAATTGGTAAGAAAGCGGATTTGTTTATTTTTGATCCACTTGCCAGTGCAAAATCTACTCCAATGCATCACCCCGTATCTACGCTGGTTTATTCTGCTAGCGAGCAGAACGTGGAGACCGTCATTGTTGATGGGAAAATTATCCTAGACGATTTTAAACCCACTTTCATAGAAGATGAGAGAGCTGTCTTGGCTAAGGCACAGAAATTTGCTGATGAATTATCACAGAAAGCTGGAACCTACCCTAATAAAACTAGGGAATGGAAAAGTTTAGCCTATTAGACTAAGAATTATAGAGGCTACGTCAATTTGACGTAGCCTCTTTTTTGTTGTGGCTTTAGCTTGTTGAGCTACGAAGCAAGCGAAACATAAAACCACCCGCTATGCGGGTGCGGAAACAGTTGTTAAACAACAAAAATCACCTTTCCGTTATACTAGAGTTGTTCAGGCTACTAATATAACAAAAGGAAAGGTGATTTTATGGCTAATAAATCAAATAGCTTATCGCACACCAAGTGGATGTGCAAATATCATATCGTATTTACACCTAAGTATAGACGAAAGATAATCTTCAATCAATATAAAGAGAGTTTGCGTGAGATAATTCGAGACTTATGCAAATACAAGGGTGTAGAGATTATCGAGGGCGAGCTGATGCCAGATCATGTTCATTTGCTAGTGAGCATTCCGCCGAAGATGAGTGTGTCGAGCTTTATGGGATATTTAAAGGGGAAAAGTGCCCTGATGATATTCGATAGACATGCAAATCTGAAATACAAGTTCGGGAATAGACACTTCTGGTCACAAGGATATTACGTGACTACAGTAGGCCTAAATGAAGCGACAATTAAGAAGTATATACGGGAACAGGAAAATCAGGATATTCTGTTGGATAAACTGAGCGTGAAAGAGTACAAGGACCCGTTTAAGAATTAGTTACCTAATATTGCCCCTTGAGGGGCGGCAACAGTGACAAATGCAAAGTGGCTTGAACGAAGTGAAAGCCAGCGTCTTTAGGCGCTGGCCAGTAACATCCCCTTATAGGGGTTGTGCAAACCACCCGTTTTACGGGTGGTCATGATTCAATAGATTAAGTTGAAGATTGCTATATGTATGACCACATAATCTTTGTTTAGAAAATAACATAAGGAAGGGCTTTACTCCGCATTTCGGAAATGTGCGATGAGTAGAGCTATGCCATGGAAGATGCCCATTAGCAACACCATGGCTGCGCCAGAAGGCAGATTGAATGCGTAAGAGGCAGCAAAGCCTACCAACCCAGTTAGTGTGGCAAATAAAATGGAGAAAACCATCATTTGTCCAAACGAACGGGTGAAGAAGGTGGCCGTTAATGTAGGTATGGAAAATAGGGCTATGATTAGAATGATGCCAACCATACGAATCAGAACAATGATTGAAACTGCAAGAAATAAGTAGAGGGCTAATTGCATGCGATTTGAATCGAATCGTAAGGAACGGTAATACTCTTCATCAAAGAGAAAAAGTTCCCATTGACGCTTTCGTGTTAGAAAGACGATTAAAATAAGCAGGGTCATAACACTCATGATTGCAATTTCTGGACGTGTAACACTTAAGATATTTCCAAATAAAAAGGAGGAAATGGGTGGTGTGTACAAAGGTGTAGCTGAGATAAATATTACACCTAGAGCCATACCTAGAGCCCAGAACATTGCGATATACCCTTCCTGCAGACTCTCAAGCTTATTTGCATTATTTGCCAAGATAAGACTTACCAGTATGCTGAAACCGATACCGCTGAGAAGTGGATTCACACCGATAAAGTATCCTAACCCAATACCACCAAAAGCAATATGGGCCATTCCACCACTAATCATGGTCAGGCGTTTTTGCATGACAATGGGGCCTAAAACGCCACTTAGCAAGCCAGACAGGATGGTTGCCAATATTGCAGTAATTATGAAAGTGTAATGAAACATATATATCTCCTAATGTTTTTCTAGAACGCGATGTGGAAAACCGTGGGCAATAAGATCAACCGGACACCCGAATACTTTTTCCAAACTTTTATTGATATTTTTTGGTTCGCTATGACAGTATAGATGTTTATTAAGACAACCTATTTGTTTGACATAGGAGGAAACAGCTTCTAAATCATGGCTTACGAGAATAAGGGTAACAGATTTATTTAGCTCGTGTAATTTATCAAAAATGATATTGCGATACTCAGTATCTAGACTGGCAGTCGGCTCATCCAATACGATACAGTTTGCATTATTGATAAGTGCCCTGGCTACAAGTAACCTTTGTATCTCTCCACCGGATAAATCTTTTACAGGTTGTGAACGTAGACCATACAGACCAATATCTTGAAGCAGTTGGCCACATTTTTCATATACTTCTGAATCGTGGCTACGGTCTCGAAGATATTGCAAAGAACCTAGAAGAAGCATTTTCTCAACCGTAACTGGAAAATTATTGTTGAATGAAGAAAATTGTGGAACATATCCAAATTGTACATTGGCACCAATTTCGACGCTACCTCCGGTAGGCTGTAGCAGACCGAGAATTATTTTTAGCAAGGTAGATTTACCAGCCCCGTTGGGACCAACTACACCCCAAAAATCGCCCGACATCACTTCAAGGTTGATGTTTTCTAAGATATGATTTTTACCAGCTTGGTAGCTAACGTCTTTTAGTGTAATCAGTGGCTTATTCTCACTCATTGTTGTCTCCTTATAAGGAATCTTCAAATATATCCAATAGTTGATACATCATATTCAGGTAATCTTCATCAAGCAATGATAGCGGGACAATGTTGGCATCAATTTCAGAAGCAATCGTTTCTGCTTTTTCCTTAGGAAACTCCTGTTGATAAAATACGGTATGTATCCCATGGCTCTTTGCGTCCTGAATCGCTCGATCCAAGTCTGCTACATCCGGTTCCTTACCATGTTGTTCTACACTAATCATTTCAAGCCCATAGTCAAGGGCTAGGTAAGACAAGGCAGGATGGTAAATAACAAAAGCATGCCTCGGGAGTTCTTTCACTGTGCTTTCCCAAGCCTGGTCTAATTGGTTAAGCTGCACTGCCAATTTTGCCTGGTTGTCTCGATATAGTTGAGCATTATTGGCATCGAGGGTAACCATGGTATCTCTGATGCTCTCGGATAGCAATAGTGCTCGTTTTGGAGATAACCAAATATGAGGGTCTAATTGCGTTGCAGTGATGTATATAGGCTCTTTTTGTTGAGCACATAGGTCGGATAAGTTTACAAGCAATTTATCCGGTTTGTTGGACTGTAATTTACTTAGGGTTGCTTCCTCAGCAGGTAATGCAAGGTGCATTACGACTTGCGCATCTTCTAAATGCATCATATCGTCGATGGTAGGCTCGTAGTCTTCCGGATTCTGTCCAACAGGGACAAGAGAATAGACCTGCCATGAATCGCCAACGATGGCTTCTGTAAGCCCTTTAATTGGTGCGATGGAGACGACAATTGATTTGTCTTGATTAGAATCACATGCACTAGCAAATAAGCTGGTCAGAATTATAATAATCACTAATATTTTTTTGATTGGAATTTTCATCCGAGCTTCACCTCCATGCTTTTTCAATTATATGCTATTTCAAGCATGATTAGCAAAAAAAAAGCCTGCGTTAGCAGGCCTTTAGAAAGTACTATTTTTCAATAATGGCATCACTGGGGCAAGCTGCCTGACAGGAGCCACATTCGATACAACTATCTTGATCGATGACATATTTGTCATCTCCTTCACTTATGCATTCAACGGGGCACTCGTCAGCACAAACGCCACATGAAACACAAGCATCTGTAATAAAGTACATGTTCGACCCTCCTTTCGGTAACACTGTATTCTTACTGCTTTAGATTATATTCCGTTTGTATTGTGTATACAAGCTTTTTAATTTAGAAAATTCATTTTTGATAGTAGATTGTAATTCAGAAACATGCTCATATTCTTTATTATCAATCGCTTGGCGCATCTGGCTCACTAGAGAAAGTCCGTCGATGGTATCCTTAAACAAGCTATTTTTAAGGGCCTGAATTTCTGCCCAACGACTATCATCTAGCGCATTACCAGATTCTTGGTCATGCACTTTCACCATATATTTTGAAGTCTTGGCCATATTGGGAATGACGCGAGCTATGATTTCTGTTGTCCATTTATTGATGCAACCCAAACGGTAGGATTCCAAGATAGAGTCTGTAAACACACTACCATCTTTAAGTACGGATACTTTTTCAGGGTAGAGACCGAATCCTTGAACGTTTTCCCAGACTGTTGCAGGATGATGTCCGAATAAAGCAGTTCGCTGTTCTAGATCAAATTCTTCAAAAACATCTTCTTCACTACGGTATTCACGATTCTTTTCTAAGTAGAAAACTTCTTCACCGGCTTTTTTATTGAAAATATTTTCTAGTTCCTTGGTGCTGAGTCCAGAGCTGACAGCTGCCTTGATACCATCTAAAACCGATTGGTATAGTGCAGCAATGGTCAGATAGGTATTACTATGTGGGTTTGGAGAACGTACTTCAAAGCGGGTAGCAAGAGGATTCTCCATGTCTCTAATAAGTCCTACCAATACAGTTCGATTTCTGGAGGGCGTTTCCAAAGAGTGTCCAATAGAACCTACAATACATATGGGTGCTTCAAATCCTGGTTGTAAACGATTCAAGGCATCATTGGTTCCACTAATGAAGGGGTTGACCACTTCGTAGTTTTTAAGCATTCCCATTAGTGCGCCCCAACCAAATATATTCATGTAATCATCTTCCATCATAATGGGTGAGAACAGGTTGCGAATGCTACCATTGTTCAGCTTTAATGCTACTCCAACATGTGTATGTTCACCATTTCCGGCGACCGAGTCAATGGGTTTGGCATTGAAGGAACAATCGAGACCGTGATTTTGGAATAACTCCTTAATTTTCGTTCGAGCTATTAATTCATTATCTGCTGCCTGCAATGCAGTTGAGTACTTCCAGTCGATTTCTAGTTGTTCCATTACGTGGGAGAAATTACCAGTTGCGTCCACTTTGGCTTTAACACCACCGACTTCCTTATGACCCATCTCTGCTTCCAGACCATAGTTGTCTAATAAGGTAAGGGAACGCTCCATTGCGGTACGAACCAACCCTTTGGTCCGTTTCCAGTATTGTTCTTGCATGTGCTGTGAAGCAGATAAGGCCGTGATATTTGCTACATCTTCTGGAGTATGAACCCAAAATTCTAGTTCGGTCGCAGAAGTGAGAAGAATATCCTCAATATCTTCCGGGTTAAGCTGTAACGCTTCAGCTGCATGAGCATTGTTTTTTATCAAAGATAGTATTTCTTGCTTGAAATGAGAAACAGCAGCTTTTAGAATGCTTCTGGAGTCGATTAACTTTCCGTTATGTTTCAAGAATGAGGGTATTCTAAGAGTTCCGACGGGTTTATTTGTGGCGGGGTCAATATTGCCATAGTTATAGTCTACAAACCATCGAACAGCGGAGTCAGGTATTAGGTCGACTTTACCGTTATTCAAGGTAGCAATGCCTGGTAGAACTACACTAGAACCATCTGTTTGAACACCACCACCAGATAGGAATGCACTGATGTCTTCAAGGAATAAGGAAATGGGAATTTTTTCATCTGTGTCATTTCCACCTAAATCAACACCTACCAGAGAAACAAACTTAATTTCCTCGTGCTTTTGCAACAAATCTTTGAGCTCATCCGTTGTGTAACGGTCACTCTGTACATAGTACAGAAGATCGTATGACAGCATATTATTCATCTTATTGATCATTGCTTCACGCTCCCTATTACTTCATTAATATTAAACGCCTTAGTTCTGCGCTTTTGTGCTAAAAAAATCATTATACTTATGATTGTCGTTTTGTCAATCATTAACATCATATTTATGATAAAAACTTACCTCTAGAATACATCAAGTTTATTTTTTGTAAAGTGCACCAGGAAGGCTTTCGACGAATACTTTGTTTCCAGCAGCATTTGGGTGAAGCCCATCTATATACCACTCCTGAGTTGAATTGGCTGACACGACACTCAAAAAATTCTTTTGAAAATCAATAACAGGACAAGAGAATTGTTCGCAAAACTGCATAATCCATGAGCGGTAAAGTTGTAACTGTTGGTTAACAAAGTTGAAATCAATCTGTTTACCCCAGTAGGTGGATGCAATAGCCGGGTCAGAAAGAATTGGAATCCCTACGTATGGTGTCACGCCAAAATGCTTACAATGATGCACGGCACAGGCCAGATTAGATTGGATAAAAGGCAAGGTTACACCTTGGATGAGATCGTTGGTGCCGGACATTAGTATAGCTGCTTGAGGATTATATGAAAAGCAATCCCTCTCCAGTCTCGAAAGCATTCCCACACTCGTATCACCCAGAATGCCTTGGTTAATCCACTCATGTTCTGAGTTTGCATCAGCCAGTGCTACCCAGCTTTCATTTTTCTTAATTTTGTAACTTTTGGTTAAACTATCGCCCAAACAAACAATTTTCATCTACAATTCCTCCATAGTATGTCTCTCACCATAGATTATCAAAGAATAGGGGGCAAAGACAATAAATATTTGTTATAATGAATGGTAATATATTATAGAGGAGTAAAACATGAGGGTAATGAAACTTTCTCTGCTAGAAAGTTATGATTTTGATTTGGCGTCATTTAGTAATGGGGAGTATTTTGCTGAAGATATTGAGGATGAAAATCCTTACTATGATAGGCTTTTTGTGTTGGTGAATAAGAAGAATTCAATATTTGCACTAGCTTACGTGTATCCTTACGAAGATGGTTCATGTTTAAAAGTGGAGCTTTTAACTGCGAAAGATGAAGCGAATGAGCGGGACTACAAGGTAGAGTTTTTATTGTCACTGAGGGAAGCGTTTCCAGAAGTACAACGTATTCTTTTAAAGGAAGCATCTCATAAGACAGAAAATCTACAAAAAATTGGTTTTAGAAATGATGACCAAGGACATCTGATTTGGGATAAGGGGAATGATATTGACTAAACGTAAACAAGAGACAAAAAAAGAAAGCAATATAAAGAGGCGTTTGGTAGGGATTTCCATTCTTGCCATCAGTAGTTTTCTACTGGTGAGTTTTGTTTTGACACAAAATGGAAATGGAGATCCAGAACAAATTGGTCTGGCTGGCGGCTTTTTTTCTCGTACCTTGATGGGGATTTTTGGCAAGGCTGGAATAGTAGTGCCAAGCGTGGGACTGCTACTTGGCTTGCTATTTCTAATTGGATACAGGGAGAACAATCTTAAAACCAACCTGGCAGGATTTTTCTTGCTACTGCTCAGCGTATTAGGAATCTTTAGTGTAGATGCAGTCATGAAGATGCAATTTATGGAGAGTGTTAGACTAGGGCTCCAAGGTGAAGGCGGCGGTGTGCTTGGGATGGGTCTGTCTTGGGTGCTCTATCAAGTGCTGGGGCGTTTAGGGTCGTATATTTTTTTAGCAGCTACGTTGGTTGGCGGACTATTGATGCTTTTAGAAGGATTCCGTGGTGGGATGGTGAGCAATGCTTATCATCGATTTATGGAAAAGAGAAGAATATCTAAAGAATTGAAGAAGGAAGAAGCGAAGAAGAATCCGAAAAGAGTAAATGCTAAACCTGAAAAAGCAAATAAATTACCAGATCCCAAAGGACCGGTAATTAAGCACTCGGCCGAATTTGATGAGAATAGCTATGAAAGTGTCAAAGATATTCTTATGGACGAGAATATTGGCAAACAACATGCCAAAAAAGATAAGATAGAACAAGCAAAGAAAAAAACTGAGCCGAAGGACATTGGGGATGAGCGTTTAGAAGAGCAAATGGAAATATCGCTCAAGGCAGAAAAAAACAATGTGACGAATAATAAGGCGTGGAACTACCCATCGTTAGAACTATTGCGCAATGTCAAGGACAACAATCGGGCTCAAAGTGAAAAAGAAGTTCAAGATACTGCTAATTTATTGGAACAGACTTTAGAAAGTTTTGGTGTTAAATTAAAAATTGACCAGATTAGTATTGGCCCTGCCATTACTCGTTATGAAGCAAAATTGGCTCCAGGTATTAAAGTGAGCAAGATTTTACGACTTGCTGATGATATCGCATTGAGTCTTGCGGCACCTAACATCCGGATTGAAGCACCGATACCAGGAAAAGCGGCCATCGGAATTGAGGTTCCTAACAAGACTGTACGAGAAGTTACCATACGCGAAATATTGGGTGAGCATGCATTTATGAACCAAAAGGGGAATTTAACGGTTGCCTTAGGAAAAGACATTGCAGGACAAACCGTTTATGCTGATTTGGCCAAAATGCCCCACCTATTGATTGCCGGCGCTACGGGGTCTGGTAAATCTGTATGCATGAATACCTTGATTTGCAGTTTGCTTTACAAATATCGTCCGGATGAAATGAAGTTCTTGATGGTCGATCCCAAAAAAGTGGAGCTTACTACCTACAATGAAGTACCGCACCTAGTTGCGCCCGTTATTACTGAACCTAAGAAAGCAGCAACCGCTTTGAAATGGATGACTGCTGAAATGGAAAATCGCTACTCTTTGTTTGCCAAAGAGGGTGTAAAAGATATTTATGGCTACAATAAGAAAATGTTGGAAAAACAAGCCAGTGGTCAACCCAGTGAAGGTAAGCTTCCCTATATCGTGATTCTAATTGATGAGCTAGCTGACTTGATGATGGTTTCACCAGCAGACGTAGAAGATTCGATTTGCCGATTGGCTCAAATGGCTCGGGCTGCAGGCATGCACTTAGTAATAGCGACCCAACGTCCTTCTGTTAATGTTATTACGGGATTAATTAAAGCCAATGTACCTAGTAGGATTGCCTTTGCGGTAAGTTCACAGGTAGATTCAAGGACAATCTTAGATGGAGCAGGAGCGGAGAAGCTTTTAGGACGTGGAGATATGCTATTTTCCCCGGTAGGTCTGAATAAGCCTCGTAGGGTGCAAGGAGCCAATATCACTGAAACGGAAGTTTCCAAAGTGGTGGGATTTTTGAAAGAACAAGCCAAGCCAGAATATTTGCAAGGCATCGAGATGCTAGACCAGCAAGAATCTGAACCATCAGATAGCGATGAGGAGTATGACGAACTATTAATGGATGCCGGTGCCTTGGTTATTGAGTCCGGACAGGCTTCCATTTCTATGCTTCAACGCAGGCTTAAGATAGGCTATACTAGAGCTGCTAGGATTATTGACCAGTTAGAGGATAAAAATATTGTGGGTGCCTATCAAGGATCAAAGGCTAGACAGGTACTTGTTGGCTGGGATGAATTTAACCGAATATTTAATCAAGAAAATGAGGAATAAATGAATAGAGATATAACCTATGGCGATTCGATGAAAATCGAGGGCGCCATCTATGTAGATGTTCGTTCGCCGAAAGAATTTATGGAAGATCACATACCGGGAGCGGTAAATCTACCGATTCTTGATGATGACCAAAGGAAAATTGTCGGAACTTTGTACAAACAGCAAGGTAAGGAAGAAGCCAGCAAGAAGGGCGTAGAATTAGTACTTCCCGTGCTCGGTGGAAAATTGGAGCAATTGCGTCAACTAGAAAACCAAGGAACGTTGGTTCTATATTGTTGGCGAGGAGGGCTCAGAAGTAAAAGTATGAGCGACCTAGCAGCTGCGGCAGGTATTGAGGTTAAGCGTATTAAAGGTGGATATAAAGAATATAGAAAATATGTGATGCAGGAATTTGAACAGTTAAAATTGCCTCCTTTCTACAGCTTGTATGGACTGACAGGTACCGGGAAAACTGAAATCATTGAGATTCTTGAAAAACGTGGTGTCTATACATTAAACCTTGAAAAATATGCCAACCACAGAGGCTCCGTATTCGGCTCAGTTGGTTTAGGGGAACAGCCGAGTCAAAAACATTTTGATTCTGTACTTTTGAGAGAGCTCCAGCAAATACCTGTGGATGCTCCAACAATTATTGAGGGAGAGAGTAGCAGGATCGGGAAATTATTTATTGCTAAGAACGTATTTACCCATCTACTGAATTCAAATAAGATACTAGTATACGATTCAGTTGAAAATCGGGCTAAAAGAATCATAAAGGAATATACCAAAATTCAATCCAATGAGGAACTGATTCAAGCGGTGAGTTTTTTAGGAAGACGGATTGGAAAACAAAAAGTCAATCAGTTTGTAGAAGCCATCGAAAAGGAAGAATACCAACAAGTAGTAGAGGAATTACTCATTAAGTATTATGACCCATTGTATAACCATCCATCAAAGCCTTCAGATGAGTACTTTGCTTCAGTATGTTCGGCAGATGTGGAAAAAGCTGCAGATAGTATCCAACAATTGTTGCATAAAGGAGAGTAATATGAGCAAGTTAGGCGAACTTTTACGCAGTGCGAGAGAAAGCAATGGCCTTACCGTCAAAGATGTAGCTGAGAAAACTAAAATTCGCAATTTTTACATTGAACAGCTAGAGGAAGATTCACTAGAAGGTTTGCCTCAACCAATCTTCGTGAAGGGATTTATTAGAAATCTAGCTCGGCTCTATGAAATTGATACGGATGAGGTACTCGCACAATATTCTGAATTGGTAAATCCTCCAAAAGAAGAAAGTCTGAATATTCCAGACGAAAAGGAAGTTTCAAGGCCAGAACCATCAGTAAAAGAACGCCGTGAACCGGCAAAGAAGCCTGTCGTGCCAAAAAGAACCACGAAACATCGTTCTGTAAAAATGGTTCAGCAAAATAAGCCAAGACGTGCGTTGGCCGCGATTGTATTATTGTTGGTTTTGGCGGTCGCAGTATATGTTGGAGCGACTTTGATGGGCGATGGTGGAGAGACTGCGGGAGAATTAATACCCATCGAACCAATTAATGAAGTACCAATCCCAGAAGTACCTGAAGTGGTAGACGAAATTGAACCACAAGCTGTTGAAGAACCATCGACTAATGTATATCAAGAGTTTGAATATGAGTATATCAGCCCAGAATATATTGAAGATGGTCTAGATATCATGGTGAAGGTATCAGAAGTAACAGGCAGTAAGTGCTGGGTTAGTGCCAATATTGATGGTGAAAGTGAGTATGCAGGCACACTTGAGTCTGGAGAAGTAGTACGTTTTTTTGGAAACAATTCAATCCAACTAACATTGGGAGATGCTGGTGCTGTGTCTATATATAAAGATGGGATAGACACGGGATTTGAAGGTAAACAAGGACAGGTTGTCTATAAGGATTATTTAGAGGAGTAATATGCAGAAAAGAATATATATACGAACACTGGGATGCGATAAGAATACGGCCGATTCATCTGCTTTTGAAGGATTAGTTGAACAAAAAGGATGGAGCGTGACCGAAGAACTAAAGAATGCTGACTGGGCTGTGATTAACACATGTGGCTTTATTCTGCCAGCAAAAAAAGAATCAATTCAGACAATTTTAGAGGTAGTTGCGGCAAAACAGGATAATACAGGACTAAAGGTGATTGTGCATGGTTGCTTATCACAGAAATATGAAAAAGAATTAAGAGAATCCATCCCGGAGGTGGATGCTTTTTTTGGTGTATATAGCCTAACGGATATTCTTGATTATATTGAGTCGAAGGAAGAAAAATCGGAATTGAAGCATCATGATTATCTGGATTCCGATGAGCAATATCCTAGGTCTACAAAGGGGACGACAGCTTATCTGAAAATTGCAGATGGTTGTGATACTTGTTGTACCTATTGTGCTATCCCATCGATTAAAGGTCCTTTTATCAGCAGAAAACAAGATATCTTGCTTAAAGAAGCGCAGGAACTTGCAAAGCATGGTATCAAGGAACTCATCTTGGTTGCTCAGGATACAACAGCCTACGGCAAGGATTTAGAGGATACTACAAATCTGAGTTTACTCTTACATGAACTATGCCAAATTGAGGGACTGCGTTGGATACGGATACTGTATGCTTACCCGGATGCAATCGACGAGGAATTACTTAAAACTATACAGAATGAAGCAAAGATATGTAACTATTTAGATATTCCACTACAGCATGCTAGTGATTCTATTTTGAGAAAAATGGGACGTAAAATGACCCAGGAGAAGATTAGAAACCTGATTGGGATGATTCGTAAACAATGCCCAGACATAACGTTACGTTCCACACTAATTACCGGATTTCCTCAAGAAAGCGAGGAAGAGTTTGCAGAACTGATGTCATTTATGAAAGAAATAAAGCTTAATTGGGTCGGCGCATTTACTTATTCTCAAGAGGATGGCACACCTGCAGCTCGTATGACCGGGCAGATTGATGAAGAAATCAAGCAAGAAAGATATAATCAATTGATGGAGATGCAACAGAGAATAACCTCAGAGTGGTTAGCTAGCTGGCAGGGGAAAACCATCGAGGTTTTAATCGAGGAAAAAGTTCAAGATGAGCTTTACATGGGACGGACACGCTTTATGTCACCCGACGTAGATGGAGTCATAAGTGTAAAGAGTGATAAAAAATTATACGTTGGAGATTTTGTTCAAGTTTTTGTACAAGATTCGACAGAGTATGATCTGATAGGAGAAATTAGAAATGAATATATCTAATAGACTAACGTTAGCCAGAGTATTTATGATTCCACTTTTCATGCTCTTGATGCATCTCGAGCCAAATTTGGTGGCAGCTACGATATTTGCCTTAGCTTCTTTTACAGATTTTCTTGATGGATATCTGGCTAGAAAAAGAAACGAAGTGACTACGCTAGGTAAATTCTTGGATCCTCTTGCTGACAAGCTGCTCACTATGGCAGCTTTCCTTTATCTCGTTCAAGCGCATATCTTACCTGCTTGGGCAATTGTTATTATCTTGGGTAGAGAAACGGCTGTGACTGGACTTCGGGTTTTGGCAGCCAAGGATGGCTTGGTTATGGCTGCAAGCATTTGGGGTAAGTTGAAGACATTAACACAGATGGTTTCGCTGATTATGCTTCTTTTAGCATGGGGAACAGTATTACCAGTATGGTTCAGTGTGTTAGCTATGGTGCTTTTTTATGTTTCTTTGGTTGCCGCGGTATTCTCAGGGTATGATTACTTTAAGGGAACGATGCATCTATTTAAGTAGAAAATAATAATGTTTTGAATCCTTTTAAAAAGATGATATTATTTAAAGGATATTTTAGAAAGGCATGAAAAGATATTGCAACAGGATAATTATGTAGAAAAACTATTGAAACATCTGTTGCCTCTCCAGGAGGATATCCTTCGAGATGAACGGCAACGGGATGATGTGTGTCCATCTGTTGGCAAAGAACTAGGACGGATGCTACATCTTCTAATTCTAGCAACTAGGCCCCAGAAGGTACTGGAAATCGGTACTTCTATGGGCTATGCGGCAATATGGATGGGAACAGCTTTAAAACAGACTGGCGGAAAACTAATTACAATAGAATACCATGAAAGATTGGTGAATGAGGCTAGAATCAATCTAGAAAAGGCCGGTTTGAGTGATGTTGTAAGTGTACACCAAGGTATGGCAGAAGATCTTTTGGATGAATTAGAGGGACCTTTTGGGTTGATTCTACAGGATGGGGGAACGAGAACATATAAGGAAACCCTAGATAAACTTGTGGATAAGCTGCCTAGCGGTGGATTGCTAGTTGCAGATGATGTACTATTTGCAATCCATGCCCAAAGAGAACGTCCAAAACAAAACATGTCTGACTTTAATCGCAGATTATTTGAGCGGCAAGACCTTTTTAGCACCATTCTTTCTGTTGGTGATGGCTTGTCATTAAGTGTAAAAAAATAGGATGGAGAAGATAGGAGAGGGAATATGATTAAACTGAATGGGACTATGAAAATAAACCAAGAAGGACATTTAGAAATCGGTGGTATCGACACATTGGATTTACGCGAACAATTTGGTACGCCGCTTGTAGTTATAGATGAAGAAATGGTACGTAATACTTGCAAACGCTACTTTAGGGACTTTGTAGAGCGCTCAGGCGGTAATGCGATGGTGCTCTATGCTTCAAAAGCGTTTATCACACCGGCAATTTGCCAAATTGTGAAACAAGAAGGACTAGGCCTCGATGTTGTTTCTGGGGGAGAATTATTCATTGCGGCTCAGGCAGATTTTCCGATGGAAAAAGTTTATTTCCATGGAAACAATAAAACGGAGGAAGAACTGCTGATGGCCATGGAATATGGTGTGGGTAGAATCGTAGTAGATAATTTCTACGAAATGGATATGCTAGATAAACTTGCTAGGAAACAAAATAAGATTGTAGATATTTTGCTTCGTATTACGCCTGGCGTGGAAGCACATACTCATGAATATATTCGAACTGGACAAATTGATTCCAAGTTTGGATTTACGCTACCGAATGGTCAAGCCATTGATGCGGTAGGTAAGGCAATCGATTATGCTAACCTGAGATTAATTGGATTACATTGTCATATTGGGTCTCAAATCTTTGAGATGAGCAGTTATAAGCATGCAGTATCTGTTATGTGTAATTTCATTAAAGATATTTCCCAAAAATACGATTATGTGATTAACGAATTAGATTTGGGAGGCGGCTTTGGTATTTATTATACGGAAGAGGATGCTCCAGCTGATATACAAGAATATGCCAACAACGTTTTCGATACCCTAGGTGAGGTTTGTAAAGATATTGATATTGCTATGCCTAAGGTTCTGATTGAGCCAGGCCGGTCTGTCATCGGACCTGCTGGAACCAACCTGTATACAGTGGGCTCAATTAAGGCAATTCCAGGCCATAGAAAATATGTAGCAGTTGATGGAGGCATGCCTGATAATATTCGACCTGCCTTGTATGGTGCCAAGTATGATGCAATCATTGCTAACCGTGCTTTGGACTCTGAAAGAGAGACCGTGAATATTGCTGGAAAATGTTGTGAATCAGGTGATATGCTGATGGTTGATGGTAAGCTGGGTATTGCTAAACCAGGAGATTTGCTAGCCATGACAGCAACTGGTGCTTATGGATACTCAATGTCATCCAACTATAATTCATTGACTAGACCAGCTGTAGTTTTAGTAAAAGATGGACAAGCAGACCTAATCATTCGTCGGGAGAGCTTTGAAGATCTAGTTGCAAATGCCATTATTCCTGAGAGGATCCGATAATGTTTTTACGGGATCCGAGTGCCTTTATTGTAGCTTTTCCCGCTATACTAATCGCCATTACCTTTCATGAATATGCGCATGGGAAAATGGCAAGTATTTTGGGTGACCCTACACCGGCTCGTACGGGAAGGCTTAGTCTAAACCCTCTAAAGCATCTGGATATCTATGGTACCTTGATGCTTCTAATTGTAGGCTTTGGTTGGGCAAAACCTGTACAAGTAAATCCGATGTATTTCAAAAATAGACGCAAAGGCATGGTATTGACTGCCCTTGCAGGACCGGCCATGAATATGACGCTAGCCTATTTCGCGGCTCTACTCTGGGCTATGACAGGGGCTTACAATAGTATGCTAGGACAGTTTTTTTTCTACCTAGTTTGGTTTAATGTGGTACTTGGGATTTTCAACCTAATCCCCATACCACCCTTAGATGGTAGCAAGATCTTGTTTGGTGCACTACCCAATAAGTGGGTGGTTAAGCTTGCGCCACTGCAAAACTATGGTAATATCATACTGATTATTCTACTGATTAGCGGCATATTGGGAAAAATTTTAACACCAGCAATTATGTTTATTATGAATGTGCTTAACTTTTTGGTTGGGCTGACAATATAGGAGGAAAAATGGCAAAAGAGAGAATACTATCGGGCATGCGTCCGACTGGTAAATTACATATAGGACATTTAAGTGTTCTGGAAAATTGGATTAAATTGCAAGATGAATATAACTGCTATTTCATGGTTGCAGATTGGCACGCCTTGACCACATCCTTTGATGAAACGGAAGGCATCAGTCAAAGCATTTTTGATATGGTAGTAGATTGGCTTGCTGTAGGACTAGATCCAAGCAAATCAGCTATATTCATCCAATCCAAGGTCAAAGCGCACGCAGAACTATTCTTGCTTTTGTCTATGATGACCCCACTTAGTTGGTTGGAAAGAGTTCCCACTTATAAGGACCAGATTGAGTCCTTTAAAGAACGTGGCAAAGATATCAAAACGTATGGTTTTTTAGGGTATGCTTTGTTGATGTGTGCGGATATTCTCTTGTACCAAGCTACCGCTGTACCAGTTGGCGAAGACCAGTTGCCCCATATTGAAATGACTAGGGAAATTGCTAGAAGATTCAATTTTATGTATGATGAGCAAGTGTTCCCTGAACCGAAGGCCTTGCTGGGTAAAACCAAGTTGCTTCCTGGGATTGATGGAAGAAAGATGTCCAAGAGCTATAAAAATGAAATCAGCATTTCTGCTAGTAAAGAGGAAATTTGGGAAAAGGTTCGCATGATGACGACTGATCCTGCAAGAATACATAAAGATGATTTAGGACATCCAGAAGTGTGCACAGTATGTCAGTACCAGAAGATTTATAATGAAGATCAAGTAAGTGAAATTGAAGAGTCTTGTCGCAAAGGAGAAATTGGTTGTTTCAAGTGTAAGAAAATATTGGCAGGAAAGCTAGATGAGATGATTGCTCCTATCCGTGAAAGAAGAGAAGCCCTGCTTGAGGATCCTCAAAAGGTATATGCTATCCTAGAAGATGGTACGAAGAGGGCTGAGCTTAGAGCGCAGGAGACCATGGAACTTGTTCACAAACAAATGCACATCTAAAGAGGTGAGACTATTTGACGTACCAAATTTCCCTAGAGGTTTTTGAAGGTCCAATGGACCTGCTTCTTCATTTGATTCGCAAGAATAAATTGGATATCTATGACATACCAATCTCTTTGATTACAGATCAATATTTGGAATATATCGAAGCAATGAAGGAACTGGATATTGAGGTTGCTAGTGAATTTGTAGTGACTGCCTCGACTTTGCTAGCCATCAAGGCTAAGATGCTTTTGCCGAAGCATGATGATTTAGAGGAAGAAGAAGAGGAAGACCCTAGGCTTGAACTGGTGCAAAGACTTCTAGAGTATCAGCAGTATAAGTCGGTAGTCGATATATTTAAAGAATTAGAGACTCAGAGTGCTAGAGTTTATGCTAAACCTGTCGATGAGGAGTTGGTACAGGAGTTGGCACAAAAGGTTAATCCTTTGGAGAATATCAGCTTTGAACAGTTAACATCTTTATTTAAGGATGTGATGGAGCGTGTACCGGAGGAAGAAGAATTTCATGAGATAGCTCGTAGTGTACTCACTATTGGAGATGTTATGAAGTCAGTGACAAAAATTATTTCTCAAAAAAAGGAAATTTATTTTCAAGATATTTTACCGCAAAGACTCACACGGTATGAAATAGTGATATATTTTTTAGCTATTTTGGAGTTAATTCGCAAAGAAACTATGATTGTGCGTCAGGCGGAGAATTTTGGACCCATAAAACTAATCTACATAGAGGAAAGGTGATGTAATGCTCTTTAGCGAAACAAAAAAAGCAGCACTGGAATGTGTACTTTTCGTTTCAGTGGATTCATTATCCTTAGCTGAATTGGCAGAAGCAATTGAACTCGATGAACAGGATGTAATGAAACTACTGGATGAATTAATCAGTGAATATGAGAAAACCATTCATGGCATTCGCATCGTAAAGGTTGCAGAAGGATATCGTTTTGTGACCAAAGAAGAATACTCCTGTGAAGTGGAAAAAATTCTTAAACCTCATGTTTCAAAGCTCAGTCGTGCTGCCTTGGAAACATTATCTATTATTGCCTATCGACAGCCGATAATTCGAGCCGAGGTGGAACGGATACGGGGTGTTGGTGTAGACCGCATATTGGCTAGATTAATGGAGAAAAATTTGGTTTATGAGGTAGGGCGAAAGGACACGCCGGGACGTCCAATTCTCTACGGTACGACAAGTGAATTCTTAGAGTATTTTGGTCTGGAGAGTTTGGACAAGTTGCCGGAATTGCAGTCAGTCAGCGAAGAACAAATAGCGGACGACCTAAAAATAATGCAAGAAAAACAGGAGGAACGATTCAAGGAGGATCAAAATTAAAGAATCACGTGTTGATTCTTTTTGTTTATGCAGGAAAATGCGGTTTCATGTAGAAGGTAAATGCGTTGGAGTGTAATATATGATGAAAGATTTCTTTGAAGACTATATCCAGTATCTTAGCTTGGAAAAAGCATGTAGTAACAATACCATTGATGGCTACAGCCGAGATGTGAAGCAACTGAGAACACATTTGGAAAACCTAGGGTTAACACTGGATAAAGCGGATAGAGAGGCTATTCAACGATATGTACACCATCTTAAGAAAAGTGGGAATCGTCCACCGAGTATATCTAGAAAGATATCATCACTTAGGAGCTTCTACGATTTTATGATTCGGGAAAGGTATATGGACAAGAATCCAATGACAGGTATCCATTCACCTAAGTTGGGGCGCCATTTGCCAGATTTCCTGACGCAGGACGAGACAGAGCAGCTTTTAAAGATGCCTGCGAGGGATACCGTATTAGGACTTAGGGATTTATGTATTCTCGAGTTATTGTATTCGGCAGGGTTACGTGTAAGTGAGTTAACTTCTTTGGAAGCTAAAAATATTAGTTTTGAGCAGGGTTACCTGCGTGTAATCGGAAAAGGCAACAAAGAACGCATTGTACCCCTAGGAGAGATTGCGGTGACAATGCTTAGAACCTATTTGCTCCAATCGCGCACTGAATTGGCAAAAGGTTCAGATAGACATTTATTTTTAAATCGATCTGGTAAGTTAATTACGAGGCAGAGTGTTTGGAATCTTATTAAAAAGTATTGCAAGAAAGCAGGGATTAAGAAGAACGTTAGTCCACATACTTTGAGGCATTCTTTTGCAACTCATCTTCTAGAAAACGGTGCAGATTTGAGGAGTGTGCAAGAAATGCTAGGACATGCAGATATATCTACGACCCAGATTTACACACATGTATCTAGGAAACATATTCGAGATGTGTACGATCAGACTCATCCTAGAGCATCGGAAAGATTTGTTGAGATTGAAGAGTAAACACTAAGAAAAGGGAGGAACATATGAGAGCAGTAGATATAATCCGAAAAAAAAGAGACGGTCTTAGCCTGAATAAAGAAGAAATTGATTTTTTTATAAAAGGTGTTGCTAGCGGTGAAGTGCCAGACTATCAGATTTCAGCACTGACCATGGCAATATACTTCCAACATATGACTGAGGAAGAAATGTTTAATCTAACGATGGCTGTAGTAGAAGCAGGGGAACAATTGGATTTGTCTTCTATTAAAGGCATTCCAGTGGATAAACATAGTACTGGTGGTGTTGGTGACAAGGTAAGTCTAGTTCTCGGACCATTGGTAGCCAGTGCTGGTGTACCAGTGGCTAAAATGTCTGGTAGAGGTCTAGGCCACACTGGTGGGACCGTCGATAAATTAGAAAGTATTCCGGGATTTCAATGTGAACTGGAGAAAAATGTATTTATAAAGCAGATTAATGAAATTCAGGTTGGGATCATATCCCAAACTGGAAATTTGGCACCAGCCGATAAGAAAATGTATGCGATAAGAGATGTTACCGCTACAGTGGAAAATACGGCGCTAATTGCAGCCAGTGTAGTCAGTAAAAAATTGGCAGCAGGGAATAAAAATATAGTTTTTGATGTTAAGGTTGGTAAAGGTGCCTTCATGAAAACAGAACCGAGAGCTATTGATCTTGCGAAGACCATGGTGGACTTAGTTGCTAGGGCTGGAGGAAAAAGCGTAGCTGTTATTTCACAGATGAACCAACCGCTTGGTCAGGAAGTTGGCAATGCCAATGAAGTGATGGAAGCCATCGAAACTTTAAAAAATCGTGGCCCACTTGATCTAACCAATCTTTGCCTCACATTGGGCAGCCAAATGCTAACAATCGGGGGACGGACAGAAACTCCCGAAGAGGCTCGGAAAATTTTGATTGAGAATTTAGAAAATGGTTCGGCACTGAAAAAGTTTAAAGAAATGGTTGAACATCAAGGTGGAAATGCTGCTGTCGTAGACGATTATTCAGTTATGGAACAGCCTACGAACAGTTTGGATATTTTAGCAGAGAAGGCTGGCTGGGTAACCTCACTAGATGCCATGAAGGTGGGAGGAGCATCTAGCTTACTTGGTGCTGGAAGAAGAAAAAAAGGTGATGAAGTCGATCATAGCGCGGGAATTCACTTGGCTAAAAAAGAAGGGGATCCGGTTGAAATCGGTGAAGTTCTTTGTACTTTCATGTGGTCAAATGAGAATGCAGATATAGAAGCAGCTACAGAACGAATACGAGAAGCGTATTATGTTTCAATGGAACGACCCCAAGCAAGACCGATTGTCCTAAGAATAGTTGAATAGAAAGAACCCACCGAACGGTGGGTTTATTCTCGTTAATAGTTATTTTTCAGGGAACTTGTGGTAGAATAGACACGACAATTTTTGGAAGAGGTATAGGCATGAGAAAGCCAATTGTAGCAGTAGTGGGTAGACCCAATGTTGGGAAATCCACAGTTTTTAATAGAATAGTAGGTTCAAGGGTAGCAATTGTTGAGGATTATCCAGGTGTAACCAGGGACCGGATGTATCATGAAGTGGAGTGGCTAAATCAACATTTCATCTTGATTGATACTGGGGGTATCCAATGGGAGACGGATGATATTTACAGCCAGGTAAAAAAACAGGCTGAAATTGCGGTAGAGGAAGCAGATGTAATTCTATTTGTTGTGGATACGCAATCAGGTATCACAACAGCGGATAGTGAAGTGGCTGCAATTCTAAGAAGAACTGGAAAGCCGGTAGTTATCGCAGCCAACAAGACGGATAATTTTTGCATGGATGATGTTTATGAATTCTATAGTTTGGGACTAGGAACGCCGATACCCATTTCTGCAATTCATGGTACTAATATGGGAGACTTGCTAGATGAAATTACCGGCAGTTTTCCGAAGGACCTGAACACAGAAGAAGATGTAGATCACATTAAAATTGCAGTTATCGGGAAACCAAATGTAGGGAAATCTTCTCTAGTAAACCGGATAGTAGGAGAAGATCGGGTTATCGTTAGTGACATTGCAGGTACAACGCGTGATGCAATCGATACGCATGTCATCGTGGATGGACAAAAATACTTGCTTATTGATACAGCTGGGATTAGGCGTAGGGCACGTATAGACGATGTGCTGGAAAAATATAGCGTTATCCGTTCCTTTCGAGCTGTAGACCGTGCCGATGTTGTCTTGATGATGATTGATGCACCAGAAGGTGTGAGCGAACAGGATAAACGCATAGCGGGCTATGCTCATGAGCAAGGTAAAGCAGCTGTAATTTTAGTTAATAAATGGGATTTGGTTGCTAAAAAAACCAATACCATGAAGGAATACACTGAAACATTGCGTGAAGAATTGGGCTTTTTGCGGTATGCTCCAGTTCTCTATATATCAGCTTTAACGGGACAGAGAGTTCATAAAATCTTAGAAGAAGTACAGCATGTCTATGCGGAGACTACGAAGCGTATAGGAACCAGTGTTATCAATCAACTGTTAAGAGAAATCATGATGCTGAATCCACCGCCTAGTGATAAAGGGAAGTCTTTGAAAATTTCTTATGGAACACAGGCAAGAATTAAGCCACCGACATTTATTCTTTTTGTTAATGATATTGAACTTATGCATTTCTCATATCGTAGACATATTGAGAATAAGTTTCGAGAGGCGATAGGATTTGAGGGAACGCCAGTACGAATCATTGTACGTGGGAAAAAAAGTGATAAAAATGGATAAGATTGCTGTAGTAGGAGCAGGCAGTTGGGGAACAGCGTTGGCCGTTCTTTTGTCTGAAAAGAACATACCTATATGGCTCGTTGCGCGAAATGCAACGAAAGCTTCTTATATGCGTGAATTTAGAGAAAATATTACCTATCTGCCAGGAGTTAAAATTCCAGAAAATGTGAATCTTACTGCAGATTACGCAGAGATTGCTGATGCGGATATGTATGTGATTGCTGTACCTTCTCATGTTACCTTAGACACCATTCGGGCTATAAAGAAAAATGCCAGTACAAATAAAGGCTTGCTATTTGTCAATGTAGCCAAAGGCTTCGATGAAAAGACTGGGAACCGATTATCACAAGAAGCGGCGAAGATTTTGGGTGAAAAAGATTTGTTTTGTACCTTGTCTGGTCCAACGCATGCCGAGGAGGTTGGCAGAAAAATGCCGGCTGCAATCGTTGCTGCTAGCGAAAATGATGAAGCCGCAAAACGGGTTCAAGAATTATTTATGACGGATCGGTTTCGCGTTTACACAAACAGTGATTTGGCAGGAGTAGAAATTGCAGGTGCTACGAAAAATGTAATAGCGCTTGCTGCTGGTATAACAGCAGGGCTAGGATTTGGAGACAATTCCGTAGCAGCCCTGGTTACCAGGGGACTTCATGAAATAACTACACTAGGGATTGCCATGGGTGCCAACCAGGAAACCTTTTCAGGACTTGCTGGCATAGGAGACCTTATGGTGACCTGTAACAGTAGACATTCTAGAAATCGAAGTTGCGGCGTAGAACTTGGTCAAAGAAAAAAATTAAAAGATATATTAAATGAAAGTAGCATGGTTGTGGAAGGTGTAAAAGCAGCAAAGATCACGAAAGAACTTTGTGAACGATATGGAGTTGAAATGCCCATCGCAGATGAGGTGTTTCAGATTCTGTTTAAAGACAAGGATCCACAAGAGAGTGTGTTGGATCTGATGCTCAGACAAAAAAAGAAGGAATGGCATCTAGGTATAGAGGAGGAATAGTATGGATCATATTGGCATTGGTCTGTTGGGCTGCGGCACCGTAGGCACTGGTGTAATCCGGCTACTGCAGCAGAACCACGATAAACATGAGAATTATGTTGGACGTTCCCTAAGAGTTGAAAAAATTCTAGTTTCTAATATGGATAAGGAACGAGCTGAAATTATTGATAAAGACCTTTTGACATCGAATCCTGATGAAGTAATAGATAATCCAGATATTGATATTATTGTGGAAGTAATGGGGGGCACAGGTCTTGCCAAAGAATATGTTCTTAGAGCTCTGAATAAAAAAAAGAACATTGTAACGGCGAATAAAGACCTAATGGCCATGGCTGGAGAAGAACTTTTTGAAAGCGCTGCGAAAAATGATGTGGATTTGATGTTCGAGGCTAGTGTTGCAGGTGGGATTCCGATTATTTATCCATTGAAGAATGCACTGGCAAGTAATAAAATTAGCAAAGTGATGGGAATCATAAATGGTACAACCAATTTCATTTTAACTAAGATGTATGAAGATGGAAGCGATTTTTCGGATGTACTTACGTTAGCGCAGGAAAAGGGATACGCTGAGGCAGATCCTACAGCAGATATCGAGGGTCTGGATGCAGCGCGTAAAATTGCCATCTTAGCATCTATCGCTTTTAATACCAGGGTTACCTTGGATGATGTATATGTTGAAGGGATAACAAAAATTTCTTCAAGGGATATAGAATATGCTAAAGAACTAAACTGTACCATCAAGTTAGTGGGGTTAGCCCAAGAAACAAATGGAAAAGTTGAGGCTCGGGTACATCCTGTCCTACTGCCCCTTTATCATCCTTTGGCGAAAGTTAACGACGTCTACAACGCAGTTTATGTAGAGGGGGATGCCGTTGGGGATGTGATGTTCCAAGGACTTGGGGCTGGAGAAATGCCTACGGCCAGTGCTGTGGTTGGAGATATCCTTCAAGTAGGTAAAAATATTGTTAAACATGTAACGCCAAGAGATAATTGCTCTTGCTATCAAAAAAAGGAAATTCTGGGTATTGAAGATACCTTTGATCGGTATTTTATCCGCATGACCGTAGCCGACAAACCGGGAGTCTTGGCAAAAATTGCTGGCCTCTTTGGTGAAAATGGTGTTTCGATCGATTCTGTAATTCAGAAGAAGTACTGTGAAGGAAAAGCAGATCTAGTCCTGATTACTGAAAAAGTACAGGACTGTAATTTAAAAAAAGCGATTGAACAAATAAAGGGCTTGGAACCAGTTCACGCTCTTGAGAACTTAATCAGAGTAGAGAAGGAGAATTGACGGGGGGACTTATGGGTATTGTTGTCCAAAAATTCGGGGGTACTTCGGTAGCCAATCCCGAATGTATCAAAAGAGTAGCTAAAAAGGCGATTCGCTGTAAAGAAGAGGGTAACCAAGTTGTGTTAGTCGTATCAGCGATGGGTAGAAGCACGAATCAAATGGTGGCGCTAGCGAGGGAAATTAGTGACAATCCTTCTCCGCGGGAGATGGATATGCTCCTATCGACTGGAGAGCAAGTGACAATTTCCTTAATGACGATGGCGATAGAGGAAATGGGACACAAGGCAATCTCCTTTACAGGAGGACAAGCAGGTATTGAAACTGACGAGTTCTTTGGCAAAGGTAAAATAAAGAACATTGATACTAAAAACATGAAACAAAGACTCGATGAAGGCAATATCTTGGTTGTTGCTGGCTTCCAAGGCATGACGCATAGCGGTGAAATAATTACCTTGGGTCGAGGTGGCTCCGATACTACTGCTGTAGCTTTGGCTGCAGCGCTACATGCCGATGTCTGTGAGATATATACAGATGTGGATGGAGTATTTACGACGGATCCACGCGTGGTGCCCAATGCTCGCAAATTGGAGTATATTTCATATGACGAAATGTTAGAAATGGCGAGCTTAGGTGCGGCTGTGCTTCAGCCTCGTTCCGTAGAATATGCCAAGCAGTATAATGTGAAGATTCATGTGCGTTCGAGTTTTAACGATAGTGTGGGAACCATTGTTAGGGAGGTTTCAGAAATGGAAAAAAGTGTAATTGTTAATGGAGTAGCATTTGATACTAGAGTAGCCAAAATTACCATCGTTGGTGTACCTGATATCCCTGGTGTTGCTATGAATATATTCAATCGTTTGGCTAAGGAAAATATTAATGTGGATATGATTGTTCAGAGCAACCATAAGGATGATACTAACGATATTTCGTTCACTGTTTCAACTAGTGAATCGAAGGCTGCACTGGCGGTTATGGAAGACCTGAATACAGAGCTGAAGGCTCATGGGATAGCGTTTGATGATACCGTATCGAAGGTGAGCATTGTAGGTGCTGGCATGCAGTCCAATCCAGGTGTTGCGGCGCGTATGTTTGAGGCTTTAGCAGACGTTGATATTAATATCCAGATGATTTCAACATCAGAAATCAAGGTATCATGCATTGTTGCTAGAGAAGAGGTACAAGAAGCCGTCAAGTCTTTACACGATAAGTTCGGCCTTGAAAGGAAATAATCATGAAGCGAATCATTGTCGGTATTACTGGTGCAAGTGGCTCTTGCTATGCTAAAAAGCTGATAGAATATCTGCTTAAATCAGGTATTGAGGTCCATTTGGTCATCACGAATGCAGGCAGAGAAGTAGCCAACTATGAGTTGGGCTGGTCGCTGAGTGGAAACCCAAAGCAAGACCAGCAATATCTAGATGATTTGTTTCAAACAACTGCCATTCACTTGTATGACGAAGCTCATATCGGAGCTAGTATTGCTAGTGGCTCTGTTCGTATGGATGGTATGGTGGTTATACCGGCCAGCATGGGCACGGTAAGTGGTATTGCAACTGGTAGAAGTATAAACCTTCTTGAACGAAGTGCTGATGTGATACTTAAGGAAAAAAGAAATTTGATTATGGTTCCTCGAGAGACACCATTTAGTGAAATACATTTGAATAACCTTTTGACACTTGCAAGGATGGGTGTTGATATCATTCCTGCTATGCCGGCCTTCTATAATCATCCGGAGAGTATTGATGATTTGGTAGATAATCTGGTTGGAAGAGTTTTGGACCATTTGGGGGTTGAACAAGATGTATACCGACGATGGGAGGGATAATATGATAAGAAAAGCAATTATACCTGCGGCCGGACTGGGGACAAGATTTCTACCTGCTACTAAGGCAGTGCCCAAAGAAATGATTCCTGTAGTTGATAAACCATCGATTCAATATATCGTAGAAGAGGCAGCCGCGTCGGGTATTCAGGATATTCTAATTATTACCGGAAGAAATAAGCAGAGCATTGAAGATCATTTTGATAAAGCGTATGAGTTAGAAGATATACTGGAAAAGCGCAACAAAAAAGATGAATTGGATACAGTGTGTAAACCGGCAGGACTGTGTAATGTTCATTTCATTCGTCAACAAGAAGCCAAAGGTCTTGGACATGCTGTTTTGTGTGCCAAGAGCTTTGTTGGTGATGAGCCATTTGCCATCTTGCTGGGTGATGATTTAATTACAGGAAGCAAACCCTGTCTAAAACAAATGATAGATGAAAAAAATAAATTGGGTGGTAATATTCTAGCTACGATGAAGGTAAGTGATGCTGATGTTGAAAAGTATGGAATAGTAGATGGAAAACGCTACCACGATCGCATTATAAAAGTAAGTGATATGGTTGAAAAACCGAGCTTTGAAGAAGCGCCTAGTAATCAGGCAATTATCGGGCGGTATATTTTGGATTCGGAGATATTTTCAATTTTGGAGAAGACTGTGCCTGGGAAGGGCGGAGAAATCCAACTGACTGATGCCATAAAGGTACTGATGGAAACGCAAGATGTATATGCGTATGAATTTATTGGCAAGAGATATGACACGGGTGACAAACTGGGATATCTGAAAGCGACCGTTGAGTTTGCCTTAAATCGCGAGGAATTCCGTGACGAATTTTACAACTATTTAGAGCAGCTTATGGGTGAAACACCATAGGAGGATATGTAATTGAATAAGAATAGTCATGAGGTTATAAACACGAATATTTTCTGGAAGATAGCATTCATTTTAATCATGGGAACCGTGGCAATTGCCCCTTATTTTAGAGGCTTATTTTTTGTAAGCGAACAGATGGTTGCTTTGATGGTATTAAGTGCGGCTTTCTTTGTTACGTGGTTATGGAAGACGACACAAAGAGAGTATAGTGTTCTACCAACCTGGATGAATCGCCTGGTACTGCTATTTCTATTGTCGTATATTGTTCCCTTTCTACTAGGGGCGGCAGACCATGAATTAGCATTTATAGAGTTTTCAAAGACGATTATGTTTTTTATTGTATTTTGGTCTGTCAGCAATCTTTCTTTTAATAAAAAGAAGGTAGACATAGTAATCCGAAGTCTTTATTTTTCGGGCGCATTGGTAGGAATAATTGCCCTGGCTGGAGCGATGGGCTTTATAACAATAAAAGATGGATTTAGTGGATACAGGCTATTTACATCGTTACAGTACCCCAATACTGCGGCGGCATTGTTTTTGGCTATTTTTGTATTGGGACTTTATCTATTAGAAAAAGACAGATTGCCATATCTATATGTTCTGGTGCAAATGTTTACCATGCTAGCTTTTTTCGCGACCTTATCAAGGGGCGCATTTTTGGTCTGGCTAGTTGTAATTGCCCTATTTTATCTATTTGTTCCAGCTTCAAAACGTATGTCTTTCTTGACTACCATGCTGATTTCTTCTGTGCCGGCCTATCTGATTCATGGAAAATTTCTGTTGGCTTGTGCGGATAAGAATTCAGACATAGCCTTTCTTTTGATCCTTATAGCTGTTGCCATAACGCTAGCACTTACCTGGTTTCGAAATAAGGTTATTGAAACCGATTGGTTCAAAAAAAGAAACAGGAAAGTCATTATTGCAATTGAAACAGTGCTAGTAGTGCTATTTATGTTCCAAGCTGTTTTTGGATTTTCAGTGATTGGTGATAAGCAAGAAAATACTGAAGTTGCCGAACCAAGCGTGACTTCGGAAACGATAGCGTCAACAGATAAAAATGATATTTCAACCATAAACCGGGATATCTCCCTTGACACGTATAGTGCATGGAGCCGTTTGTTTTGGATGCGGGAAGCGATTGAGGGAATTTTCATGGAGCACCCCATTTTTGGACATGGGGGAGGTGCCTGGGAAGCGTCATATAAGTCATTTCAGACTTATGATTATAGTACTACTCAAGTACACAGTAGTTGGATTCAAATTTTGGTAGAAACAGGATTAATAGGTTTCCTATCTTTTGCAGGAATATGGGTCTTACTCATTCTGTATGGATTTAGCATTTGGCGAAAGGGAAACGATGAACAGAAATTGCTTCAGGCCTCTTTAGTTATTTCAGCATTGGCCTTGGGTGGTCATGCTCTTATTGATTTTGACTTTTCCTTATCCTGTACGTTACTGTTTTTGTTTGCATTATTTGGTGTGAGTAATAGTCTGCATCAAATTGATCAGAAAAGTCTAGGTCGTGTTCTTTCACCCAAGCAAGCAAGCAAGTGGAGAATACCGATAATTGCCCTAACTTTGGTGGTAACTTTGGGTATTGGCTATATAGGTTTATCCTACAAGCTTTCAAGAAGTGAAGAAATTAAAGCAATTGAAGCCATTCGGGAAGAAAAGTACGATGAAGGACTTGAGCACTTTTTATCGAGTACTAGATATTGGCCTTTAAATAAAGATGCGTTGATCGATATCTCAACATTTTATCTGCAACAAAAGGATTATGATGGTGCATTAGAGTATTTGAAAAAAGCGCAGAAGGTATCGCCGTATGATTCCAAGGTATATGAAGAAGAGGTAAAAATTTCATGGCAGATGAAAGACTATACTGGTGCGATGGAAAATGCAAATCGAGCAGTTGAGCTTGCTCCCTGGAACAATAAATATAGGACGGTTCAATCTGACTTATTTCTCATGACCAGTTTGCGAATTCTGCAAAGTAGTGCTACTGCGGATGAAGTGAATGATTCTGTGGTCAAAGAATATTTAGAAGCGGCCATAGAGTATCCAAAGCAATATGAAGAGATGCGGACTATTCGGCGCAATTTGATGGATACGACCGTGCTCAAGATTGACCCGGTGATAGAATCACCGAATATCCTCAGTAATGCTGGAGCAGCAGCCTATATTTTGGGAGATTTTGAAAAAGCTACTAGAATTCTAGAAAGTGCAATCGATAGGGATTTAACGGCAATGTCAACATACTTTTGGCTAGCCTTAGCCAATGATAAGTTGGGTAACCTAGACGAGGTTCAGAAGTATTTAGACTTGATGGATGAGGAAGAATGGGATAATAACTTTAACAAGAAAACATTTTCACAGTTTCGAAAAGTTCCGGAATTATGGGAATTAGCGCAGAACGAATAGTTCTGCGCTTTAGAAATTGAAAAATCAGGTATTTATTGTATTGACAGCGCTATCTTATATTCGTATAATGTTAGATGTGTCAAAACGAAGGGGAGTAGCTCAATTGGTAGAGTGGCGGACTCCAAATCCGTAGGTTGCGGGTTCAATTCCTGTCTCCCCTGCCAAACCTAGAATCTTGTTATCAAGGTTTTAGGTTTTTTTTATGTAATTATTTGATTAGAAGCGCAAAATCATGTAGGAACCATGCTTTCAACTATTTGTGGGAACTGAGAAATAAAAGCCTATTATCTTAGCCTTTTTTTTAGTACAATGGTATAGAAGATAGTTTTGATTAAAGGAGGGTCTTATGTTCGATCAGAATAATTATAGAGAAAATATTTCCTGGGGAATTATGGAATGTCTAAAACAAAGAAATTTGATAGGGCACCTCACTGCTCCTTTGATATTTGGCATTTCTGGAGGAATCGGAATCGGTTACAACTTGTGTGATCCTAGAGAAACGGATGTGGTTCTAACCGTTGGCTTTCGAAATGGATGGAACCATAAGAGCCTGTTTATCGATAAAGCGACAGAAAGGTTGGGCATCGAGGCAGATATTCTTTCAACGAGTAGTACTTCAAAAGCGGAACTATGGCTGGATGAAGCTTTGAAACAAGGACCCTGCTTGATTTGGATTGATGCTTATTATATTAACTATCTAAAAGTGAAACAGATTTGCGCTGGTTGCTATGGTAGAGTGGTTCAGGTTGTAGCTAAAAAAGATGGAAACTATATTCTAAACGACAGTGGATTTCAATTTTCTTTAACTCCTGAACAACTGAGCATGGCACGCATGGCCATAAAGAATTTAAAAAATAGAATTTGGGTTTTGGATAACAGGCAGCCGGTTGATGTTGGCAAAGCAATACGGACGGGCATCAAGGACTGTGTTGAGAACATGGGCTCTAATTCTAGAAGCTATGCGATTCCAACTTTAAAAAAATGGTCCAAGAGTTTAATTGATAATAAATCTGATACAGGTTGGATTACTATGTTTAGCAATCGAGACAAGCATTATCTTCTAGATTGTCTGATTCAATGTTTTCTAAATATTAATATTTTTAGCGATGGTGGAGGATATAGATATATATATTCAAAATTCTTGTCTGAGTCGTCACAGATACTCAACAACAGACATTTGGAGCAGATCAGCAAAGACTATTTTCGATTAGGAGGTCTATGGGCTGAGTTTTCATACTTGGCACTAAGCGACCAATACGACAGTCTTGCAAATCTGAGAAAACTGATGAAGACTAGACTGACAGATATCGGCAAGAAAGGAATCCATATCGACGATGCAATTGATTTTAATCAGAAGTTTCGTTTGGTAATGAATGATGCCAAAAAAGAACTGGAAGCAGTTAATTTAGATACTATTTTAGGTCAAATGAGTGAAAGTATGTATGTTATCTATGAGCGTGAGAAGGAAGCTATGGAAATGCTTGAGACGGTTTATCAGGATGAATTGACTAGTTTGTGATTGACAATCTAAGGATTTTGCCGTATTCTGACATTAGTATATACGACTATACTGAATTAGGGGGTAAAGATATGGAGAAAATTGCAATCGTAACGGGAGCTGGTAATGGCATTGGAGCAGCTACCGCTAAGAAATTTGCTAGTGAGGGCATTAAAGTAGCTGTCGTGGATATCGCAGAAGCGCAAGCTCAGAAAGTAGCAGATGAGATTAAGAAGGCTGGTGGGGAGGCTATCGCAGTTCGTTGTGATGTATCCAAAAAGGCTGATGTAGAATCTTGTATTGAACAGGTAGAAAAGGAATTTGGCGTACCTACGATTCTTATTAATAATGCAGGTATCGGCGGCCCGTTCCATCGCGTGGATGAAGTCACTGAAGAAGAATTTGATCTTGTTTTTGGTGTAAATATTAAGAGCGTATATTTGTTTACACATAATCTGCTTCCCAAAATGAAAGAATTAGGGTTTGGTAGAATTGTGAACACAGCCTCTATTCAAGGAATGTATGGATCACCGGGCTCATCATCTTACGTTGCTACGAAACACGCTGTTATTGGCTATACGAGGACAATCGCTGCTGAATGGGGTAAATATGGTATAACCTGTAATGCTGTATGTCCAGGCTATGTACAAACGGCCATGGGTGCACAGGATGATGCGGTAGATGATTACACCAAGAAAGTTATGAGTATGACTCCAACCCATACCATAGCAAAACCAGAAGAATTGGCTGAAATGATGTTCTTTTTAATCGAACAAGCTTATATGAACGGGTCAGTCAATGTGATGGATGGTGGTATAACTTGTCATGTTGGAATTATGGATGTATAGATAATTATTTGCTAAAGTTGCCTACGTTCACTAGTAGGTTGCTCTTAGAAGAATATTTTAAAAAAATGATATCGCCATTCATGGCTGTATCATTTTTTTTATATGGCTGAGTGTACAGTATCCCTTGGAAAATCTAAATAGTATATAATACTTATTGATATTTTGTAAAATAGATTTATGTTATAATTATTCTATTATGGTGATTTGCTTCATTGTTGTGATTTAACGAAGCCGTTGGTAGTTAGACTGTTGAATAGAAATGGCTGAATCAATTTTAGCAGATAAAGAGTTATCCGAGTGCGCAGGGTAGCCATAGCCAAACTGTATTGGAAATACAGATAAACGATACTAGGAAAAGGTGGAATATACTATGACCAGAATGGGCAAACATAAGGGCTTTACACTGATAGAATTAATTGTTGTTATCGTTATAGTGGGCATACTAGCTTCCGTTACAGTTCCAAGGCTATTTGGATTTACTGAACGTGCTAAAATCTCTGTTGACCAGTCTACTGTTGGGCTTTTAAATACCCTGACACCAATATATCGGATTAGTAATGAATCATCGGATCCTTTTGAGGATGAAACCAAAAGCAACACAGAATTGATAAACATATTGGTAGAAGATGGTTATTTGAGTTCCTTTGTAGAACCACAAAGTAAAGATGCTACCTTTGCCTGGATGCTTGATGACGAAAGGTGGTATTTACTGTTTCCGGATTCATTTTATGTTATTTCTTCAGAGGACGGGTTAAGTGTATCGAATGGCCTTCTTGGTGCTTGGAATGGAAGCCAAACGTATTCTGGGAGTTCAAAGGATATCGTTATTCCTAATTCACTAGATGGGGTTGTCTTAAAAATGATCGGGCAAAATGCTTTTAAAGACAAAGGACTTGTGGCAGTATCTTTTCAGGAAGGAAGTCAGGTTGTCCAAATTCACGCCCATGCCTTCCAAGATAATAATATCGCGAGTGTTACGATTCCTGATTCGGTAGAGAGGATCGATTTGTGGTCATTTAAGGATAATAATTTGACCGAGATTAAACTTCCATCGAGTCTTCAAAAGATAGAGCAAAAGGCGTTTGCTGGGAATGACTTAAATAAAATTACGATTGGTTCAGAAGTAAGTGATATTGGGACAGAAGCATTAGGTGAGCATACGGATGAATTCAAGCAAGTGTATTCCTCGCAAGGTGCTGGAACGTATATTTGGAATGGAGAGAGTTGGATTAAGCAAGGAAACTGATGGTATTTTTGTAGAAAGGAATACATGATTTATTGATTACAATAAATCTGATGGAAGACATATTTTGTGATAATTAGATGAGTTAAAAAAAGTGGTGAACAGAATTCTGTTCACCACTTTTTAGGTTTGGAAATTAGTGATTGGATGCTTCTTCATCGAGGTGCTTTTTATCTTCCACGATTTTCGAAACCAAATTATTGGGTACAATATCGTAGCTATCAAAATCCATGGTGAAAGCTCCCTTACCTTGTGTTAGAGATTTAAGATCGATTGCATATTTACACATTTCAGAAAGAGGGGCTAACGCCGAGATAGTTTGTTTGCTACCTTTGGCTTCCATACCTAGTATTTTACCACGCTTGGTGTTGAGGTCCCCCATGATATCTCCCATGTATGTTTCTGGAACTGTTACTGCAACCTTAACGATAGGTTCTAATAGTACGGGGGAAGCCTTGGCGACTGCTGCTCTAAGGGCCAGAGAACCAGCCATTTTAAAAGCCATCTCCGAAGAATCCACTGAGTGGTATGAACCATCTGTTAAAGTAACTTTGATTCTGGTCATAGGATATCCAGCTAAGACGCCATGCTCCATAGCTTCACGGACACCTTTTTCAACAGCAGGGATATAGTTTCGGGGAACAGAACCACCAAATATGGTTTCTTCAAATTCAAAATCGCCATCAAAGAGGGGCTCAATATTGATGTATACATGTCCATATTGGCCATGACCACCCGATTGTTTTTTATGTTTCCCTTCCACTTTTTGAACTGATTGAGTGATGGTCTCGCGATAAGGAATGATTGGATCGCTTAAAACAACTTCGACACCAAACTTTCTTTCCAGCCGAGAAACCATTACATCGATATGCATGTTTCCCATACCATTTACAGTAGTTTCATGGGTTTCTTTGTTTCGGATGATAGCAAGAGAGGGATCTTCTTCTAGCAACTTTTCAAAAGCATTTCCCAATTTATCTTCATCATCTTTACTTTTAGGCTGAATTGCTTTGGCATAATTTGGTGATGGGAAGGCGATTTTCTCAAGATTTACAATATTATCTTTAGTGCAAAGAGTGTCTCCTGTTACGGTGCTAGTTAGTTTAGTTAGGCAGACAATATCGCCAGCTCTAGCTTCGTCAATTTCCTGCAGGTCTTTGCCAAGAGCAGTATAGAGATGAGGAACTTTTTCTTCATTCTCCTTATCAGAATTGTATAGTAGCATATCTTTTTTTAGGGTTCCGGATACGATTCGAATGAATGAAATTTTACCGATGAAGTTATCAGAAATGGTTTTGAATACAATGCCTGCAAATCCATCTGTTGATAGTCCATATTCAACGGATGTAGTTTTAGCTGATTCAACAGGTGAGGGGAAATAGTCCACAATTTTATTCAGTAGAGGAGCAGTTGCAATATTCTGTGTTGCAGAACCACATAGAATAGGAACAACTTCACCTTTTTTGGAAGCTTTTTGCAATCCTTCCAATAGGTCCTCCGTAGACAGTTCTTCACCGTCTAGATAGCGCATCAAAAGCTCATCGTCTCCTTCGGCAGCTGCCTCAACTAGCTCCAGATGATGCTTTTTAATACTTTCTTGGTATTCCAAGGGGATATCCAATTCTTTCCAGCTATGACTTGGACGATCCCATTTAACTGCCCTCATAGTAAGCAGGTCGACAATGCCTTCAAAATCGTCACCACTTCCGATGGGGAATTGTAGGGGCACAAGTCTTCTTTTGGTAAATTTATGCCTCAAGTCCGCTAAGGTTCTATAGAAGTCCGCGTTATCTCTGTCCATTTTGTTGATATATACTATACGAGGTAGATTATAATTATCTGCCTCTTCCCAAATCATCTCAGTTCGAATTTCGACACCGGAAACGGCACATACATTGAAAATTAGAGCATCAACTGCTCGCAAAGCACATTGGATTTCTCCAGCAAAATCGGCATACCCTGGTGTGTCAATTAAATTAATTTTGCATTCTTTCCATTCTATGGGAGCCATGGCAAGAAATACAGTCATATTCCTCTTAGTCTCTTCCGGAAGGTAATCAAGCACGGTATTGCCTTCATCTACCTTTCCCAGTCGATTGGTCATCTCAACGTTGTAAAGGAGTGCTTCGGCCAGGGATGTCTTACCCGCCCCGCCATGGGAAACTAAGCCTACATTTCTAATTTTTTCTGATTGAAATACTTTCATGTGCATCCTCCTTGGACTTTTGGAATTTATAGTTCGTAATACTGCATAGTTCACTCTTTATATAAATTAAATATTCGTTGTCAAAATCCTCTAATAAATTTGGATTGAGTTCTAAAATATAATAGAAATGTATCTTATGAAGTGCAAGAAATTACTAATTAATAATGGACCATAAATAATGGAAAAAGTACTAGACATAGAACCAAGCCTGTACTAAGATGTACGTGGAGATTGTATTCAAGGAGGTAGAGTATGAAGGAGTATAACCCTTATGACCAGATGCTACACACTTTAGATGTAGCTGCTGAACTTTTGGGGATTGAAGAAAGTGACTATAACTTCCTTCGTTATCCAGAACGCGAACTGAAAGTATCCATACCAATTACTATGGATAATGGAACGGTAAAAGTCTTTGAAGGATTCCGTGTACAACATTCTAGTGTACGTGGACCTTGTAAAGGTGGTATCCGCTATCATCAGAACGTCGACTTGGATGAAGTGAAGGCCTTAGCTGCTTGGATGTCCCTGAAATGTGCAGTTGTAAATATCCCTTATGGTGGTGGTAAAGGCGGAGTTCAAGTTGACCCCAGCACTTTATCAGAGAATGAGCTGAGACGCTTAACAAGAAGATACACTGCAGGCATTTTGCCTTTGATTGGACCAGAAAAAGATATCCCAGCTCCAGACGTAAATACCAATGGACAAATTATGGCTTGGATAATGGACACATACAGCATGTTCAAGGGCTATTCAGTTCCCGGTGTTGTAACTGGTAAGCCGTTAGCTGTAGGAGGATCATTAGGAAGACCTGAAGCTACGGGCCGTGGTGTTATGTTTGCAGCTAGAGAGATTCTTAAGAAGCAAGGTAAAGAGCTAAAAGGTACGAGAGTAGCTGTTCAAGGTTATGGAAATGTTGGCCGGACTGCTGCACGTCTGATGTGCGACGAAGGTTGTAAAATTGTTGCAATTGGCGATGTATCTGCTTCTTTTTACTGTGCAGATGGATTCGACATTGATGCAGTAAATGATTACTGGAATGCCCATGATTGCCTATTGAAAGGCTATGAAGCACCAGGTGTTGTAGAAATCAAGCATAATGAACTGCTAACTTGTGACTGTGAAGTCCTTGTTCCAGCAGCATTAGAGAATCAGATTACTGCAGAAGTTGCTAAAAACATGAAAGCAACGATTATTGTAGAAGGTGCTAATGGACCGACTGCAAGTGAAGCCGATACGATATTGGAAGAAAAGAATATCACCGTAGTTCCAGATATTCTTGCCAATGCAGGTGGCGTGGTTGTTTCCTATTTTGAGTGGGTTCAAAACATCCAGTCTTTAATGTGGGACGAAGATGAAGTAAACCGCAATCTTGAGAAGATTATGATTCGCAGCTTTAATGAAGTTTGGGAATCTGCGAAACAAAAAAATTGCACTTTGAGAACGGGTGCCTATATGGTAGCCATGAATCGTCTAGTTGAAGCAAGACGCATCCGTGGAGTATTCCCGTAAAGAGATCAAGCTAGAAGAATAAGGTTGCCTGTAGTATAATGAATTGCTACAGGCAATTTTTTTTTGGAGGAAACATGAAAGTAGAGGATTTCGACTACGAACTGCCACACGATAGGATTGCACAGACTCCGGTTGAACCCCGGGATTCATCGCGGCTTATGGTAATCAATAAAGAAAATAAAAGTATTGAACATAAGGTCTTTCGAGATATTGAAGACTATTTACACCAGGGTGATGTATTGGTTTTAAACAATACCAAAGTTATTCCAGCCCGCATTTTTGGCAAGAAAAGTACCGGTGCGAACATAGAGATCATGTTATTAAAAAATTTGGGCAATGATGAGTGGGAAGCGTTAGCAAGACCTGGGAAGAGAGTGAAAAAGGGCGTAGAACTGACCTTTGGAGATCGTCTTAGCTGTGTATGTACTGGGATTGATGAGGCTAGTGGGTCCCGCTTTATAAAATTCAAATATGATGGTGTTTTTGAAGAAATTTTGGATGAAATTGGTTTGATGCCACTGCCACCATATATTACGGAGAAACTTGAAAATAAGGAACGGTATCAGACCGTTTATGCGAAATACGATGGCTCTGCCGCGGCACCAACAGCAGGACTACATTTTACAAAAAGCCTAATGAAACGTTTACAAGATAAGGGCGTGATACTGTGTGAAGTAGTTTTGCACGTAGGTTTAGGTACTTTTAGACCTGTAAAAGTAGATACCATCGAGGACCATAAGATGCATACTGAATATTATGAGGTTCCTCAGAAAACGGCAGATATTTTGCAAAAAGCAAAAGACGAAAAGAGACGAGTTATTGCGGTCGGAACGACTAGTGTTCGAACCCTAGAGTCTCTAATGCGTGATGAAGGGAAGATTAAAGCTCATAAAGGAGATACAGATATATTTATCTATCCAGGTTATGAGTATAAATTGGTAGATGCGATAATTACAAATTTCCATTTACCAAAATCTACCTTGATTATGTTGGTTAGTGCTTTTGCGGGACGTGAATTGGTAATGAAAGCATACCAGGAAGCTGTCGAGAAAGAGTACCGCTTTTTTAGTTTTGGCGATGCGATGTTTATTGAATAATGGAGGAAAGAAAGTGAGTTTTGGCTATAAGGTAGAAAAGAAAAGCAAAAATACTCGGGCTCGTTTGGGTAAAATAAGCACTGTACATGGTGAGATTGAAACACCCGTATTTATGCCAGTGGGGACGCAGGCAACAGTGAAAACCATGACTCCAAAAGATTTGGAGGAGGTAAATGCGTCAATCATACTATCCAATACCTACCATCTTTATCTTCGCCCTGGCAATCAACTGATTAAGCAAGCTGGGGGGTTACATACGTTTATGCATTGGGATAAACCAATTCTGACGGATTCTGGTGGCTTTCAAGTATTCAGCTTAAATGCTATTAATAAAGTTGAAGAGGATGGAGTTCATTTCCGCTCCCATATCGACGGCTCCAAGCATTTCATCGACCCAGAGAAGTCCATGCAAATCCAAATGGATTTGGGCTCAGATATTGCAATGGCATTCGACCAGTGTGCTCCTTATCCATGCAGTTATGAAGAGACAAAGGGAGCTTTGGACCGTACAACCCGTTGGGCTAAGCGTTGCTTAGACTTTCACAGTCATGAATACCAAGCTCTTTTTGGTATCGTCCAAGGTGGTATGTATAAGGATTTGCGCACCCAAAGTGCCCATGAAATATGTTCCATGGATTTTCCTGGCTTTGCCATTGGTGGATTAAGCGTAGGAGAACCAAAGGAAATGTATTTTGATTTGTTGGATCACACAATTGACCTTTTACCTGAAGACAAACCTAGATATGTGATGGGCGTGGGGACACCAGACTATCTTCTTAGAGGTGCCTTGATGGGTGTGGACATGTGTGATTGTGTTTTACCAACGCGCATAGCCAGAAATGGTGGCGCAATGACTAGTGAAGGCTATTTTTCTATTCGCAAAGCCAAATTTAGAGATGATTTTTCACCTCTTGACCACGAATGCGATTGTTATACTTGCCGTAATTTTAGTCGGGCCTATTTGAGACATTTAGTGAAAGCGGAGGAAATAACGGGATTCCACTTGTTGAGCATTCATAATTTGCATTTCCTAATCAATATGATGAAAGGTTTACGGGAATCTATCAAGGAAGAACGGGAAATAGAGTACACAGAAAACTTCTTGCGAAAGTATTATAAGGAAGACATAAAAAAATAGCGGGCTATACAAGTTGAAGAAAAAGTAACATGAATGGATATTTTGTGTTAAAATAGTCTAGAAAGTAACCTTGAAAGGTGGTGGGACAATGGATCAAACAATGGGATTGGTAGTGTACATCGCGTTCTTTATAGGATTAATCTATCTGATGATCATCAGACCTCAGAAAAAAGAGAAAGCTAGAAAAGAAGCATTGATGACTTCCTTGCAGAAGGGTGCAGATATTGTAACTTATTCGGGGATACACGGAACGGTTACCAGTATCGACAGCAATAAAGGAATAATTGTAGTTAATGTTGCCAAAGGCGTAGAGATTACAATGGAAAAAGCTGCTGTAGCACGAGTATTGGAAACGAAAGAAGCTGAATAATCAAAGCTCTTCCCATCGGGGAAGAGTTTTATTCTGAAAAAGCAATAACTAAGGAGAAAAGAATGTCAAATAACAGAAGTGCCGTATCAGTTGCTCTGATTACGACTATTATTATCCTCTGTGGCATCTTCTTGACCAAACCATTACTTCAACATATCGGTTTGGGATTGGACCTTCAAGGTGGAGTACACGTAGTATTGGAAGCGGTACCTGATGAAGGTGAAGAAGTAAGCACGGATGAAATGAAACAGCTGCAAGCTGTTATGCGGGAGCGTATTGATGAACTTGGCGTTAGTGAGCCAATCATTCAGCTGTCCGGTAATGACCGCTTGGTAGTAGAGTTGGCAGGTATTGATAATCCTGAAAAGGCAGTTGAAATTATTGGTAAAACTGCAAAATTGGAATTTGTAACCATTGATGGTGATGTTATCGTAACGGGTGACATGCTTAAAGAGGCGAAAGCCGTCATCAACAGCAAAAGTCAACCTGAGATAAATATTGAATTTGATAGCGAAGGAGCAGCCCTATTCGCTGAGGCAACTAGTCAGTTAGTGTCTCTATACCCTAGTAATGACGAGAGACGTGTGATTGCTATTGTATTAGATGATGAGGTGCTTACCGTACCACATGTCAATACGGCAATTACCAATGGGGTAGCTTCAATTAGTGGAGGCTTTGCAGAATTTGAAGATGCAGCAGATTTGGCTTCATTACTTCGTGCAGGTGCACTACCTGTGGGCACACAAATCGTAGAGAAAAGAACAGTAGGACCTTCTTTGGGATCTGATTCACTGGAAAGCTCTACAACGGCCATTATTATTGGTTTATCCTTGTTGGCTTTGTTTATGCTAGTTGTGTATCGTTTACCAGGACTCATGGCTGACATAACCTTGATTGTTTTTGGCTTGCTACTACTGTTAGGTTTGGTAGCAGTGGGGGCAGTTCTAACCTTACCTGGACTAGCCGGTATACTGTTGACGGTAGCGATGGCAGCTGATGCTAATATCATTATCTTTGAAAGAATCAAGGATGAAATCCGCAATGGTAAAAGTCTTCGGGCTTCAGTTGAAGCTGGTTTCCGTAGAGCCTTTTGGACAATCTTTGACTCTAACTTAACTACGATTATTGGAGCGGCAGTATTGTTCCAGTTCGGAACAGGCTCAATTCGTGGCTTTGCGCTGACTCTGACCTTGGGTATTGTTGCCAATATGATTACAGCACTTCTGCTGACACGGTTTGTATTGCGCTTGGTCGTAAAGATTCCTTCCTTGCAGAATATCGCCTATTATGGTGTAAGTAGGAAAGGAGTTGAGAAAATTGACTAATATCAAATTTATTGAGAACAGAAAGAAATGGTATATTTTCTCAGCCGTAATCATCATAGTTGGACTTATTTCAATGATGATTCAAGGACTGAATTATGGTATTGATTTCACTGGTGGTAACATGCTGGATTTGTCTTTTAACGAGACAACCAATGTTGACGATCTCAGATCCTATTTGGATACTCAGGGATTTCGTTATAATATCCAAGAAGCTGGAGAAAATAAATACATATTGCGAACGGAAGAACTTGATGAAACCGCTTCTATTGATTTGATTGATAATCTCACAGAAGAATTTGGCGAAGTTACAGTAGACAGAAATGAAAAGGTAAGTGCGAGCATTGGTGAAGAACTCACAAGGAATGCCTTGCTGGCTTTGGGAATAGCGGCAATACTGATGATTATATATATCACCATTCGGTTTGAGTTTTTCTTTGGCATCGCAGCAGTGTTGGCCTTAGTCCACGATGTTCTAATCACTGTAGGTATTTTTTCCATTCTACAAATTGAAGTGAATAGTGCCTTTGTAGCGGCCCTATTGACGATTATTGGTTATTCAATCAACGATAGTATTGTAATCTTTGACAGAATTCGAGAGAATTTGAATAAGAGAATGAAGAGAACAGATGAGCAGATTGTAGATCTAAGTATCAACCAAACACTGTTCCGTTCAATCAGTACGTCTGTTGCGGTAATCATAGTGTTGCTTAGCCTATTCTTGGTGGGTGGTTCAACCATTCATGATTTCGTATTAGCGATGTTAATTGGCACGGTATTTGGAGGTTATTCATCTATCTTCATTGCAAGTCCATTGTGGATTGATATGGCTGGCCATAAAAAGATAAGAAAATAGTGTTATTCGGTAGTTTCAGGCAGGTGCTAATGCACTTGCCTGTTTTTTTTGTGGACAGTACATAAGTAATTGACATATACCCAAAATAGTCTATACTAATAAGTAGATAAGGGTATATACCCATAAAAAGGAGATGAGATTATGCCAGCTAGAGATGGAAGTGGTCCTAGAGGGATGGGCAGTATGACTGGACGAGGTTTGGGTTATTGTAATACTGCAAGACCTACTTACGGTGTAGGCCGAGGCCAAAGAATGGGATTTGGACGTGGTTATCGCCAAAGCGGTTATAGCGCTCTGAGTTTGGAAGAAGAAAGGTCTTGGTTGAAGAGCCGTTTGGATGCAATTGACAATGAAGTAGGCGAAAGTGAAGAGAAATAACAAAAAAGGGGTGGAAATCCACTCCTTTTTTGTTACTATGGTTAAAGACAAGTAAAAGGAGGAGACCATGTCGAGACCACCGAAACCAAGGAGAGTATGTGAACTGCCGGAGAATCTAACGTATGGACCGAGTAATTTGACCTTAGAGGAAACTGATTCGGATACCATTATTATGAGCATTGTAGAATATGAATGTATGCGATTGATGGATTTTGAAGGTATGAATCAAACAGAAGCAGCCGAGGCTATGGGTGTAGCTAGGTCTTCAATTCAACGCACCTATGAAAGTTTGCGAAAGAAGATTGCCTGTTGTCTAGTAGAGGGAAGACACTTGCGTATTGAAGGAGGCGATTTCATGCTTTGTAATGAGATGGAAGATTTGCCTGTATGTAAAAATTGCCCTCCTGGTAGACGTAGAAGAGGCAGAAGATGATGGAAATTTCACCGGACTGTGTTCTTTGTACGATTAAGAAAATTGATAATTTGTATGATCAGCTATCAGAGATATCTTCTGACAAATTGCATTTTATGAAAAAGATTTATCATCTAGCAGCCGAAGCTGAGCAGAATGATACGGCACCGCACTTAAGTGCTAAGATGATGCGTGTTTTATTGAAAGATATGAATCTGGAAGATCCGTATAAAAAGCAGAAGGTTGCTTACAACAAATTATTGCTGACAAAAGAATTTGGTATAGAAAGCCTTATTAGGGAATCAAAAAAACCCGTCATAGCTGCTTTGAAATATGCTATGGTTGGCAATTTAATTGATTTTGGGGCAATGGATGATGTGCCTGAAGAAGAACTTGAAAAACTTTTAGCGAGTGCTATAAATATTGAGTTGGATAATGAAATATTAGACGAATTCTTTTTGCAATTAGAATCGGCAAACAAGTTGGTTTATATAGGGGATAATGCTGGTGAGATTGTCCTAGACAAAATTTTTGTGAAGATATTAACAGAAAAATTTCCCAATCTTAAGATTGCATTTATAGTGAGAGGTAAGCCGATATTCAATGATGCAACGATGGAAGATGCTGCACAGATTGGTCTGAATGAATTGGTCACAGTGTACGCCAATGGGTCGGATATACCTGGTACGCAGCTAGATTATATTTCAAAGGACGCATTATCTCTAATTGAAGATGCTGATTTGGTACTAGCCAAAGGGCAAGGAAATTTCGAGACCCTAGTAGGTTGTGGAAAAAACATTTTCTATTTATTTTTATGTAAATGCGATTTATTTACAAAACGCTTTAATATGAATAAATTTGATGGAGTGTTTACGCACGAATCAAGACTTTAATAAGTAGCGAATTATTTCAATAATTATGCAACAGCTTGTTGGAGGGAATAAAAATTGGATTGAAAGTAACAAAGCGTATTTACCATATCAAAACAACTTCAATTCGGTGCTAAATATGTTAATAATGTGGTGAAATAATAAAGGTTAAGTCTGTTGATAATGCAGTCTTGACCTTTTTTGACCAAATTCCCTATTTTTCTTGACAAAAGAAAACACGCGTGATACTTTATCTTTAGCACTCATCTTAATAGAGTGCTAAAAGGAGTAAGATATGGACGATCGAAAGCAGCTCATTTTAAGGGCAATCATTCGTGAATATATTGGAAAGATTGAGCCTGTAAGCTCAAAAAATATAACCAATAAATATGGTCTGGATGTTAGCTCAGCCACTGTTCGAAATGAGATGGCTCATCTTGAAAAACTCGGCTATATTGAACAACCTCATACTTCTGCGGGAAGAATTCCATCTGAACTTGGTTATCGCTATTATGTAGACTATTTGATGGAGAAATACCGTCTAGCTCTTTCTGAAAAGAAAGCGATTGATAATCAGTTGGATGAGCGTGTAGATAAGCTTGATTCTTTGCTTGAACGCGCGGGGAAAATTCTTTCTGAGTTAACCAGCTATCCTTCCATCGTCAGTGAACCAAATTTTACTCAAAAAAAGTATAGACACATAAAATTGGTTGGTATAGATGATAAGCTAGCTTTGTTGGTCATTGTGCTAGATGATGGTGAGATTAAGAATTATCAGGTTAATGTAGTGGGTCATATGGAAGATGAGGATTATCTTCATATCAGTAAAGTCCTGAATGAGCAATTAAAAGGAAAAGAAGTAAATGAGCTAAGTGGTGATCTGGTAGATAAATTGGCTTTTCAATCAGTGGCCGATAAATTGATACTAGAAGATGTGCTACATGCTCTAACAGAGATTGCGACCAACAATAACGTAAGGAATATACATATATCCGGTACGCTAAATATTTTTAATCAACCGGAGTTCAAGGACGTTGAAAAGGTGCGGGACTTATTGAGCTTTTTTGAACAGCAAAAAGCCTTGCAGCGCTTGGTTGAAAGTGGACCAGAAGGAATCCGTATTAAGATTGGGGAGGAAGTACCTCTAGATAATCTTGAAGGCTTGTCGGTCATAACCAGTACCTATTGTATTAATGGAAAGCCGGTCGGAACCATCGGAGTGATTGGGCCGACGAGGATGACGTATTCAAAAAGTTCTACCTTACTAGAGAAGGTCTCAGAAGGATTAAGTGTATCTTTGATACGATTATTAAGATGATTATAGCTAGGGAGACCTAGTCCTATAGATTAATGGAAGCAACGACAAGGTGGTGAAACAATGACAAAGGAAAAGGAAAATATGGATACAACAAAACAGGATGAAAACCTGAAGGAAGAGAAAGAAGAGGTTGCTAACGATACAGATGTGACCGTAGACGATGGTATGGGTGAAACCAGTCCAGAAGAAGAGATGATTGAATTGAGTAAATTCCAGCGATTGCAGGCTGATTTTGACAATTACAAGCGCAGGAGCAGACAAGAAATGAGCAACATGACCTGTCTGGGTAGAGAACAAGTCATCGAAGAACTTCTAGTTGTAGTGGATAATTTTTCCAGAGCACTGAAAGTGGAAGAAAATGAAAGTGGCTTTGCAGAACTGAAAAAAGGAATGGAACTTATATACCGTCAGTTTGAAGAAGTCCTAACCAAACATGGGTTAGCACCCATTGATGCAGAAGGCAATCCTTTTGATCCGGAATTCCACCAGGCAATTATGCAGGTAGAGGCAGATTCAGAGGATCAAGACGATTTAGTAATTGAAGACTTGCAACGAGGATACACCATTAATGGAAAAGTAATACGTCCTAGTATGGTAAAGGTTGGCAAATATTGCACAAATAATAAGGAGGAGCAATGAGTAAAATATTAGGTATTGACTTAGGAACAACAAATTCATGTATGTCCGTCATGGAAGGCGGAGAAGCAGTGGTAATTCCCAATGCGGAAGGTAACCGCACAACCCCATCTGTGGTTGCTTTTACCAAGGACGGAGAACGTCTAGTAGGTCAGGTAGCCAAAAGACAGGCAATTACCAATCCTGACAACACGGTGATGTCAATTAAAAGACATATGGGAACAAGTTATACGAAAGAACTACAAGGAAAAAAATATACGCCACAGGAAATTTCTGCACTGATTATTCAAAAGTTGAAAACGGATGCAGAAGCCTATTTGGGTGAACCAATAAAAGAGGCTGTGATTACTGTGCCGGCTTATTTTTCAGATAGCCAGAGACAAGCAACAAAAGATGCCGGTAAAATTGCTGGCCTAGATGTAAAACGGATTGTGAATGAGCCTACTGCTGCTTCACTTTCTTATGGCTTGGATAAAAACGATCACGAACAGACCATTCTTGTTTTTGACCTTGGTGGTGGTACCTTCGACGTATCGATTTTGGACCTTGGTGATGGTGTGTTTGAAGTAAAAGCTACTAGTGGTAATAACCATTTGGGTGGTGACGACTTTGATGAAAAAGTTATGGAATGGATGATTGCTGAGTTTAAGAAAAGTCATGGTATTGATCTAAAAGGTGATAAGATGGCCTTGCAACGTTTGAAGGAAGCCGCTGAAAAAGCGAAATGTGAGCTTTCTACCGTGACGACCACGAACATAAATCTTCCGTTTATCACAGCCAATGAGCAAGGCCCACAGCACTTAGACTTAAATCTATCTCGTGCTAAATTCGACGAATTAACGGGAAGCTTGGTTGAAGCGACAGTTGGACCAACAAAACAAGCTCTTAAGGATGCAGGTATCAGCGCTTCTGAAATTGACAAGGTAATACTAGTTGGTGGTTCCACCAGAATTCCTGCAGTGCAAGAAGCAATTAAGAAAATTACCGGTAAAGATGCTTATAAAGGTATTAACCCGGATGAATGTGTAGCATTGGGAGCAGCCATTCAAGGTGGTGTGCTTACTGGTGAAGTAAATGACGTCTTACTGTTGGATGTAACACCATTGTCTTTGGGAATTGAAACACTAGGTGGAGTATCTACTGTGCTCATCGAGCGCAATACTACGATTCCTAGTTCTAAGAGCCAGGTGTTTTCCACTGCATCAGATTCTCAGCCAAGTGTTGAGATTCATGTTGTGCAAGGCGAGAGAAAAATGGCTGCTGACAATAAAACGTTGGGCAACTTTGTATTGGATGGAATTCCACCAGCTCCAAGAGGTGTGCCTCAAATTGAGGTAACTTTTGATATCGATGCAAATGGTATCTTGAAGGTTTCAGCCAAAGACAAAGGAACAGGCAAATCACAACATATTACCATTCAGGCTTCTTCTGGTTTATCAGATGACGATATTGAGAAAATGGTCAATGATGCAGAAAAATACGCAGAAGAAGATGCTAAGAAAAAAGAAGAAATTGACACTAAAAATGAAGCGGATGCATTGTATTACCAGTCTGACAAGGCAATTACTGAACTAGGTGATAAGGTAAGCGCTGAAGACAAGCAAAAAGTTGAAGCAGCTCGTGAAGAACTGAAAAAAGCTATCGATAGCGGAGATGTTTCCGATATGAAGGAAAAAACAGCTTCTTTGACTGCTGCCTTAAATGAGGTAACGACTAAGGTATATCAGGCTGCAAGTGAAGCAGATGCTGAAGCAAGTGGTTCAGGTGATGATGATGCTATGGATGCGGACTATGAGGTTGTTGACGACAACGAATAAGGAACGCATATTTTAAAATATATTAAGGCGCACTCCGGTGCGCCTTAGTTTAGGTGTTGGTTTCTTGCTAACAAACAAGTATAATAGCAGAAGACGATAGACAAAGGATTGGGTATTTATGGAGACGAAAAGAGATTATTACGAAGTGTTGGGCTTAGAAAAAAATGCAGACCCAGCAGATATCAAGAAGGCGTACAGGAAGCTAGCTAGACAGTATCATCCTGACGTCAATAAAGATGAAAAAGCGGAAGACCAATTCAAAGAGGTGCAGGAGGCATATTCTGTGCTATCAGATGAGGATAAGCGGTATCAGTATGATACGTATGGCCATGCTGGTATGAATGGTCAGGGCTTTGACTTCAGTGGAATGGAATTCAACGGATTTGGAGATATTTTTGATATGTTCTTCGGCGGTCGTTCTGCAGCCGGTGGAAAACAAGGACCAATCCGTGGTGAAGATCTTCGCTACGATATAAGAATCTCTTTTGAGGAGGCATGCTTCGGCACGGAAAAAGACATTGAGGTTGTACGAGTGGAAGAATGCGAGGCCTGTAGTGGAACCGGTGCAAAAGAAGGTACAGATGTTAAGACCTGTAGCAACTGCGGCGGAAGTGGGCAAGAGACTGTGATACAACAGACTCCACTTGGACGTTTTCAAACCTCAAGGACTTGTCATGCTTGTCAGGGGACAGGAAAGATTATTGAGGAACCTTGCGAAGAATGTGGTGGTCAAGGCAGAAAACGAAACAAGAAGAAGATTCATTTAAACATACCTGGAGGTGTGCAGAAGGGTGCAAGGCTTCGGGTAAGCGGTGAAGGGGATGCTGGGTATTATGGGGGCCCAAACGGCAACTTGTATGTGTTCATAGATGTTAAGCAACACAAACAGTTTACACGTGATGGCAACCATGTCCATAGTTCAGTGCAAATCGATTTTGTACAGGCTGCTTTGGGTGATGATATTACAGTAGACACCCTAGACGGTAAGGTGACCTTGGAAATTCCTGCTGAGACTCAATATGCAGACACGATTCAACTTAAAGGTCATGGTGCTAAGAAACTTAGAAGCGAAGGCAGAGGAGATCATATATTCCATATTGAAATTATGACGCCGAAAAATCTTACTGAGGAGCAGAAGGACCAGCTCAAGACCTTCAGAGAAAGTCTTACGAGTAAACAATTGAAGCCACACGCTAAAAGCAAAGGTTTTTTTGAAAAAGTCAAAGACGTTTTCGAGTAAAGGAGCCAAGATATGAAATGGGAAGAAATCACTGTTAATGTGGGAGAAGAAGCCAAAGATGCCGTTATAAATTTGTTTTATGAAGCGGGAGCGAATGGCGTAGTCATCGAGGATACCAAAACGTGGGAAACCTATGAAGAAGAGGGCTTGTGGGATGTATTTGAGTCTCCACAAGAAGTTTTGGATGCTGAAAATGTGCTTGTAAAAGGTTATCTTCCCGACGATGAATTCCTGAGAGAACGGCTTCGAGATTTTCGTTTGAAACTGGAACTACTTTCTGACTATTTTACGGACTATAACGCAGATTTAAGTCTTAAAAAAATTGAAGATGAAGATTGGGAAACCAATTGGAAGGGATATTATAAGACAGAAAAAATTGGCGAAAGGATTGTTATTTCTCCTAGTTGGGAAAACTATGAAGCGAAAGAGGAAGAACTGGTTATTAAGCTGGATCCAGGTATGGCGTTTGGTACAGGTAAACATCCGACGACGGAACATACATTGCGTTTCATGGAAAAATATATCAAGCCGGGTGATAAGATTATTGACGCCGGTTGTGGCTCGGGCATATTGAGTATTGCTGCCACAAAACTAGGGGCTTCCAAAGTCCTTGCTGTCGATAATGATCCCACAGCCATTAAGATTGCTAAACGCAATGTTTTGGAAAATGGAGCAGATGGCGAGGTAGAGGTTTGCGTAAATGACTTGCTTACTGCGATACAAGGAACGTTTGATGTTATCGTAGGCAATCTGATTGCTGATTTAATTGTAGTCCTTTTACCCCAAGCTAAAAATATACTAAGAACCGGTGGATTGGTAATCGTTTCTGGAATTTTAGATAAAAAAATAAAACGGGTTGAAGATTCCATGTCGGAAAATGGATTTGAAATTATTGACCAAAAACTTGATTCTGAATGGTATACGTTGGTTGGGAGAAAAATCTAATGGCCAACCGCTATTATCTAGAATCCATGCTGGATGAAAAGACAGCCTTGCTATCACAAGAAGAAACCCACCACATTACTAAGGTTATGCGTAAAAAGATTGGTGACCAAATTGAATTATTAGATGGAGAAAATCATTTGTTCCAAGCCGAAATATTGGCTATTGAGGAACAAAAAATTCGAGCGGGTATTTTGGAAGTCAGGACCATCAACCGGGAAATAGCAAAAAAAGTATTTTTGGTTCAAGGACTTTGTAAGGGTGATAAGATGGACTTCATCGTTCAAAAGGCGACGGAACTGGGTGTGTCTGGGATATATCCAGTAAGCACCTTGAGATCAGACATTCGTCTGAATGAAGAAAAAGCCAGAAAAAAACAAGAACGTTGGCAGAAGATTGCGAAAGAAGCCACTAAACAATGCCGCAGGGGAGTAATTCCTGCAGTAAATCCTGTAAGTAGTTTGAAGGATTTCTTAGCGGAACAAAATGTAGCGGACGGTGTGGTGCTGGCTCTATATGAAGATGAGAAAATGACCTCTATCCGAGATATTTTGCCTAAAATTACCGAGGAATACTTATATCTAATTGTAGGACCCGAGGGTGGTTTTGATTTGAAGGAAATTGAGTGGATGAAATCGATTGGCGTTCATTCAGTAAGTTTAGGGAATCGCACCCTACGCACGGAAACTGCCGGTATTTTAGGCATTAGCTGTGTATACTATGAATTTGGGGATCAGTTATGAGTAAAAAATATGCCATACAAAGCTTTGGCTGCCGCGTTAATCTGACAGAAGCGGACAGCTATCGGGAAATACTGAATGAAGCTGGTTATTGCGAAGTGCCCTTTGGGGAGCCGGCGGACGTAGTCATAGTACATACCTGCACAGTGACCAACATGGCAGATTCAAAGTCTAGACAGGCCATGCATAAAGCGAGAAGAGATAATCCGGAGGCCATACTAGTAGTTAGTGGATGTTATGCCCAAGTCAGTGAACACGATATTGCTGCTGAGGAAAAACCAGATATCCTAATTGGTACCAAAAAGAGACATGAATTGCTGAAATTACTGCAAGAATTAGAAGTTGATTCTGATTCTCAACAGATTGATGTCGTCGAAGATATACTAAAAGAAAGAACGTATGAAGACTTGCCTACATCTCATACTGGAAGAACGAGGGCCTTTATAAAGATTGAGGAAGGGTGCCAACAGTTTTGTACTTACTGTATTATTCCCTTTGCAAGGGGACCGGTTCGATCAAGAAACCCTCAAGATGTCATAGCATCGGTGAGGCACTTGGTGAATGAAGGACTTCGAGAAATTGTTTTTACTGGAATTCATACTGGTGCATACGGACAAGATATCGAAGGATATGATCTTGGCCGGTTGTTACGGGAAGTTATTCCCAGTGGAATTGAAAGAATTAGACTTGGAAGCTTAGATCCGAAAGAATTTACAGATTCATTAAAAAATGTATTATTTAGTGGGGCTCCTATTTTAAATCATTTTCATATTTCGTTACAAAGTGGAGATGATACTGTGCTGAACCGCATGAAGCGAGGCTATACTGCGCAAGAATATCGGAAACTAATTTATTCCATTAGAGAAAATATTGATAACGTGTCCATTACTACGGATGTCATGGTGGGATTTCCAGGGGAGACAGAGGAACAGCATAACACCTCGTTAGAATTTGTGAAAGAAATGGGATTTTCGGATATACATATATTTAAGTATTCTCCTAGGAATAATACCAAGGCTGCGAGCTTTCCAGATCAAATAAAAGACGCGGTGAAAGAGCGGAGAATGCAAGAGATGCTTTCTTTAAAAAAGCAACTCAATCGAGATTTCTTCGATTCCCAGATGGGCATAAGAACCAAAGTACTTGTTGAAAAAGTTAACGTTGAGAACAACCAAATTGTTTTCGCGGGATATGGGGAAAACTATCAATGGATTCGTTGCGAAGATGAAAATAACGGGCAATGGAATACTGTTGGCAAGAATAGTGTTATTGAAGTAGAAGTTAAGGACTATGATCAGCATGGACTGATAGCGAAACTGCTGGAGAGGAGTTAAATGATGGATTGTATTTTTTGTAAAATTGCTCAAGACGAATTGCCTAGCACTAAGGTATTTGAGGATGATGAAATATTGGCTTTTAAAGACATCAATCCTGTGGCACCGGTACATATCCTGGTAATTCCCAAGAAACATATTGCGTCTTTAGCAACCATTGAACCAGAAGATGCGGCGATGTTAGGCCGTATGATGATTGCGATTCGTGATATTGCTACTGAACAAGGGCTCGATGAAAAAGGATACAGGGTATTAAGCAACCATGGTGTGGATTCTGGTCAACTTGTAGATCATTTGCATTTTCATATTATTGGGGGAAGAAAATTGGGAACAATTGGATAGTTGACTTGCAATCAATGCTTATGTATAATGTTAGAAGATGTTAGGGGATATATTTATGCCCCTGCGCTAACGAAAGCTGCTAGCGGAGGGAGGGAGATGATACAGTGAGTGAAATCAAAGTCGGTAAGAATGAGTCTCTTGATTCCGCATTGAGAAGATTCAAAAGATCTTGTCAAAAAGCGGGCGTACTTTCCGAAGTACGTAAGAGAGAGCACTACGAGAAGCCCAGCGTTAAGAAAAAGAAAAAATCTGAAGCTGCTCGTAAACGCAAATGGAAATAGTTTAAAAAAAGTCTGGTATATTATGTACCAGACTTTTAACTCTTTATGGGAGTATTATTCAGGCAGAGTCGGTTGGTAAACTCTCAAAATTGCAATCATTGCCTTATATTTTTGCATTGATGTAAAATAGTTATTATCCTATATTTGAGGCTATGAAATGAAGAGGAGGAAAAATGAGAATTGTTCGGACTATTCTAACATTGCTCCTGCTGTTGATGCTTCCGATGCAAGCTGCACTTGCAGCGGATGTATGGGAAGTGGAATTTGAAGGCGAGGTTACACCCAGCCAAGCTCATTGGATTGCTGGAGTATATGAAGAGGCGCTTGACCAAAATGTCGAAGGCATATTAATGGTATTGGATACACCGGGTGGAAGAATTGATTCTGCCCTAGAAATCGGCCAAACCATGGGTAGCCTTCCGACCATAGTATTGGTTGATGGCGGCGCTATTTCAGCAGGAAGCTTTATTGCTTTGGCGGCCGACGAATACTATATGTTAGAAGGCTCAACCATTGGTGCAGCAGAACCTAGAATCGGTTCTGAAAAAGCCAATGAAAAGACGGTTTCTTATTGGTCGGCCCAACTAGCTGCAATGTCTGAAAAAAATGGCCGGAATGCTCTGATTGCCAGAGCGATGTCAGACGAAGACATTGCCATTGATGAACTTGTGGAATCTGGTAAACTACTGACCATGACTGCTCAGGAAGCACAAGCATACGAGATGACGGATGGTGTGTACCAGAATAAAGCAGCTTTTTTAGCAGACAATGACATATCGGTCGTGCGTACTGTCGAGAAAAATCCATCTGAAAAACTTGCTGATTTGCTTACTTCAACTGCCATTAGTACCATACTGTTGATGATTGGACTAGCTGGAATCTTTATTGAAGTATTTACCCCAGGTTTTGGTGTTCCCGGTGCAATTGGCGTTATTTCTTTGGGATTCTATTTCGGTGGAAGTATGCTCGCTGGACTTAGTGGATGGGAAGCAGTATTCCTTTTCTTGCTGGGACTAGTTTTGATTATCGCTGAGGTGTTTTTCATACCGGGTTTTGGAGTGGCAGGAATAGGTGGATTTATTGCTATATTCGCCAGCATATTCTTTGCAGCACCAGATGCCACGACTGCTGTTCAGTCAATCGTGATTGCATTGATTGGAGCCATTGTTATTTTTGTTTTACTGATACGGGTATTGCCGACAAAACATGCTTTTTCCAAACTGATTCTTCGCAAAGAAACAGATACGAACAGCGGTTATGTGGCAGTAGATATGGAACTCAAACAGCTTGAAGGTAAAACAGGTGTGGCCATTAGCCATTTGAGACCAGCCGGTATGGTACGTATAGATGGGAAACTAGTGGATGTCCTAACACAGGGTGGTTATATTACGGCTGATACACCAGTACGGGTGTTGAAGGTCGTAGGTGGAAACGTATTTGTAGAAAAAATTGAAAAGGAGAATGAATAATGCCAGCAACACTTTTTGGATCACTATTTATTTTATTGATTTTTATAATTCTGTTTGCTTTGCTTCTTACATTTATCCCAGTCGCGCTTTGGATTAGTGCACTGGCTGCCGGTGTAAAGGTGAGTATTTTTGATTTAATTGGAATGCGTCTTAGAAGAGTGCCGCCAGCTAGAATTGTTAGTCCTTGGATTAAGGCTGATAAGGCTGGTCTAGAGGTTAACGGGGATAGTCTGGAAGCGCATTACTTGGCAGGTGGTAACGTTGACAAGGTAGTGGATGCACTTATCGCTGCTGAAAGAGCGCAGATACCATTGAAATTTGAAAGAGCTGCTGCTATTGATTTAGCAGGTAGAGATGTATTACAAGCAGTACAGATGAGCGTTAATCCAATTGTCATCGAGACACCAATCGTTGCAGCCGTGGCGAAAGATGGTATTGAAGTTAGGGCAAAGGCAAAGGTTACTGTAAGAGCAAACATTGACCGTTTGGTCGGTGGTGCAGGCCAGGAAACCATTATTGCACGTGTTGGAGAAGGTATCGTTACTACTGTCGGTTCAGCAATTAAACACAAGGCTGTTTTAGAAAATCCAGATAGTATTTCCGAAACTGTACTTAAAAAAGGATTAGATGCAGGTACTGCTTTTGAAATCTTATCCATTGATATTGCGGACGTTGATGTTGGTAGAAATATTGGCGCTCAACTACAAACTGACCAAGCAGAAGCAGATAAACGTATTGCTCAAGCTAAGGCTGAGGAAAGAAGAGCCATGGCAGTAGCCCAAGAACAAGAAATGAAGGCTAGGGTGCAGGAAATGAGAGCACTAGTAGTTGAATCAGAAGCAGAAGTTCCAAGGGCATTGGCTGAAGCTCTTAGAAATGGCAACTTAGGTGCTATGGATTATTATAATTTAAGAAATATTATGGCTGATACTGGTATGAGAGAAGCTATTTCAAAAGACGCTAGTGAAGAAATGAAGATAGATGATGAGAATAACTAGATAGGAGGTTCTCATGGAGGGAATTTGGATAATATTCTTGATTATCGGTATTATTTCCAAAATTATGGAAGCAAGTAAGAAAAAGGGGTTATCTGATACGACTAAGCCCAAAATTCTAAATTCAGATATGGATGTGAGCGCCAAAAAATTCTTGAAACAATTGAACGAAAATTTCGAGGAGATGGCTCGAGGACCGAAACAACTGAATCAATCTACAATCCCCGATGCGGAACCACAATTTTCAGCTATTCAAGGCATTGAAGGCGAGTGCTTGCAAGAAATCCATTTGGATTCATCCCAGGAGGGCGAACCAATTGGATTTGAAGGGATTTCGACGGAAGGAGCTTTCAACAAGGGCTCCATGGTATATGAGGATACTCGTGCTACGTTGATGGAAGGGTCAGCCCATCCATTGGCTAAAGAAGTTGATTTTAATTTACCAAGTAAAAAGCAAGAAGTGAAAGTAGCTTCTTGCCTTCCTAGTACGAAGAGAAATACTCGAAGTGTTTGGGCGGAACGGATTATTTGGAAAGAAATACTTTCAGAGCCAGTTGCATTGAGGAAAAGACATGGATAGTGCGAATTGGTTGATTATGGGCGGCGGGATACCGCCGTCCATATCTTTGAAAGAAAAAGTTGATTGGCAGGCTAGAACGATTATTTGTGCTGATTCCGGGGCGAACCATGCTTATTTATGGAAAATAGTACCAGATATTATATGTGGCGACTTGGATTCCATTGACGCAAAGATACGTGGTTACTATGAACGACAGGATGTAGAATTTCTTACATATCCTAGGGATAAGGATTGGACAGATACAGAACTAGCCATAAGTATTGCTTTGAGTAGAGGGGCCAAAGACTTAGTCTTTGTAGGCCTTGATGGAGGTAGGACAGATCACTTTTTTACCAATTATCTTTTAATTGCCAGCCTAAGTAGCAAGGCAAGAATGAGAATTTTAAATGAGCAAGGCTGTACCTACTTCCTCAATGAAAGATTTCATTCTCTTCGGCTAGAAGGAATTCAGGGAAAAAATATATCAGCAATCCCCCTTACATCTTGCCAGGGAATATTTTATGAAGGAATGAAGTATCCACTTGAAGATGAAACGCTTGCCTTGGGCTCAAGTCGAGGGATGAGTAATGTGGCACTTGAAGAGACTGTTTCCATTCGTTTTGCAAGTGGACTGCTAATGATTAATGTAAATGAATAGATAATAGGCGGTTTGCTTGTCAAACTGCCTATTTTGCTTTACCAAGTTAGGTATTTTAGAGGCTGAATCTATGGTAAAATAGACATGCGTAAGGAGGATGTATGCAAAAGAGCAGTTTATTAAAAATAGACCTGTTGACCAATGAGGAAGCCCAAACGCTTTTTGGACATGAAGATGTTTTTTTGAACATCATCGAAGAGCAAATGGATGTATCCCTATTGGCACGAGGCAATGAAATCACGATTCAGGGAGAAGAACAAAATGTCCGCTCTACCCAAAAAGTCATCCACAATTTGATTGATTTATATCGAACAAAAAAACAATTGCTGGTTACGGATGTCAATTACTATATTGAAGACGAAAAAAATGGAGTAGAGAATTCTGCAGAAAAATTAAAAAAAATAGTTTATACAACCCCCACAAAAAAGAATATTAGAGCTAGAACACTAGGACAAAAGAACTATATAGAGACCATAGAGAACAATGATATTGTATTTGGAATTGGACCGGCTGGAACAGGCAAGACTTTTTTAGCGGTTGTTATGGCAATCCGAGATTTGAAAAGAAAGAAGATTGAACGTATCATTCTAGTAAGACCAGCGGTGGAAGCTGGTGAAAGTCTTGGCTTTTTACCAGGAGACTTAAAGGAAAAGATAGACCCTTATTTAAGACCCTTGTACGATGCTTTGAATTTCATCTTAGGACCAGAAACATCAGACAAATTGATAGAACGTAATGTAATTGAAATTGCACCGCTAGCCTATATGAGGGGAAGAACCTTGGAAAATGCCTTTATAATTCTAGATGAGGCGCAGAATACTACTGAAGAACAGATGAAAATGTTTCTAACAAGGATTGGTTTTAATTCTAAGGCTGTCGTTACTGGAGATTTAACACAAGTCGATTTACCTAGAGGCAAGAAATCTGGTTTGCAGCAGTGTCAACGAATTATGAAGAACATACCTGGCATCGAGTTTTATTCTTTGACAGAAACCGATGTAGTGCGACATCCACTAGTGAAGAGAATTATTCAAGCTTACGAGCAGGATAAACTAACAACTAGTTAAATCAGGAGGAATCTGAAATGGGTATCTTTGAGCGCAGAATAAAGAAAGAATCCTCGAAGACAAGAAAAAAAAGAAAAAATCAGAAGAAACGCCACCAACTGCTTAAAACGAGACGTGCAAGAAGAAGGGCGTTATTTGTAGTTCTGTATATTGTTAGTTTAATTATTATGGGAAGTGGATATTTAAGCCGGAGCCAAAGTATATTTGAAGGGTATCCTAGTCCCACTACCATCACGGCGTCTAACGATGTGAGTTATGAATCAGAAATTTTGACAACGCAAGCTAAAGAGGATGCCATTGGATCTATTTCACCGGTTATGGTGGTAGACCAGCAGGCTCTTGACAGTATTTCTGAAGAAATCCAAGCTGTTTTTGTAGATATAATGAACCTGCGGGAAGATTATAAGCAAAAAATGGATGTGACAGAATCAGAATCTGAAGTTTCACTTGACTATGAAATCCTTGACCTAGATCAGGATACCGTTGACTTTGTAATTACGACAGATACTATCGAAATTGAGATGATTCGTGATTATGCTGTGGGTCTAGTTCGTAAATATATGGAAGCTGGAGTTCAGTTTTCCGGGGTGGAAATTGCACGTCAGAATATGCTAGAAGAGGTCATGAGCTCTATGCTACCCATGGAGTCCAAAACCCTAATAGTAGCTATTCTAAACAATATAACGTTGATTGAAACATTACACTACGATGATGCAGCGACTAGTAGACGTATTGAGGAAGTTACTGAAGCAGTGGACCCAGTTATTGTAAACATCACGCAAAATGAGGTGCTTGTTGAAGAGGGAGAATTGGTCACTCCTTTGCTATATGAAATGATTACCTCAACCAATACATCTATCCGGGAAGAGACCTATTTGGGCTTACTGTCTATTGCCATTATGTTGGCGATTATGTTTGGTATCATAGCCTGGTTTCTTTTCCATTATAGGCCAGAAGTACCAGAGCATGAAAGTTATCTCAGCTTGCTTGAAATCTTGATTGTTCTCGGACTTTTGATGAATGAAATATTTGCTCGTATTTCCATGGCATCAGGCTATGAAAGTTTGTTCTTTTACATGACGCCGGTTGCTGCCATTGGTATGCTGACGACAATTTTACTAGATAATGAAACGGGTTTAATGTTATCTACGATTATTGCACTATTGCTAGGCGTCGTCGCAGATTTCCATTATGAGTTTGCGCTTGTGGCTATTCTTTCAGCCTATATTGGTGTGTTTTCCGTAGCGCGTGTAGGGCATCGGGGGGATTTGATGAAATCTTCTCTTTATATCGGGCTAACCAATACGCTTAGCATATTGGCTATGGGATGGTTTTTGAATTATTCAGGAAAGACTCTAGCAATCGCCATCGGTATTGGTCTGGGAGGTGCTTTTTTATCTTCTGTATTGGCGATCGGAACATTGCCCTACTTTGAAACGATTTTCAAGATTACGACACCAGTCAAACTATTGGAATTTTCAGATCCCAATCAGCCTTTGCTAAGAAGACTGCTTTTAGAAGCGCCAGGAACCTATCACCACAGTATTGTAGTTAGCAACTTGGCAGAAGCAGCTGCAGAAGCAGTAGATGCAGATAGGTTATTGGCTCGCGTTGGAGCATTCTATCACGACATAGGAAAACTAAAGCGTCCTTATTTCTTTATTGAAAATCAACAAGGACTAGATGATAATCCACACGATAAGCTTAGCCCTAGACTGTCCACCTTGGTTATTACATCTCATGTAAAGGATGGACTAGAATTGGCGGAAGAATATGGACTGCCTCCATCCCTGCAACAGTTTATTGCTACTCACCATGGAGATTCTTTGGTTCGTTATTTTTACAGTAAGGCCCAAGAGGTGGAAGGCTCGGATATCAAGGAAGAAGAATTCCGCTATGACGGGAAACGTCCAGTAAGCAAGGAAGCGGCAATCGTGATGTTAGCCGATACGGTGGAAGCGAGTGTACGATCTCTTAAAAATCCTAGCTTAGGGCGTGTAGAAGGATTTGTGCGCAAAATTATCAAGGAAAAATTTGATGATAATCAGCTCTCGGAATCCAAATTAACCTTTAGAGAGCTAGAAGTCATTGCCAAAGCCTTTATCCGGATTCTTTCTGGTATATATCATCAGAGGGTGGAATATCCGGAGAAATTGGCCAAAGAAGTGGAGAGGAGACAAGATCAGAATGAATCTAATATTGACGAATCAGCAAAATAACCCCATTCCTGATGGCTTGGAAGAAACCCTTACGTCTCTGCTGGAACATACCTTAGAAGTTGAAAAATTAGAGGGAGACTTTGAGGTAGGTATCACTTTTGTAGATGATGATGAAATTCAACGGTTGAATCGAGATTACCGAAACAAGGATCAGGTTACGGATGTTCTTTCTTTTGCGATGAGTGAGTCTTTAGAGGATGAGCCGGAAATCATAAATGAGGATATGAGCCTTTTGGGAGATATCGTTATAGATTATCAGCAGGCACTTAAGCAAGCAAAAGAGTATGAACATAGTACTTTAAGAGAACTTTGCTATTTGGCCTTGCATGGTATGCTGCATTTACTGGGATACGACCACGAAAAAGAAGAAGATAAGAAGCGAATGCGAAAGCAAGAGGAAGCCGTGCTTGATGCGTTCAAAATCAAGAGGGAATTATGAGGAGACCGTTCAAAAAAAGTCTTCGTGACAGTGTGCGGGGCGTAAAACATGCCTGCACGACAGAGCGAAATATGAAAATTCATCTGTTTTTGTTTAGTCTAGCAATTTTGTTTTTTTTGGCAATCGGGGCCAATAAGTTAGAGATGGCCTTGGTGCTTTTAGCGAGTGGTCTAGTTCTAGTTGCTGAGATGTTCAATACAGCAGTAGAGGACTTAATAGATGTTAAGGTAGGCCAGGATTATCATCCTTTGGCTTGGATTGCAAAGGATGTAGCGGCAGGTGGCGTTTTATTGGCCGCCTTATTCTCAATTGCGATTGGTCTTATCGTATTGTGGAGTATTTTGGAACGAACAGTTGCTTAAGGGGGCATTTTGATGACAAGAGAGATAGAAAAGATGTTGTTGCTAAAAGCAAAAGACACGTTGAAATATGCCTATGCTAAGTATTCCAAGGTGCGCGTTGCAGCAGCGCTTTTGGCTGAAGACGGTAGCGTTTATACTGGGGTTAACGTAGAAAATGCGAGCTTTGGTCTTACCGTTTGCGCAGAGAGAAATGCCATATTCAATGCTGTTGGAGAAGGCCGGCAAAATTTTAAGGCTATGGCCATAGTATCCGATTCAGAGTACATTAATAGTCCTTGCGGTTCTTGCCGTCAGGTAATGACTGAATTTTCCCCGGAAATGGAGATTGTCTTAGATTCACCTGCCGGTTTGTTTCGTTATACGGCAGCGCAATTACTACCAGGAGCATTTAGTATGAAAGAGAGAGAGGAATAAATTTGGGAAATTTTAAATCTGGTTTTGTTGCCATCGTTGGCAGACCCAACGTCGGCAAATCAACTTTGATGAATCAAATATTAAAGCAGAAAATCGCTATTATGAGTGAAAAGCCACATACGACAAGGAATAGGATAACCGGAGTGCATACTACGTCTAGTATGCAAGCTATTTTTCTAGATACACCAGGTATCCACAAACCCAAGAATAAACTGGGCGAGTACATGGTTGATACTGCACTAAATACCCTGCAGGGGGTAGATGTGGTCGTATATGTCATAGATGCTACCATGAAACTGGGTGCTGGAGAAGAATTCATCATGGCCCAACTTAAGAAATCTGGCACCAAGACATTGCTTGCAATCAATAAGACAGACTTGGTTACGAGAGAAGCCTTATTACCAATCATAGCCCTGTATAGTCAAAAGATGGAATTCACGGGTGTGGTCCCATTGTCGGCTAAAAATGGAGACAATGTAGTAGGGCTGTTAGAGGAAATTGAAAATATATTACCGGAAGGCCCAAAATATTATCCTGAAGAAATGGTGACGGACCAACCAGAACGGCTGATTGTGGCTGAAATGATCAGAGAAAAGGTTTTGATGGCTACGCGTGAAGAAGTACCGCACTCCGTGGCAGTACAGACTGATTTAATAAAAGAACGTTCTGAACAGATGATTTATGTAGCTGCGACGATTTTTGTTGAGCGTAAATCTCAAAAAGGGATTATTATTGGTAAAAATGGAGCGAATTTGAAGGAAATTGGTCGCTTGGCTAGACAAGATATCCAAGTGCTTCTGGGAAGTAAAATTTATTTAGAACTATGGGTAAAAGTGAAGGAACAGTGGCGAAGAAGTGAAATGGATATCAAAAATTTCGGATTTACTAGGGACTAGCCATGAGAAAACACTATACGACCAAGGCAATCATATTACAAGGAAGAAACTTTGGAGAATCCGATAAAATTATGGTTGCCTTTACCAAAGAGCGTGGTAGGGTTGATTTCTATGCTCGAGGTGTACGCAAGATGAAGAGTAAGAACCGTGCCTTGGTTCAGCCTTTTACATATAGTGATTTGGACTTGAGTGAAGGCAAGAATATGGATTATTTAAACCAAGGTGTTCTCATAGAGAGCTTTGCAAATATTCGAAGTGATTTTGACAAGATTATTGAATGTAGCTACCTTGCTGAATATCTAATCCAAGTTCTTCATCCACAAGACCCTTATGTGGAACTTTGCTATCAATTTTTGCTTACCTTAAACTATATGGATAAAAGAAAACCGGAGACGAACATTGCAACCATGTCCTTTTTAATTAAGAGCTTTGGCATATTGGGATATGCACCATTGCTAGATGGTTGTGCAAGATGTGGTAAACCGGTGGAAAAATTACATTCATATAGTTATGTGGCTTCTGAGGGGAGTCTGGTCTGTGGTGATTGCGGGATTCAAGACGGATTTAAGCTAGACAATCAGTTGTTAGAGTATTATCGAAAACTGGAATATTTGGATCTTAAGGAGGACAACAACCAGCTACAAGATAAGGTGTTACTCATGAAGCTGGAAGCACTGATCGAGTTGATGATGACACAAATTTTAGAAAGAGAGCACAAATCCAGTGCTTTCTTGAAGAAAATAAAGAAGATGCGTATTTAAGTAAAACGTGTTTTGTTGTAAACTAGATAAAGATTTCTTAATAAGTTTTTTTATACAGGAGTGTGAATATGAATTTTCAAGATATGATTCTAACCTTGAACAAATATTGGGGAGATGCCGGATGCATCATCCAGCAACCGTATGACATTGAGAAAGGTGCCGGGACGATGAATCCGGCAACATTCCTCAAAGCCTTGGGTCCAGAACCCTGGAATACGGCTTATGTTGAACCTTGCAGGAGACCGACGGATGGTCGCTATGGAGAGAATCCCAATAGGTTGCAGCACTATTACCAGTATCAGGTAATAATGAAACCATCCCCCGATAATATCCAAGAAATGTACCTAGGCAGTTTGGAAGCGTTGGGAATTGACTTACTTCGTCATGATGTTCGCTTTGTCGAGGATAACTGGGAATCACCAACGATGGGTGCATGGGGGCTAGGTTGGGAAGTATGGCTAGATGGTATGGAAATTACGCAGTTTACCTATTTCCAGCAATGTGGCGGTATTGACTGCAAACCTATACCAGTAGAAATAACCTATGGCTTGGAGAGGATTGCCATGTATATCCAAGAAGTAGACTCCTGCTATGATATTACTTGGATGGAAGGCGTTACCTATGGGGATATCTTCCATCAAAATGAGGTGGATTATTCAACGTATAATTTTCAGCATGCAGATATAGATATGCTGTTTTCGCTTTTTGACCAGTATGAGAATGAAGCAATGCGACTCATACCAGAGGGATTGGTCTTGCCTGCTTACGATTATGCTTTGAAATGCTCTCATACCTTCAATTTGTTGGATGCTAGAGGTGCTATTAGCGTGACCGAACGGACTGGCTATATCACTAGAATCAGAAACCTTTCAAAGAGTTGCGCAAAGGCCTATGTAGAACAACGAGAAGCCCTGGGTTACCCATTGATGAAGGAGAATTAGCATGAGTGAAATAGTATTGGAAATTGGTACCGAGGAAATTCCAGCGAGGTTTATGCCGGATATTACGCAGCAAATGAAGGAAAAGGCAACGGCCTTGTTGATGGAGGAACGCATTCCTTGTAAAGTGGTTCGGATAATGGGAACCCCACGTCGTTTAACCCTTTATTTAGAAGAGTGTTCCGAGCAACAAGACGATTTAGTCAAGATGGTAAAGGGACCTGCAAAAAAAATTGCTTTTGATGCTGAAGGAAACCCAACCAAGGCAGCACAAGGTTTTGCCAGAGGCCAAGGGGTGGAAGTTTCTCATTTGATTTTGAAGCAGCTAGATAGAGTTGATTATGTCTATGCTTCTATCAAGAAAGCTGGAAAAGAAACGAAGGAAGTATTACCTGGAATTTTGCAGCAGTTTGTAGAAGCGTTGAGCTTTCCCAAAAATATGTTGTGGGGAAAAGGAGAGACCTCTTTTGTTCGGCCCATCCGTTGGATTGTGGCATTACAAGACGATGAGGTTATCCCTGTTACCATCGCTGGTATACAAGCAGATAGATACTCTAGAGGTCATCGCTTTCTGTCACCAGGACAAATAGAGATTAAGAGTGCACAACACTATGTTGAAACACTCGAGAATGCCTATGTTATGGTAGATATAGAAAAAAGGCGCAGACGCATTCTAAAAGAAATAGAAGAAACAGCAAGAGAGAACAAAGGCTACCTTGAAAAGGATTTAGATCTTTTAGAGGAAGTTGTGTGGCTAGTTGAGTACCCAACGGCATTTTGTGGATCCTTCAATCCAGACTATCTTGGTATTCCTAGGGAGGCCATCATTACGCCGATGAAGGAGCATCAACGTTATTTTCCAGTAGTAGATATGAATAACCAGCTAAAACCCTTGTTCATCGGTGTTCGAAATGGTGCTGAAAAATATATTGGCACTGTGACGCGAGGAAATGAGAAAGTGCTAGTAGCACGATTGGAAGATGCTAAATTTTTCTACGAGGAAGACTTGAAGATTCCGTTCAAGGATATGGGAAAGAAGCTTTCCAAAATTGTATTTCAGGAGAAGTTAGGCAGTTACCAAGATAAGGTTGAACGAGTAGAAGCACTTTCTGAATTTATTGCAGATAAGCTAGGTATTAAGGACGAAAAAATTCAAATTTGTGCAAACTTGTGTAAAAATGATTTGAATAGCCATATGGTTAAGGAGTTTACCGAACTGCAGGGCATTATGGGCGAATATTATGCAAACCATGCGGGTTACGATAAGATAGTCGCTCAAGGTATTCGCGAGCATTATATGCCACGTTTCCAAGGTGATGCTGTACCGAGTAGTTTACCTGGACAGATTGTGGCGATGGCTGACAAACTTGATTCCATTGTAGGTGTGATGGGTGTAGGACTGATCCCAACAGGATCGCAAGATCCATATGCACTGCGTAGAGCTGCTCAGGGTATACTGCAGATTGTTTTGAAGCATGCATTGGACTTGGATTTTAGTGAGATTATTGATTATGCTAAGTCACTTTACAAGGATCGTATTTCTTTTGATAATGAAGAAATTGTTGAAGAATTCTTTTTACAACGTGTCAAAAAAGACTTGCAGGATAAAGGAATTTCCTATGATCAGGTAGATGCTGTCACGCGTGTTCGTTCCTTACGTTTTCACGATACCTTACTCCGGGCTCGCGCAATTGAGCGTTTTTCAGACGAAGATGCTTTCAGTATTTTGTTGCAGGGTATTAAACGGGCAAATAACCTTAGCCAAAAATCAAAAGGAATTGAATTTGCTGCCAATTTGATGAAAGAAGTGCCAGAACAACGCTTAGCTAGTGCCCTAGATAAGATTGAAGCAAATATTATTGAGAAAAAGCAATCTCAAGATTATTACCAAGCTTTATTGTTCGTGGCGGAATTGAAGGATGATATAGATTATTTTCTAGAGAATACCATGGTTATGGTTGATGATGAGTCCATAAGGGAAAACAGACTGGCTTTGCTGGATAAAGTTGTTTCTTTAACTAGGGATATTGCTGATTTTTCCCAAATAGTGGAGAAGGAATAACACGAAACAACAACATATGGAATAAGAGTGGGGTTTGTGTTATACTTCAAAGGGTTTTAAACAGTTAATAAGCCGGATTGACCGGAAAAATAAATATTGGGAGGATAATGATGGCAATGAAATTTGTGTACATGTTTAGTGAAGGCGATGCTTCTATGAAGAATCTTCTAGGGGGAAAAGGGGCCAATTTGGCAGAGATGACCAAAATGGGTATGCCAATCCCACAGGGCTTTACCGTAACGACAGAAGCTTGCACTGATTACTATGAAAAAGGAAAGAAAATCGATGCAGATATAAAAGGACAGATCACAGAGTCTTTAAAACAGCTTGAGAAAATTTCAGGTAAGACTTTCGGTGATGAATCCGCTCCATTATTGGTATCCGTACGGTCTGGAGCTAGAGCTTCCATGCCTGGTATGATGGATACTGTTTTGAATCTTGGACTTACGGATATATCTGTAGAAGGCTTTGCAAAAGCAACTGGTAATCCTCGTTTTGCATACGATTCCTATAGACGTTTCATTCAGATGTTCTCAGATGTAGTAAAAGAGATTCCTAAATCTCATTTTGAAAGAGTACTTGATAGCATCAAAGAAGCTAAGAATATTGAGTTTGATACCGATTTAACGGCTGAAGATATGAAAGAGGTAGTGGAGAGATTCAAAGCTATCTATAAAGAACACCTGAACGAAGATTTCCCACAAGACCCCAAAGACCAGCTAATGGAAGCCATTACTGCTGTATTTAGATCTTGGGATAATCAAAGGGCAATCGTGTACAGAAGAATGAATGATATTCCATCAAGCTGGGGTACTGCAGTGAATGTACAGCAGATGGTATTTGGTAACATGGGTGATACTTCTGGAACAGGCGTTGCCTTTACTAGAAACCCTGCTACTGGCGAAAAAATGATTTATGGTGAGTACTTAATCAATGCACAAGGTGAGGACGTTGTGGCTGGTATACGTACCCCTAAACCGATTTCTACCTTGGAAGAAGATATGCCAGAAGTATACAAACAGTTTATGACTATTGCCGGCAACCTAGAAAACCATTACAGAGACATGCAGGACATGGAGTTCACGATTGAAGACGGTGTATTGTACTTCTTGCAGACTAGAAATGGTAAAAGAACAGCAGCTGCGGCTTTGCAGATTGCTGTAGATTTGGTTAAAGAAGGTATGCTGACACCAGAAGAAGCAATAATGAAGGTTGAACCTAAACAACTGGATCAATTGTTGCACCCAGCGTTTGATGAAGATGCTTTGGCTGCTGGCGAGGTAATTGCTACTGGTTTGGCAGCATCTCCTGGAGCTGCATGCGGTAAGGTTTACTTTACTGCTGAAGATGCTAAAAATGCAAAAGAAGCTGGCGAAAAAGTTATTCTAGTTCGTTTAGAAACATCACCAGAGGATATTGAAGGAATGGCAGCAGCAGAAGGTATTCTTACCGTTCGCGGTGGCATGACTTCCCACGCAGCAGTAGTTGCTCGTGGTATGGGAACGTGTTGTGTTTCCGGCTGTGGAGAAATTTCTGTAGACGAAGAAAATAAGGTATTTACAGTATCTGGTAAGACATATAACGAAGGTGACTACATATCTCTTGATGGTTCTACTGGTAAAGTTTATGGTTCTGCAATCAAGACGGTTGAACCGGAGATTTCCGGAAACTTTGCAACCTTCATGGCTTGGGCCGATGAAGTACGGACGATGAAGGTACGTACCAATGCTGATACACCTCAAGATGCTTTAAATGCAGTTGGATTTGGTGCTGAAGGTATTGGCTTATGCCGGACCGAGCATATGTTCTTTGAAGAAGAACGAATTGCAAGTGTTAGAAAGATGATTCTTTCATCTGATGAAAAAGAAAGAAGAGTTGCTCTAGCCAAATTACTTCCGATGCAAAGAGGCGATTTTGAAGGAATCTATGAAGCTATGGAAGGAAGACCTGTGACGGTACGTCTACTGGATCCTCCATTGCATGAATTCTTACCTCACGATGCTGAAGCCATTGCTGAATTGGCGAAAGATATGGGTCTTACAGCAGATGAATTACAAGCAAAAGTTGATTTGTTGCATGAATTTAATCCAATGATGGGACACCGTGGCTGTCGTCTGGCAGTAACCTATCCTGAAATTGCTGAAATGCAAGCCAGAGCAATAATTGAAGCTGCCATCGCTGTGAAAGCACGCAAAGGTTATGATATTGTTCCAGAAATCATGATTCCACTTGTTGGAGAAGTTAAGGAACTGAAATACGTAAAAGATATCGTAGTTGCTACAGCAGATGCTATCATCGCTGAAAAAGGCTCTGACTTGAAATACATGGTTGGAACTATGATTGAGATTCCAAGAGCTGCATTGACTGCAGATGAAATTGCGAAAGAAGCTGAATTCTTCTCCTTTGGAACCAATGATTTGACTCAAATGACATTTGGATTCTCAAGGGATGATGCTGGTAATTTCTTAGATGATTACTACGACAAAAAGATTTTTGAAGCTGATCCTTTTGCAAGACTTGACCAGACCGGCGTAGGACAACTCGTTGAAATGGCATGTGAAAAAGGTAAAAAGACTAGACCTAATATCAAGTTGGGTATTTGTGGAGAACATGGTGGAGATCCTTCTTCCATTGATTTCTGCTACAGAGCTGGCCTAAATTACGTATCTTGCTCACCGTTTAGAGTACCTATTGCAAGATTAGCAGCAGCACAAGCGGTTATAAACAACAAATAGACATATGATTTTGTCTGATAATGGTGATACAATGAGGGTGGAATTTTCCATCCTCATTTTTTATTTTGAGGTCAATACAGATTAAAGGAGCTACCATGCTATATAGAGAACGTTGGGAAGAAATTGAACAACAAATATTGAGTGAAAAAGCCTGCCTTAGCAAACGGAGCAAGGGCAGAGATCGAGCAGAGGAACCTTGTGATATTCGTACAGCCTTCCAGAGGGACAGGGACCGTATTGTACATGCTAAATCGTTCCGGAGATTGAAACACAAGACGCAGGTTTTCATTTCACCTGGTGGAGACCATTTTCGCACTAGGTTAACCCACACCTTGGAAGTCTCCCAGATATCTAGAACGATTGCCCGAGGCCTTCGCTTAAATGAAGACCTGGTGGAAGCAATTGCTTTGGGACATGATTTAGGGCATACACCATTTGGCCATGCCGGAGAGTCAATGCTGTCTGAACTGCTACCCCAAGGTTTCAAACACAATGAGCAAAGTTTAAGAATAGTCGAGGTCCTTGAGAATAACCGAAAAGGGCTGAATCTCACCCAGGAAGTGAAGGACGGCATCCTTAACCACACGGGTCCAGGGATTCCCATTACGTTGGAAGGTCAAATTGTAAAGATCGCTGACCGGATTGCTTATGTTAACCATGATATAGACGATGCATTAAGAGCAAACATCATCTCAACCAAAGATATTCCGAAGGAGTGTTTAAGAATATTGGGCAATTCACATAGTGAAAGAATAGATGTGATGGTGCGCGATATGATTAATACGAGTGAAGGTTTAGATAAAATACAGATGGGTGAAACAGTTGGTGGAGCTATGAGTGAACTGCGTGATTACCTCTTCAGTCATGTATATGTCGGTTCATCTGCAAAGACCGAGGATAAAAAGGTACGGAGGTTATTGACAGAATTATTCGAATATTATATGAATAATCCCCATGAATTGCCCAAGGAATATTTGCAGGTTGACGATGCAATTAGTCGAAAGGTAGCAGACTATATCTCAGGCATGACGGATTCCTATGCCACACAGATTTATGTGTCTCTTTTTATACCGACCGGCTATCCCCTAAAAAAATCATGATGAAAATACTTCTAACAACATTTAATGCAAAATATGTACATAGTTCCTTAGCCCTGTATTCCCTAAGTGCCAACGTCCCAGCAAAGTACAAGGTACAACAGCTGGAAATGACTATCAATATGTCGTTTATGTCTTGTTTAGCAGAAGTTGCAAACAAAAAGCCGGATATATTGTTGTTCTCAGTATATATATGGAACTCTGAACGCACCTTGCGTTTTATTACAGAAATAAGAAAAATAATGCCTGAAATTCGAATCTTTCTAGGAGGACCGGAGGCTACTGGACGATGCAAGCAGATATTCGAGAGTCAACCAGAGGTTGAAGGCATATTTATTGGTGAAGGCGAGGAAACGTTTAAGGAGTTCTGCGATAGGTTATATGAGGGAAAGCCATTGGTAAATTTAGCAGGTTTAATGCTTCGAGATTGTGAATTCATACCTAGACCGTATCTAGATATGAATAGCTTGCGTTTCCCTTATACAGAGTTAGATCTTGAAGAGAATCGAGACAAGCTTATCTACTATGAGTCCAGCAGAGGCTGCCCCTTTTCTTGTGCTTATTGTCTTTCCTCTTTGGAAAAAAGGACTAGATACAAGAATTTGTCTACGGTATATGAAGAGATTACTCAACTGCTACAATTTGAACCACAAACGATCAAATTTGTAGACCGCACGTTTAATTTAGATGGTGTGCGTACAAAATCCATCTTAAAATATATTCGCTCATTAGCGCCTCAAAAAACATGTTTTCATTTTGAGGTTAGCGCAGATCTATTTGATGAGGAAACAATGGATATACTTATGGATATGCCGGACAATCTTGTACAACTAGAGATTGGCTTGCAGAGTACAAACCAAGAAACGCTAAAATTGTGTGGACGCAAGACGGATGTAGAAAAGATTAGAAAAAATATATTGCGCTTGGTAAGGCAGGAGAATATGCATATTCATCTTGATCTAATAGCAGGGTTACCGGCTGAAGATTTTTATTCCTTTAAAAAGTCTTTTGAAGATGCCCTGGCCATGCACCCACATATGTTACAGTTGGGTTTTTTGAAACTCCTACCTGGTTCATCCTTAGATGTCAGAAAAGAAGAATATGGGATTGTATCCCAAGATTTACCCCCATATGAAGTATTGAAAACAGGGGTTCTCGATTTCGAAGAGCTATGTTTTTTAAAACAAGCAGAAAATGCAGTAGATGGATTTTACAATAGCAGTATCATGCGCAATATTATGCAGATTATGCCATTCATTTACCCAGGGGGTGCCTTGCAGTTTTTCTACGATTTAGATGCCTGCTATCACAACCAGGAGGGTGGACGCTATAAGGGCTTGAATAGAAAATTCTATGCTGTTTACCGCTTGATTGACGAAACAGGTCTATGCGCAGACAAGGAACTTCTTAGAGAACTTATATTCTTGGATTATCTATTCCTTTCGGATAAGAAATTTATCCCAGAATTTTTATTGAGCGGACAAAAGGGGCAAGAACAAATAATCGAAAAGCTGTCCATAAATCGGTCATATATAGATCTTATTTCGCAGCTAACAGACTGCAAGAGTTCGAGAGATATTTATAAGTACACTAGATTGCTGAGTGTGTCGAGACAATGCTATTTGATGATGCAGAAACTCCCAATGTTAGCAGTCGAAAAGGGAATTGTTGATGAGAAAACGATAGCTGGTCTTCAGGAGGTACTTTCTTCTATTGAAGGCTGGGATGAAACTAGATATATTCTCCTATTTGATTACAGGTATGAAAGAGGAATTTTTTCCGTTCCTCGAATACTGAATTTGCAGTAATACAGAGGTTGACAAGCTTGAGATAGGGTGTTATTATTTCTATACCCAAGTAAAACAGTTGGAAATGAGGGCTGCATATGAAGATTACAACTAAAGGAAGATATGGGCTAAGAGCGATGGTGGAATTGGGTCGCGCCTTTGAGGACCAAGAGTACATTTCTCTTAAAAGCGTATCCCAAAATCAGAATATACCGGAAAATTACTTAGAACGTTTACTTGCCAAAATGCGTAAGGCAGATTTAGTGGCAACACGTCGTGGAACCCAAGGGGGTTATCGCTTGACGAAAAGTCCAAAAGAAATTAGTGTGCTGGAAATACTGCAGGCAGTAGACGAATCGCTGTATTTAGTCGAATGTACCGAAGATACGACAAGTTGTCCTCAATATGAAAGCTGTCCTAGCCATAGGATTTGGGCAAAGATGGCCAAGCAGATGCAACTTGTAGCCCAGGAAACAAATCTAGAAGAATTGCTATAGAGAGGGAGAAATGATATGAAAGAGATATATATGGATAATGCTGCCACTACTAGAACTTCTGAACGAGTCATTAAAGTGGCCAATACAGTTCTTGAAAATACCTACTATAATCCATCTAGTATTTATGATGGCGCTCAGCAGACAAAAGCAGAAATTGAAAATGTCCGCAAAGAGGTAGCTGCGAGTTTAAAGGCAGATGCAAAGGAAATATATTTTACTTCCGGTGGAACGGAAAGTGATAATTGGGCTATAAAAGGTGTGGCGGCTAAGATGAAATCCGGTCATATCATTACTAGTGCAATTGAACATCATGCGGTGCTGCATACTTGTGAATACTTGGAGAAACAAGGTTTTAGTGTAAGTTATATACCCGTGGATGAAAAGGGACTAGTCAGTGTAGAGGATATTAAAAAGGAAATTCGACAAGACACAATTTTGATTAGTGTAATGTATGCGAATAATGAAATCGGGACGATTCAGCCAATCTCAGAAATAGGGCAGTTGGCTAGGGAAAAAGGTATTCTTTTCCACACAGATGCGGTACAGGCATATGGAAAACTAGATATTGATGTTCAAGAAGAAAATATTGATATGCTATCTCTATCGGCACACAAGTTGCATGGCTTGAAAGGTACTGGAGCGCTCTATATAAGAAAAGGTATCAAGCTAGATAATCTGATTCATGGCGGAGCGCAAGAGAAGAAAAAAAGGGCTGGTACGGAGAATGTATTAGGAATTCTTGCACTAGGTGAAGCGCTGAGAGAAAGTTATGAGGAACGTGAACGAAAAAATCAGGTTGTAACTGGATGGCGTAATCACCTAATCGAAACAGTATTGGCTACGGTTCCACATAGTCGGTTGAACGGTGATTTAACGAATAGACTTCCTGGAAATGTGAATATTTCTTTCCGCTTTATTGAAGGAGAATCACTTTTGATGCTATTGGAAAAACAAGGAATTATGGCGTCTAGTGGTTCAGCCTGCACATCAGGTTCATTGGACCCAAGTCATGTGTTGCTTGCTATTGGTTTGCCACATGAAATAGCACATGGATCTTTAAGAATAAGTTTAGACTATATGGAAAATAACGAGGAACAAATAGAACATCTTATTAAGGTGCTACCAGGAATTGTTGAAAGGCTTAGAGATTTATCGCCTTTGTATGAGGATTATCTAAAGGAGGAAAATTAAATGTATAGCGATAAAGTGATGGATCATTTTGATCATCCTAGGAATGTAGGGATTTTGGAGGATGCCGATGCAGTAGGTACGGTTGGCAATGCGAAGTGCGGAGATATTATGAGGATTTACCTCAATATAGAAGATGATATTATACAGGATGTGAGTTTCAAGACATTTGGGTGTGGGGCGGCGGTAGCTACGAGCAGTATGGCCACAGAATTGGTTAAGGGTAAAAGGATAGAAGAAGCTCTGAAAATTACCAATAAAGCCGTTATGGATGCCTTGGACGGACTTCCTCCCAATAAGGTACATTGTAGTTTGTTGGCAGAGGAAGCAATCAATGCAGCGATTTATGATTACGCAAAAAAGCATGGTAAAACCTACGAAGGTTTACATGAACCAGTGGAAGATATTCATGAAGATGAGTAATTTTTGGTCCCGGAGAATTTTCTCCGGGACTTTTATTGACCTTTATGTTTGAAATCTCTAAACTGATAGAGGGAAATGAGTTTTTGTCACGAATCTATGAGGATAGACTTAAGGAAGGGAAAATTATGCCATATTACGGACAGGATGCAATCGAAGAAATTCGGGAGTCAGTAGATATAGTGGATTTAATTGGAGAATATGTATCTCTTAAGAAAAAAGGGAAACATTTTGTCGCCTTATGTCCTTTTCATTCAGAGAAGACACCATCGTTTACAGTGAACCGGGAAAAACAAATTTACTATTGTTTCGGTTGTCAGAATGGTGGCGACATTTACAATTTCCTGATGGAATATGAACACCTGGACTTTACAGAAGCAATGGAAAGACTAGCGGAACGGGCTGGTATTGAACTGGTCCCAGAAAAAGGTTCCAGCAGGGAGAATAAGAAAGACCACACGTTGCTAGAAATCAATCTTGAAGCAGCCCGCTATTTTTATGCTTGTTTTTCTGAAACAGGTGGCAAGGAAGCATTAGCCTATCTCATCGAGAGGGAGGTAACTGCTGAAACCAGGAAACGATTTAAAATTGGTTATGCACCAGCTGGTTGGGATGACCTCATTAACCACTTGATGCAAAAGAAATTCTTACCCAAGGATATGGAGAGAGCAGGCATTGCAAACAGCAAGGATGACCATAAGTACTATACAAGATTCCGTAACCGTTTGATGTTTCCAATTGAGAATATAAAAGGGGAAATCATTGGTTTTGGTGGCAGAATCCTGGGGGCAGGTGAGCCAAAGTACTTGAATAGTCCTGAAACGCCGATGTTCCAAAAGAAGCATAACTTGTATGCGATTAATTTGGCCTTGCCTGAGATGAAAAGAACATCTACGGCGCTTCTTATGGAGGGCTATATGGATGTGGCCATGAGCCATCAAAATGGCTTCACCAATGCTGTGGCCTCACTCGGTACGGCTTTCACGAAGGAGCAGGCTGCGCTTTTATCACGCTATGTGCAAGAAGTGGTCTTGGTGTATGATTCAGATAACGCTGGACGAAAAGCGACTATTCGAGCTGCAGAGGCTTTTGCTGAATCGGATATACTGGTAAGAGTGGCGGACCTTGGCGAAGAAAAAGATCCGGATGATTTTATTAAGAAAAATGGCAGGGAAGCCTTTGAGCATGTCCTTAACCGAGCACTTCCATTTTATGAGTATTTGCTTTCAGTGGGTATACGTCATAGCAATTTAGATGATATTGAACAAAAGGTTGCTTTAAGCAAGAAGCTGGTTCCGTATCTTGGCAGAATACGCAATGCAGTCAAAATGTCAGAGTATATTAAACTGACTGCTAAAAAGTTAGATATTAGTGAAGAAAGTCTTCGGTTTGAAATTAAAAAGTCAAAGAGCAACGACCGATTAGAGGAACGCAAAGAACAATGTCGAATAGAAAGAAGAGAAGAGAGAGCAGAAAAGAAAGCGAAGTCGATAGACCAAATCGGAGCTAGGGAAGAAACTGAGTTGCTAAATCTTTGTATGCGTGATTTGTCTATTTACCAGAAACTTCAAAATGAGATTTCGACGATTGAATACAATGGTACTTTGACCAAGAGGTGCTTTGGTCTTCTGCAGGAACTAGAATGCGAGGGTAAGCTGAGTTTCCACGAGGTTTTAGAAAAACTGACTGAGGAAGAGAAAAAGAAAGTGCTTTCTATAACTATGGATGAAATGAATCCTTTAAATGTAGAAACTGCCAAGGCTTGGATAGGAGCACTTAAGAAAGAATCTCTTAAGAAGGAAATGGAAGAAATAAAAACAAAAATGGATTTTCTAGAAAAAGAAGGAAATAGCAGTGGCTTGCTAGAATTAAAAAAGAAGTTCAAATCTTTACAGGAACAACGAAATAGAATATAATGTAAAATTGTACGGGATAAAGGGGGGATAATATGGCAGCTAAAAAAGAAGAGGTTGTACTTGAAGAGAAGAAAGCCCCTATCGTGGAAGAAATTGACGAGAGAATTAAAGTGCTGGAGGATGAAGGCAAGGAAAATGGAAAAGTCACTTATGCAATGGTAGGCGAGATTTTCAATGATTTCAAGCTGGAACCAACACACATGAAATACATTATGGAAGAACTGGAAAAGGTGAAAATCGCGATTGTCAAGGACGAGACTGAGGTCGAAGTCGTTGAGGAAGACGAGCCTGTGGAAAAACCAGAGATCGATTTATCCATTCCGGAGGGTGTCGGTATCGACGACCCTGTTCGTATGTATCTGAAAGAAATCGGCAGGGTGCCACTACTGACTGCTGGAGAAGAAGTTACTCTTGCTAAGCGTATGGAAGCAGGGGGAGCAGACGGCGAGTTGGCTAAAAAAGAATTGGCAGAAGCCAATTTGCGTTTGGTCGTTAGTATTGCCAAGCGATATGTAGGTCGTGGCATGTTGTTTTTAGATTTAATTCAGGAAGGTAATCTCGGATTAATCAAAGCGGTAGAAAAGTTTGATTACACAAAAGGGTATAAATTTAGTACCTATGCTACTTGGTGGATACGCCAAGCCATAACAAGGGCCATTGCCGACCAGGCAAGAACTATTCGTATACCGGTCCATATGGTTGAAACCATCAATAAGCTGATTCGAGTGCAGCGCCAACTGTTGCAAGAACTCGGTCGTGAACCGACCCATGAAGAAGTAGCGGATGAAATGGACTTGACTGTAGAGAAGGTACGTGAGATCACTAAGATTTCCCAAGAACCTGTTTCGCTAGAAACACCGATTGGTGAAGAAGAGGATAGCCACTTAGGCGATTTCATACCTGATGAAGATGCTCCTGCTCCACCGGATGCGGCTAGTTTTCTACTTTTGAAGGAACAACTTGAAGAAGTACTATATTCTTTGACTCCACGTGAGGAAAAAGTTCTTCGTTTGCGTTTTGGTCTAGACGATGGTAGACAGAGCACTTTAGAAGAAGTGGGACAAAAATTTGGCGTTACGAGAGAGAGAATTCGTCAGATTGAAGCAAAAGCGCTTAGAAAACTGAGACATCCAAGTCGCTCGAAAAAGTTGAAAGATTATTTAGAATAGCTAATATGGAAAGGGACTTCGGTCCCTTTTTTAGGCTTGAATATCCAATAATACAAGGATATTTTTGCACGATGGATGTGTAGTTGTAAAAAATGAATTTTTTTAAAAATAATGTTGACATGGCATAGCACACTGAGTATAATAAGTCTTGTCGTTAGGGGCAACAACATTCCTCGATAGCTCAATGGTAGAGCAATCGGCTGTTAACCGATAGGTTGTAAGTTCGAGTCTTACTCGGGGAGCCACTTTTTTGGGCCCATAGCTCAGTTGGTTAGAGCTACCGGCTCATAACCGGTAGGTCCCAGGTTCGAGTCCTGGTGGGCCCACCAAAACGATTTTTAGGCCCGTTGGTCAAGCGGTTAAGACACCGCCCTTTCACGGCGGTATCAGGGGTTCGATTCCCCTACGGGTCACCATTAAATTGGGCGATTAGCTCAGCTGGGAGAGCGCCTGCCTTACAAGCAGGATGTCGGCGGTTCGATCCCGTCATCGCCCACCAACCCCGTTTATACGGGGTTTTTTTGTATAGAAATGGAGGAGCAGAATGTTGAAAATAAGCCATAGATTGAAGGCCATTGCAAACTTGTTAACGGATGGTCAAACCATAGTAGACATTGGGACTGATCATGCATATCTGCTCATACATTTGATAGAGGAAAAAAAATATGCACAAGCGGTGGGTGTGGACATTCATAAAGGTCCTTATAAGGCAGCCATTGAAAATGTTGCGGCACATGGTCTTCAGGATTCAATTGAGATTCGATTGGGAGATGGTTTAGGCCCAGTATCTGTTGATGAGATGGACCGAGTTGCCATTGCCGGCATGGGTGGGCACACTATTTGTAAAATTCTTACGGAGTATCCGGAAAAAACGGATAAGATCAAACAGTTGGTTCTCCAGCCCCAAAGTTCGCCTGAAAGAGTACGAAAACTGTTGCTGGAATTGGGCTTCGGGATCACCAACGAGTGCCTAATAAAAGAAGATAAAAGATTGTATCTTGTCTTGTCTGCCTCCCGAGAAACAAGTATCCAAGAACTATCCTGGGAAAATCTGCAAATTGGGCCTGTTTTACTTGAAAACGGGTCTCTTTATTTAGTAGAATATATGGGAGATATGTTACACCACAAACAGTTCATTCTTAATTCATTACGCCAAGCGAAAACAAATGAGCAAGAAAAGATGAAAGCCTTGGAAGATGAAATCGAGAAACTGGGAAGGTTGATAGAACGATATGAAGATTAAAAGTATTGTTCAAACAATTGAAGAAATAGCACCAACGCATTTAAAAGAATCTTGGGATCATGTAGGCCTGATGGTAGGTGAGCTAGAACAAGAGGTTGAAAGTGCGTTATTTGCGATGGATATAACAGATGAAATTATTGATGAAGCTATTTCCAAACGACACTCTTTGATTGTAACGCATCACCCCTTTCTTTTTAAGGCTCTTCAAAATATTGATTATGGAACATCCAAGGGCAGAATGATTCGAAAATTGATTAAGCATGATATAGCGGTTTATAGCGCTCATACAAATTTTGATGCAGCCGCAAAAGGTGTTAGCGAAGTGTTGGCTGACCTATTGGGTCTTGCTGATCGAAAAAGACTGGATGCTAGCCCTTTATTTGCTTACAAGTTGGTCTTTTTTATCCCGGTATCGAAAAGAGAAAAAGTACTAGAAAGTTTATTTGAAGCAGGCGCTGGTACATTTGACAAATATGACCACGCTTCCTTTTGTTCGCAGGGCCTAGGCTCTTTCCAACCGCAAGAAACGGCCAATCCTACTTTAGGGAAGATTGGTGAGTTGACGACAGTTGAAGAATGCCGAGTTGAACTTTTGGTGCCCAAGAACAGATTAGAACCGGTTTTATCGGCACTCATATTGAACCACCCATATGAGGAAGTTGCCTATGACGTGTATGAATTACGTAATCAAAGCTTGAATACTGGGATTGGGGTCATTGGTTCTTTAGAAGATAGTATGACATTGATATCTCTGGCAGGCGTCGTCAAAGAACGACTCCGTCTAAAATATATCCGCATCGCGGGCGATGCAAAACAAATGATAACAAAGGTGGCAGTCTGTGGAGGTGCAGGTAAACAGTACTATAAGAATGCTCTTAGTATGGGAGCCCAAGTACTCATTACAGGTGATGTAGATTACCATACAGCCTTAGATTGCCAAGAAGCCGGAATTTGCCTAATAGATGCAACGCATTTTGCTACAGAACGACCTGCCATGGAATGGCTATGTTGGTATGTAGGGGAACAAGTATCAATTCCTTGTGCTTTTTCGGATTTCAGCCAAGATGTGATCAAGATCTTAGAGTAGGGATGTCCTACTCTTTCGTTTTCAAGCGGGGTGAGAATATGAATTATAATCAATTGTACGAGCTTCAATGTATGCGCATTCGTAGAGAGGCCATGGAAAAAAGTTATCCTAGGGAAAGGGAATTGAAACTTCGCAGACGCAAAAAAGAATTATTGTTGGAAAAAAAGGACCTTATTCTTTTGGAAGAAAAATTGCGATGCCAGATGAAGGACATCCATAGACTACAGGATGAAAAGCAGACCATTGTAGAAGAAATTAGTAAAATTAATGAAGATCTATATTCCAACCGCTTTACGCCTAAGGAATTGACTAGCCTGCAAAATAGGCTGGAGAATCTTGAATCTACACTCGCCAACCGCAATACTAGAATTGATAAAGAAAATACTTTGTTAATGACTAAAAAAGCAGACTTGAAGGATAAAAAGAATTCTTTAGTTGATCGTATGAAGGATTATGAGGGCAAAGTGGAGGAGTACCTCCAGGAAAGAAACCGCTTGTTGGAAAAATTAAAGTTACTAGATGAACAGATTACAGAGTTCATTTCAGAACTTGATGAGACAGACCGAGCGTTTTATGACAAAGAAAATACCAAGTATGGTATTAGAATGCTGAGTGTACTTAAAAAGGGTAGATTTTGTTCAAACTGTAGTATGCTTCTTGAGTCGGATACTATTCATGCAGTTAAATCTAACCAAGAAGGTGTGCGCTGCCAGAGCTGCGATAGAGTGCTCTATAATTTTGAAGAATAGTCACGGAAGCGTTTCGCGGATGTGCTATACTATATACATGCTATGAGGAGATATATATGCTGATAAAACTGCGCCTATTGGGATTTTTCCAAATGATGCTGGGCACGATGTATCTAGATATGGAATTGCCGGAAGGAAGTACTGCGCACGACCTTTGGCAAAATCTGGTCAATCGGTATGTACAGTTACAAAAGGAAGATATGAGTAGAATTGCTGGTATGTCCTTGAACGGAGAATATAAGTATGTTCAAGATTGGCCCGGTGTTCTGCTGCACGACGGAGATGAGGTGGATCTCCTAACCCAAATGGGTGGTGGCTAAAAGGGGGAAGAACTATGGCAAAAACTGCTTGGATCGATTTGACAGATAAATCTGTAACTGTAAAGGAAACCGATCCTCAATTATTTCATGATTATGTTGGTAGCCGAGGGATTGCGGCTAAAATCTTGTATGACAACGTCGGACCCGACGTAAAACCATACGACCCGGAAAATTTGTTGATATTCTCTACCGGTCCGTTTACAGGTACGCCGTGGCCATCTGCTGCACGCTATACAGTAACGTCGAAATCACCGGCAACCGGTGCGTATGGATACTCCAATAGTTCAGGATTTTTTGGACCGGAGTTGAAGCATGCAGGCTATGATTTACTCATTTTTAAGGGCAAGTCTTCCAGTCCTGTTTATTTGAAAGTGGAAGATGACCAGATTGAGATTCTTGATGCTAGCGATTTTTGGGGGATGGAAACCGGAGCAGTAGAAAAAGAACTTCGGGAAACATATGCCGGAAGCAGGGTAGCCTCCATTGGACCTGCCGGAGAGAATTTAGTTTCTTGTGCCTCGATTATCAATGATTACGGCCGTGCTGCTGGAAGAACCGGCATGGGTGCAGTCATGGGAGATAAGAAGCTCAAGGCGATTGTAGTTAAATCCAACGCAAAAAAAGTGATAGATAGAAACTTTATGAATGTAGTTCGACGGGTAACGCCCTTGGTCAAAAATCATCCAGGTGCACGCGACTATACGGAATGGGGAACGGTTATCCTGCTGAACTACAAAAATAAGAGTGGTGATAACCCAACTAAAAACCATGCTTATGGACAATTTCCCTATGGGGATGAACTGAATGCACAAGCAATCAAGAAGTATACAAAAAAATCGGGTGGTTGCTATGCTTGTTCCATAAAGTGTGCTCGCTTTACTGAAGTGAAAGATGGACCCTATAAAACACCTCTACAGGAAGGCCCTGAATATGAAACAGCCAATGCGCTGGGGCCAAATGTATGGAATAAAAATCCAGAACTGCTAATATACTGCAATAAGCTATGCAACGAGATGGGAATAGATACCATATCGGTGGGCGTATTAATTGCTTTTGCGATGGAAGCACATCAAAAAGGTTTGCTCGTTGACGATAAATATAATCTAGAATGGGGCGATCCAGATACAATCAAGGGATTGATTGAAGATATCGCGAAAAGAGAAGGTAAGGTCGGACAGCTTTTGGCAGACGGCGTTAAAAATGCAGGTGAAACCGTAGGTGGTGGTGCAGAAGATTTTGCGCTACAATGCAAAAATGTGGAGATTCCTAGACAGGATGGACGTGTTCTCAAGGGTATGGCTTTAGGACATGCTACCTCTAATAGAGGGGCAGATCATTTGTATGCTCTTGCAACGATTGATTTGACGGGTAACATGGATGTTGTGGGAAAAGTTCCTGAGTTAGCAGCATGTGGTCCTGAACTGATGGATACTACCAAGGAAGATTACAAAGCTGTTATGGTGCGTTGGACGGAAGTATGCAATGCCTTGGCTGATGCACTTGGTATCTGCAAGTTTGCATTCACTGAGACCTATGCGATAATGCCAGAGGACTTAGCAGAAGGACTACGCGCTATGGGCATAGACATTTCGAATGAAGATTTGTTTAAAGCTGGGCAGAGAATTATCAATATAGAACGTATGTACAATGTGAGACATGGTTTTAGAAAGAAAGACGATATGCTGCCCAAGAGATTCTTAGAAGAACCATTGGATGTTTACGTACATCCGGAAGATATTGAGAAGATACCAAAGGAAGACGCAGAGTTGGTTCACAAAGGTCTGATGGTGAATTTGGAGCCTATGCTTGATGAATACTATCAACTGGGCAAATGGAACGAGGAAGGTATACCGCGTGAAGAGCGGTTGCGTGAACTTGGACTGGACGAATGCCTGAAGGACTTGCCGCAAGGTGAGTAATATGTAACTGAGTGAATGGCTATCTTCGGATAGCCATTTTATTTTGACTGTATATTATCGATATGACTCTTTGACTTGTAAAAGAATAGGTTCTCTAATATAATTCAGAGTGGCAAAGGAGGGGTAGAAATGAACATAGCTTTTTTTCTGTTGCCGAAGAATGACGTTATTGTTATCGATAAGGAATCAACCATTAGACAAGCTTTGGAAAAGATGGAATATCATGGCTATACAGCGATTCCCGTTATTGACTCAGATGGGAAATATGTAGATACGTTAACAGAAGGCGATATTCTTTGGAAAATCAAACATACCAAAGGATTGACCTTTGAAACGACAAGCAAGTATTATATTAAGGATGTTGAAAGAAAACGCCAAATGATGGCGGTCTCGATTAATTCTGATATGATGGATTTGTTGGAATTAGCCAAAAAACAGAACTTTGTTCCAGTGGTGGATGACCAGAACGTATTCATTGGTATTGTTAGAAGAAGTGAGATTATATCATATTGTTTTGATCAGATTAAATAGGTGGATAAATGAACATATTCGAAGAATCATTATTAGCACACAAAAAAGCAAAAGGGAAAATTGCCATAAAGAGCAAGATGCCGCTTGAGAGCAACAAGGATTTGAGTATTGCATATACGCCAGGTGTAGCAGAACCGTGTCGCCACATCGCCAAGGATGAAATGCTAGCTTATGATTATACCAACAAAGGGAACCTTGTAGCTATTGTGAGCGATGGAACAGCTGTCCTAGGGCTGGGAGATATTGGAGGCCAGGCGAGTATGCCTGTCATGGAGGGGAAAGCCATTCTTTTTAAAGAATTTGGTGATGTAGATGCATTCCCCATTTGTCTTTCAACTAAAAATCCAGATGAAATTGTAGCTGTTGTAAAAGCCATAGCGCCTACATTCGGTGGGATCAACATCGAGGATATTGCCGCACCGGCTTGCTTTGAGATAGAGCGCAGATTAAAGAAAGAGCTATCTATACCAGTATTTCATGATGACCAGCATGGAACGGCGGTAGTGACCTTGGCAGCGCTGATCAATGCACTTAGGGTTGTTGAAAAAGAGATGAGTGACGTAAGAGTCGTTATTAATGGAGCCGGTGCTGCTGGCATTGCCATTGCCAAACTTTTACTCCAAGAAGGTGTAGAACATTTGGTGCTTTGTGACCGTACTGGAATACTATATGAGAAAAGAATCGAAGGCATGAATGAGGCCAAAAGAGAAATCGCGGCTAAGACCAATAAAGGCGAACTAAAAGGAACCCTGGCGGAAGCCATGAAGGGTGCTGACGTATTTATCGGTGTTTCTTCAAAGGACGTGGTGAAAGAGGAGATGGTTGCCTCTATGAACGATGGAGCAATCGTCATGGCAATGGCCAATCCTGACCCGGAAATAAATCCCGACCTAGCCAAAAAAGCCGGGGCAGCTATCGTATGTACAGGACGGAGCGATTATCCAAATCAGGTGAACAATGTACTTGCATTCCCAGGTATATTTAGAGGTGCGCTTGATGTTATGGCTACTGACATTAATGAAGAAATGAAGGTGGCTGCGGCTCATGCTATTGCGGATTTGGTTAAAGTTGAAGAATTATCGACAGAATATGTGATTCCTGACGCATTGAATAAGGAAATCGGAATAAAGGTTGGCGAAAAGGTAGCGGAAGCGGCCATTCGAAGTGGTGTAGCTCGAAAAAAATAGCTGGTTCATATGAACCAGCTTTTCTTACATATACTACATTTTTTCAATAACGGTGCGGTAAGGTCTGCAAGTTGCATTACGAGTAGTATAAGTGCCCTTCAGCTTGTACTTATCTGAAAGCATTGCAATTACATCGTAAGTAACCTTTTGTGCTGCCTCAATATCCACTTCACCGAATGCGTCTGTTGCCTTATTTTTAGGATAGTAACAGGTGGCGTAAATTTCTGCTTCATCCTTGGCTACGTCGTAGACACTGTCTTTTATAACCATGAAGACGCCACCGACATACATTGTGCCGGAAGGAAGGAAGTTTCTGTCGACAGTGAACTCGAAATCAATATTTTCGACGGAGTTCAGGTTATTAGTACAAACGAAATTAATAAGATACTTTTGTTTCATATGAGCCTCCTTTCAGTATATAATTCATTATATATGCTAGAGAGTTTCAATGCAAACTAAAAGGGGTGAGTCATAATTAGCGCAGAATCTTATAGAACGATTGGTAAAAGTAGTGAGCAAAGACTGGTAGTAGAACGTTCAGAATTTATTGCTAGAACGAAAATGGTGGAAACTGAGGATGAGGCTAAGACTTGGATTAAAGAGATGAAAATAAAGTACAAGGATGCTACTCATAACTGCAGTGCCTACGTTGTTGGGATCCAAAAGGAACACAAATTTTATGATGATAACGGCGAACCACATGGCACGGCTGGTCGACCAATCCTAGGTGCCATCGATTCCTTAGATGTAACCAATGTGGCAATCGTAGTTACTCGCTATTTTGGGGGTAAGAAGTTGGGTGTCCGAGGTTTAATCGATGCCTATAGTCAGGTAGCGCGTGATGCGCTTGAAAGCAGTGAGATTACCTGTCTTCTTGTCACCAGCGAGATTCGTATTCTAACCGATTATAAACATGTGGATAGAATTCATTATTTGATTAAGGATAATGGAGCGAAAATTTTACAGGAAGTATTCCTTGCAGATGTTGAAATTCAGGTTAGCATTGCTAAAAATCAGGCAGAGCCTTTTGTAGAACAGCTTAGAATGTTTGCCAAGCAAGCTAACGTCATATAGAATAAGCCTAGAATTGATTAATTGCAGGAGAAGTAGACATGTACTATACTAATAAAGATATTATTCGATATGAAAAAGGACACTATATACCGGTTCGTGACAAGGTAATCATGGAGGACGAGATCGAAGTGATTTGTGGAAAAACACGGTTAGGAAGCTATCCTTGCACGAATAAGGAACGGGACTTACTCGCCCTAGGTCTAGCCTATTGCAATGGCTATCAGGTGAATGCGAACACCCCAGTCGTACTAGAAGATAACAAGGTCCTTTTACCTGAAATTGCGAAACGTACTCAAGCGGATTGCATAATATCAGACTTACGTTACGATGCAGATGATTTATTGAATAGGATGCAACAACTACGAGATAGGCCTGGATTATTCGCACTGACCGGGGGAACACATAATGGAGCCTTGATTTATCAAGGCGAACTCACCGCTTGTACGGAAGATATTAGCCGCCACTGCATGTTAGATAAACTGATTGGAGTGGTTCTAAAAAATGGTTGGGATTTTTCTAAGATAGCCATTTTGTTAAGTTGCCGGGTATCTGAAAGTATCATGCGTAAATTAGTTGCAGCTGGATTTCCTATTGCCGTATCTATGTCTGCAGTGACGGATAAAGCGATAGAAATAGCCAACGAACGTGGAATGACATTGGCGGGTTTTGCTCGTGGGAATAGAATGAATATCTATGCGGGAGATAGGATAGGAAAAGGGGAAAAGTGTGATTAAAGATATAGCGAAGGAACTGGCGGATGCTATTGTTGGTTCCAAAGAATACATGGAATATAAAAAGGCCAGGGCAGCGCTGGAACACGATGAGGCTAATTTCGAGCTTTTGGAGGAATTAAGACAGAGACAATGGGAAATACAGCTGGATGCCTTGCTAGGCAAGGAAGCACCGTTTGCGGACACGGAAGAAGTAGATGAAATTTACTCAAGTGTCGTCGATAATGAGAAAATCAACCAGTTTTTATTAGCTGAATATCGATTTACCAAGGTTCTTACTGAGGTTCAGAATATCTTACTCGAGTCCATTGAAACACCGAAAGATAACAATGAGAACATTGCTTTGCATTAGTAGAATACCATAGGAGAAAAATATGTTTAAATTATTACGCAACAAAAAAGTCATGAGGGTAGTTGTTGCTTTTGTGGCTTTTTCTTTTCTTGGAGGGTTTGTAGGTTCGTATGCCCTTAGGTCATTAGGCCAAGTAGGTCAATCTGAAGCGCAAGAAAATGACTTTGCTGATGAATTGGATAATGCGATTAGTAGCTACGAAGGAGATATAGAGTATTACCAAAATGCTACTGTTGCCGAACCAGAAAATGTGGACAATTACATTTTACTTGCTGATAGCTATTACAATTTAGCGAATCTAAGGAATAGCTACAAGGGTGAGGACGTAAGTGACTATCTAACTGTAGCAAAGGATAATTACCAAAAAGCATTAGAATTAGATGACAGTAGGGTAAACTTACTGCTTTCCATAGGTATGTTGGAAACGGCATTGAATAATTATGCTGATGCGGCTGACTATTATGAGACTTTCTTAGAACAATATCCAGATTCATTTGAGGCCAACGCCTTGTATACGCAGTTGTTGGTAGTTTCCGACGAACTGTCCGAAGCGAAAGATTGGCTTGAGAAAACAAGAGATTTAGCTACTAGTGAAGAAGACCAACAAGTTGTGGAACAATTGGAAGGTATGGTTAATCCTTCCTAAAAAGGGGACACTATTGTGGAAATAATAGGAAAGCGTATACCCATAGAAGATGCAGAAGTGAAGACTAGGGGTAGAGCTACTTATGTGGATGATTTGCGTTTTAAGGAAATGGCTTATGCTGCTCTAGTACTCAGTACTGTAGCGCATGCAGAACTAATTCATGTAGATATAGAAAAAGCGCTTGAAACAGAAGGTGTAATGGCAGTGTACACCTTCTTTAATACACCGAATACTGTATATAATAGTGCAGCTCCATTTGATACAAAGGATTTTCCAGCTCAGGAATGTCTTTTTTCTAAAAAGATTCGCCACCAAGGTGATCGCATCGCCATGGTTATTGCCGAAACGAAAGAACAAGCAAAGCTAGCGGCAAAAGAGATTAGTTATGAGATTACGCCCTTGCCGAGCGTGCTTAGTATTGAAGAGGCCTTAAAAAAAGATGCGCCTAAGATTGACCCATCGGGAAATCTAGTCGGAACCTGCGAAATGATGAGTGGGGACATGGAGGTGGCCCAAGGAAATGCTGATAAGGAATTCAGAACAAAAATATTAATTCCTTCTTACCATCAAGCGGCGATGGAACCCCATGGTGTCGTGGCTGATTGCGATGAGCTGGGTGGGGTTGTCGTGTACACACCTACTCAGAATATATTTTCAGCGCGCATGATTTGTGCCAAGGTGCTTGGCATTAGTGAAGCCCAAGTGAGGGTCGTGCAGACGACGATGGGGGGATCTTTCGGTTCCAAACTAGAAATCATCCTGGAACCGCTATGCGCCTATGCGGCTTACCAGTTGAAACGTCCTGTGAAGCTGGTGTTGACGCGCAAGCAAACCATGGTGGCAAGCCGCAGGAGTTATGGCATTCAGGCAGATATATGTAGTTATATACAATCTGGAAAATGGATTGGAATGGATATCGACATTGTGGCCGACGCGGGTGCCTATTGCTCAAGTGGGCAGGATTTTATTTGGGCTATGAGCGCCAAACCCTTTCGCCTATATAAAATCCCGCATGTGAGATATCGGGCAAAATCAGTTCTTACCAATAAAACGACAGCTTCTGCGATGCGAGGTTATGGTTCTACCCAACTAATTACTGCACTCGAACATCATGTTGATGCGCTGGCCAGACATCTGTCACAAGATCCTGGTGAATGGCGAAAAGAGTATGCCTTGGGTCCTGAAGACAAAGATTTGAGGGATGAAAAGTCTTTCGGCAGTATTGGACTCAAACAATGTATCGATGAAGGATTAAACGCTTTTAATTGGCCATTGGGTATTTCTAGTGAGGATGAAGAGTATTGGTATGGTGCCTCCTTAGCCTTGGGTATACATGGCAACGGAATGTATCCAGTACATACTGACCTCACGACCATGGGACTTAAATTGAATATGGATGGAAGTCTAATCTTATCTACAGGTACGGTAGATATGGGAACAGGTGCCAACACTAGCTTTCGGATGATGGTTTCTGCTATATTGGGTGTTCCGATGGAAAAAATTGGAATCATGCATGGCGATACTACGGCATGCCCTTATGATTTAGGATGCTATGCCAGCCGGAGCATATTTGTAGCGGGAAATGCAGCTGTCAAGGTTGCTACCAGCATGAAAAAAATGGTGGAAAAGGACACGGGCTTAGAATTAGAGCAGGTGGATCTTGCTGTTTATGCACTCGATGCTTTTACGAGATGTGGCAAAGATATTTGTTGCTCAGAAACCTTTGTCTCCCAAGCAGACCCCATGAGCTACGCTGCTCATTTTGCGCGAGTGCGTGTACATAAGAAAACGCAGGTTGTCCAAGTACTGGATTATTTGGCTGCCCATGATATTGGTCGAGCGATTAACCCTTTAAGCCTAGAAGGCCAAATTGAAGGAGCTGTCCAGATGGGTATCGGCATGGCTCTTAAAGAAGGACTCCGATATGACAATGTGGGGAAACTAATAAATGATAACTTTAAAAAGTATCCGCTAGTCCATGCAAAAGAAATGCCAAATATCCAAGTGAAATTAATTGAAAGCAATGAAAAAGCTGGCCCATTTGGAGCCAAAAGCATCGGCGAAATTTCTGCAGTACCTAGTGTAGCAGCAGTGTGTAATGCGGTAGCTGTGGCTTTGAATAGGACGATTGATATGTTACCAATTCAAGAATTCATGGATAGGGTATAGTGGTATAGTGTGTTTGTGCTAAAACCAAGTTTTTGCACCGTGCTAGCATAGGTATATTGCTTGCAAAATATGCTCTTTTGAGCATCTAATATTCTCAACTTTATTAATGAGCATCAAGGTAAGGAGAAATGAATGAGTGAATGGATAATAAATGCTGTCACGGGCTTGCCAGTAGAGTGGCGAGTATTCCTTCTTTCAATGCTACCCATTACAGAGCTTAGGGTAGCCATTCCTTTGGGAATTGCTTGGGGTATTGCTCCGATGACAAATTATATTTATGCGGTTGCTGGTAATATTTTGCCAGTACTACCAATACTACTATTTTTGGACCCAGCGATACGCATTCTATCTAAGAATGCGACGATGAAGCGGTTCATCGACCGGATTCTTAGTTCTGCTGAGCGAAAAAAAGAACGCTATGAAAAGTATGAAATCTTTGGGCTAACCGTTTTTGTAAGTATCCCAGCACCAGGTACCGGAGCCTGGACCGGGACCTTGCTAGCCTATCTTCTTAGGGTAAATCGCTTGAAGGCTTTTTTGGCCATATCGTTAGGGGTAATAGTAGTCGGTCTCTTAATGACAGGTATTTCTATGGGTATCCTTTCATTATCTGGAGAACATATTGTATTGGCGATAGGAGCAGGGCTTGCAATACTAGCACTCGGCATATGGCATCAGTCGAAACAATAGGGTTATCGCTAGGACAGTATTTAAAAACACAACAACAGACAAAACGATGAAAAGATAATATATTTTTTCCCAACATAGGCCAAGGGCCTATGTTTTTTTATACCTATTTTTATTGTACAAGACTTTTATAGTGGGCGAAGCAATAATAAATGTGGTGTAAAGTGGAGGAAAGTAGTATAATATTGGTAGAAAGTGGGGGTAAAAGATGTTTATTGGTGAATACCAGCATAGTTTGGACAGCAAAAATAGAATTATTATCCCCGCGAAATTTAGGGATGGGCTGGGTACTCACTTTGTGATGACCAAGGGAATGGACAATTCCCTATTTATCTATCCTATGAAGGAATGGAAAACCATTGAGGAAAAACTGAAAGCTCTATCTTTTACCAAAAAGAGCGTTAGAGATTTTCATAGGATGTTCTTTTCTGGCGCTATTGAGTGTGAACTCGATAAACAAGGACGGGTCACAATTTCTGCGAATTTGATTAAACATGCAAAGTTGCTCAAGGAGGCAACCATCATTGGAGTTTCTACTCGAGTTGAGTTATGGGCTACTGAAAACTGGAATGAGTATAATCAGTCGGAGAACATGGACTACGACTCCTTAGCAGAAAAGATGTCTGAGTTTGATTTAGATTTATAAAGGAGAATACGATGTTTCAACATACGACAGTACTCTTGCAAGAGACAGTGGATATGCTGAATGTCAAAAAAGGTGGGATTTATGTAGATTGCACCTTGGGTGGCGGTGGTCATTCTACTCTAATATTAGAGAAACTGAATGGCAGTGGCAGATTGATTGGATTAGATCAAGATCAAACAGCAATCGAAAATGCGAATAAGCGATTTATAAAAAACCCCAATTTCTTGGCAGTACGTTCAAATTTCAGAGATTTGGATGATGTACTTGAAAAGTTGGAAATAGATAAAGTAGATGGATTTTTGTTTGACCTAGGTGTTTCCTCCCCACAACTCGACCAAGGGGAGCGAGGATTTAGTTATCACTTGGAAGCTCCGCTGGATATGAGAATGGACCAACGCCAGACGTTGAATGCTGCAAATATTGTGAACAGCTATTCGGCTGAAAAACTGACAAATATCATATTTCGATATGGGGAAGAACGTTGGGCAAAAAGAATTGCAGAATTTATTGTTCAAGAAAGACAGATTAAGCCAATTCAAACTACGACAGATTTGGTGCGCGTTATCAAGATGGCTATACCCAAAAAAGTTAGGCAGGAGGGCGGTCATCCTGCGCGAAAAACGTTTCAGGCACTTAGAATCAGTGTGAATGATGAATTGGGCTCACTGGAAGCAGCACTTGAGAAAACAGTAGATTATTTGGCTCCGCATGGCAGACTGAGTATTATTACGTTCCATTCGTTGGAAGACCGACTGATAAAAGACTTTTTCAAACAACAAGCGAAAGGGTGCACCTGTCCTCCGGATTTCCCAATTTGCGTATGTGGAAATAAGCCAAAGCTTAGTATTGTGAACCGCAAACCAATCGTACCATCAGAAAAGGAATTATTAGACAACCGCAGGGCAAGAAGTGCTAAACTGCGGGGTGCTGAAAGGATTGAATCCTATGAATAGAAAGAAAAGCGGAAAACATGATGCTCCTAAAAGGAAAATCACAAAGTCTAAATCACCGGATTCTATTTTACGACGGAATAAATTGAAACTAGATACCTTGCTTCTAGTATTTCTAACCTTCGTTTGCTGCTTTTTTTACTTAGGTAGTATAGGAATTGTAGACGCTAGATATCAGGAACGGGCCTATTTACAAAATGAAATTGCGACTATTCAAACTGAAAATGAACGGTTGCGCTTAGAAATTGGTTATCTAGATTCTTTAGACTTAGTAGAGCAGAAGGCCATTGAAGAAATGAGCATGGTCACGCCCCAAAAAGAACAGTGCATACTGATTAACATGGCTTACACGGCACCAGAAGTATCACAAGAATCAAACTATCCATCCTTAGCGGATATTAGTGGAAATAATCAGGAGTTTCCGTTGCTAACTAGTGCACAACAGTCAATCAGTGATATACTGTTGAGGTGGAATTTCTAAGGAGAAATGATGGATGCGCTGTAAACATGACCGTATTACATTTGCTACTGTAACATTTATACTGTTGTTTTGTGTTCTTATATATAGATTGGCAAATTTACAAATCGTTCAAGGGCAGTCCTATAAGGAAACTGCCCTTAATAATCGTTTAAAAGAGGTAACCATAGAATCAAATAGGGGAGATATATTTGACCGCAATATGGAACTTTTGGCGACGAGTACCTATGGCGAATCTGTTGCGGTATTTCCAATAGAAATCAGCGAAAGCAAGTTTGATGTGCAACAAATGGCTGCCACGCTAGCAGAACTATTGGGGATGGATGAAGGAACTGTCTTCAAGAAGTTGACGAGCAACAGTAGTTTTGTGTGGCTAAAACGAAAGATTCCTTTTGAGACGGGTCCAAAGATTGAGGCCTATGACTTTCCAGGTGTAGAGTTATTTGAAGAAGCACAACGCTATTACCCAAAGGGTAGAACCGCTTCGCAGACCCTAGGCTTCGCTGGCCTTGACAATCAAGGGCTTTCGGGACTGGAACTCACCTATGATGAAATGTTGGTTGGTAAACCAGGAAAAATCAGTATTGAAACAGACTCACTAAATCGGGAGATTCCAGAAACAGTTCATTCTTATGAGGAACCGACCCAGGGACTCAACTTGCAACTGAGCATTAATTCTAATTTGCAGTATAAGGTCGAAAAACGAGCTGCTGAGCTCCTCCTTGGCGAAGAGGCTGAGAAAGTTACCATCGTTGTTATGAACGTAAAGAATGGAGAAATCTTAGCCATGACGGGCATGCCGGATTTCGATCCTGCAGATTATGGCAATTATCCAGCAGAGAATTGGCTGAACCCTGCAGTTCAAGAGGTCTATGAACCAGGTTCAACGTTTAAGCTGATGTCTGCAGCCGCCATGCTAGACGGTACGGATTTGGAAATAACAGATCATTTTTATTGTGACGGTTTTGCCAGTGCTGGTGGACTATCGATTAAATGTTGGCGCTACTATCGACCGCATGGTGATGAGACCTTTATGGAGGCTTTGGGGAATTCTTGCAATCCAGTATTTGTTGAAGCCGCGCTAAGAACCAAGGAAAAAAATGAGGGTCTACTATATGAATATTACAAGAAACTAGGATTTGGCCAAAAGACCAGTATGCCCTATGCAGCTCAAGCAGCGGGTATCATGCCTGAAGACAATAGAGATATCTACATTGCCACCTCGGCCATTGGTCAAGGCATAGCCGTTACACCAGTTCAATTGGCAGCGGCAGTATCTACTGTTATCGGGGATGGAACAAAAATCGAACCAGTACTCGTAAAGGCTATTTTAGATGAAAACGGTAATATCGTAGAAGAACATAGCGGAAGAACCAATACACAGGTTATCCAAATGGATACTGTGATGGATATGCGTAAAATGATGGAATACACAGTGACAGATGCGACGGGCAAAAATGGCGCTATTGAAGGCTACCGTACTGGTGGGAAAACAGGAACAGCTCAAAAACCTTCTGAATCAGGAGGGTATTATAAAGATAAATTTATCTGCTCATTTGTAGGAGTCGCGCCGATGGAAGATCCTGCAGTCGTCTGCATTGTGATTGTAGATGCACCATCTGACCCGGATGCTTCGGGAGGAAATACAGCTGGTCCAACTTGTGCCATGGTGCTTAAGGAATCCTTGGAACAGCTGGAAATTGCGCCAGATTACCAACAGATTTACAATTCTTCGGAAGAAACAGAATCCAATTCAACCGAGGAAATACCAGCTGTAGTGGCCGTGCCAGATTTGATTGGGACCAAAGTAGAAGTGGCGGCATCGACGCTCTTAGATATGAATTTAGAACCAGAGTATATTGAAGAGGGGAATATCGTTACCTATCAAGAACCAACGGTGGGCAGTCTCGTTGAAGAAGGAAGTATTGTTCAGCTTACGCTTTCACATATTGATGCCCTAGAGACAAAAATTATCGTTCCAGATATTAAAGGGCTTCGGGTATATCAGGCGATGGACCGATTAGACCAAGATGAGTTATTGATTTCTGTGGTGGGTGAAGGGATTATTTTGGAACAAGATCCCAAACCAGGCACCTTGGCCCCCAGAGGATCTACCGTTATAGTAACGTGTGGAAAGGAGTAATATGCAACTCGATCAATTATTAATAAACGTAGAACACAGTATCGTACACGGAAATACAGAAATGGAAGTCGAGGGTATTGCTTATGACTCCCGAAATGTTAGAGAAGGATATCTGTTTATAGCAATTAAAGGTCTAGTTGTGGATGGCCATGATTTTATTGAAAGTGCTATCCAAAATGGTGCCTCTGCAGTCATAGGAGAAGATAGGGCAAAACTGGAATCGTGTTCTGCTAAACGATGCTTGCATACGAAAAATTCCAGAAGAGCATTGGCAATTCTTTCCGCCAATTTCTTCGAGAATCCCTCTCAAAGTTTAGGCCTTATTGGCGTTACCGGAACCAATGGAAAAACTTCGACTACGATGCTACTGAAAACCATTCTTCGAACAGCTGGGCATAAGACTGGACTGTTTGGTACCATTGAGAATTCATTAGATGATGAAATTTTGCCGGCCCACCATACCACCCCAGAATCGCGGGAACTCCAAGAGATGCTTGGAATACTACGAAATAAGGGCGCAGAATATACAGTGATGGAGGTTTCGAGCCACGCATTGGCATTGGAACGAGTATATGGCTGTGACTTTCAGGTTGGTGTCTACACGAATTTAACCCAGGACCACTTAGATTTTCACCCAAATATGGAAGAGTATTTCCAAGCAAAGCTTAGCCTTTTTAAGCAGATTGATGAAATGGAAATAAAAAACCCAAAAGGTCGCTATATTGTACTAAATAATGACGATTCTTATTCCAAAAGAATAGCCGATACCGTATCATGTAAAGTGCTTACCTATGGGATTCATGCGGAATCTGACTATATGGCTAAGAATATTCACGTCGGCTTAAATGGCATAGATTTTGAATTAATCCATCCCTTGGGTTCCTTGCAAATGCATCTAAGGATGACAGGAGAGTTTACCGTGTATAATTGTTTGGCAGCGGTCGCCATAGCTCTTGAAGAGGGAATCGAAACTGATATAATTAAGAGGTCTTTGGCAGAAACCAAGGTTCCTGGTCGGTTTGAACCAGTCCAGGAAGGGCAGGACTTTGCTGTTGTGGTAGACTATGCCCATACTCCAGATAGCCTGCAGAATGCCATCCGTACTGCCAAACAGGTAGCGGAGCATCGCGTAATCAGCATCTTTGGTTGTGGCGGTGATCGTGACCGCAGCAAGCGATCTATTATGGGAAAAATTGGAACTGAAGAAAGTGACTATGCGATTATTACGTCGGATAATCCACGGACAGAAGAACCCACCGAAATCATCAAGGACATACTGGCAGGTGTAACCGTTCCAGCGAGAAGGTATGAGACGATTACTGATCGCAGAAAGGCTATTCAAAAGGGAATTGCCATGGCTAAAAAAGGTGACTTAGTGCTTATTGCTGGAAAAGGACATGAAGATTACCAAATTATAGGAACAAAAAAATATCCTTTTAGTGATTTACTAATTGCGAGAGAAGCGATCAAGGAGAGAGATGAGTAAAGAAAGAACCATAGGCACTGTGCGAGAAATTGCACAGCTGCTGGGGTGCGACAAGTATGAAGAATATGGGCGTGACCAGATTTCATCCGTAGTCACGGATAGTAGGGCTGTGGTACCAGGGGCCCTCTTTTTTGCTATCAGAGGAGAGCGAACGGATGGGCATCTATACCTAACGGATATCCTAAAAAAGGAAGGCTCCATAGCTATTGTAGAAAAAGGGCATAAAGCTTTAAAAGAATTGGATAAGTATAGCACACGACTGATTCCGGTGGAAAACGTGTTAGACGCTATGCACCAGCTTGCTAGGTGGTACAGAAAGAAATTCAATATTCCAGTCGTGGCGGTGACCGGTTCTAGTGGTAAGACTACCACGAAGGACATGGTCCGGGATGTTTTGTCACAGTCGTTTAAAGTTAAAGCCAACCATGGTAGTTTTAACAACGAGCTAGGTTTACCACTTACAATTCTAGGCCTGGCCCCGGAACATCAAGTACTAGTTTTGGAAATGGGTATGCGAGGGCTGGGACAGATTGAGAAGTTATGTGATATTGCCTTACCTACAATTGGCATTATAACCAACATAGGCTTGACGCATATGGAACTGTTAAAAACGCAAGAAAATATTTTTAGAGCGAAAACGGAGTTGCTCTTGTCTATTCCCCAGGATGGTATTTGTATTCTAAACGGAACAGACCAATGGACAAATAAAGCGAAAACAAAATGCAATGGACAGGTTCTAACCTATGGCTTTTCAGAATCGGATAGTATTCAAGCCAAAAACATACTTCAAGAGGGTACAAGCACAATTTTTGACGTTACGTACCAAAGTCAAAGCCATCAATGCCGTTTGCCACTTCTCGGCAAACACAATGTGCTTGATGCCTTAAGTGCCATACTAGTTGGACTTAAGATGGGAATGAGTCTAGATGTATGTGTCCATGGTATAGAAAATTTAAAGTTAAGTGACAAACGATTATCTTATCAAAAGGGGGTAGGAAACAGTCAGATTATCAATGACTGTTACAATGCCAATCCAGATTCGATGAGTGCATCATTAGGTATCTTAGAGATGCATCCAGGAAGAAAAATAGCCGTGCTTGCCGATATGCGAGAATTAGGAGAAATAGAACAAGAAGAGCATAGAAAGATTGGAAGAATGGCTGCTCAAAAAGGTGTAGCCCTGCTAGTTGGTGTGGGCCCCTTAGCCAAGTATATAGTAGAGGGAGCAAATGATTACAAGCCAGGCATGGCAATTCACTGTATCAATAATGATGAAGCAGCGGAGTATCTTTTGACGCAATTGAAACTGGGAGATACAGTGCTAGTCAAGGGATCAAGGAGCATGAAACTAGAAGAGATTATCGATAAGATTGTAAATGAGGACAATAATGAATAACCTTGAGATAAGAGGGTATCTGATAGCCGCTAGTCTGGCCCTACTTTGGGCTTTGGTAACAGGAAAAATTTTGATACCGTTTCTAACACACTTAAAATTTGGGCAAGAAATAAGATTGGATGGCCCCCAAGGGCATTTGAAAAAGGCTGGTACTCCAACCATGGGTGGCTTTATATTTATCATACCAATTGTTGTGCTTGCACTAGGATGCTATAGTAAACAATTAATCCCTATGATTGGCTTTATTGGCTTTGCCATACTGGGCTTTGCTGATGATTATTTAAAAATTCGCAAAAAAGAAAATGAAGGCTTAACACCAAAACAAAAATTCATAGGACAGTTAATTCTTGCTATCGTACTATCACTGGCGCTGGCTGGACAGTCATCCGACTACCTATATTTGTTTAGTAGAACCTGGGTTGTGGATTCATTTTGGATAAAATTCGCGATAGATATCCTGGTGCTACTTGCGGTACCGAATGCTTTGAATTTGACGGACGGCCTAGATGGTTTGGCAGCAACAAGTAGCCTTCCTGTTTTTCTGGCCATGGCATTTATTGCCACACGCTTTGGGAATGTCTCCTTGGCAGGCGTAGCAGTTATTGCCGTTGGTGCTCTTTTGGGATTTCTTTTTTACAACCGATATCCAGCCAAGGTGTTTATGGGTGACACCGGGTCATTGGCCTTAGGCGGCTTGATCGGAGTGATGGCGATTCAAATGGGACTGGAACTTCTGCTGATTATTCTTTGTGGCCTGTTTGTAAGTGAGACGCTATCGGTTATCTTACAGGTGATGTATTTTAAATATTCTGGGGGGAAACGTCTTTTTCTCATGAGTCCAATACATCATCATTTTGAGTTGAAAGGTTGGACGGAAGTAAAGATTGTTGGTGTGTTCTTTTTGGTATCACTAGTATTTTGCCTACTGGGTGTTCTTATTATTTTATAAGGATTGGTAATGGAGGATAAACGGACATTATGAAGAAGCAGAAAATATTGGTTCTCGGGATGGGCAAAAGTGGCTTAGCTGTGGCGAATCTACTAAGCCGTTCGGGTGCCGATGTTGATTTATATGATGAAATTAAGAGGGGCGAGGCAGATCTAAATCAATTATCTGTTAAGCAGAAGAATCTGAATTTGTTTTTTTCAGATGATTCTTTCAATGTTGAAGCTACAAAATATAATTTTTGCGTAATTTCTCCTGGGATTTCGTTGGACCGCCCTATTGTTAGGCAAATACAGTCGCAAGGGATAGAATTGCTTGGAGAAATGGAACTCTCAACACGATATTTTCCTGGAAACTATGTTGCTGTAACTGGTACCAATGGAAAATCCACCACGACTACCTTGGTAGATCATATCTTGAAAGGTGCAAAGAAAGATTCCTTGATGGCTGGCAACATTGGCGATCCACTTTCTTTATTGGTTGACCAAGCAAAGGAAGATACCATTGGTGTTTTTGAAGTTTCTAGCTATCAACTGGAAACAGTTCGTCAATTCCATCCAGTGGTGGCAGCCATCACCAACATAACAGAAGACCATTTGGCTCGTCATAAAACGATGGAAAAATACATAAAACTTAAGAAAAGAATTTATTTAAATCAAACAGATTCAGATTATACGGTTTTGAATTATGATGATTCAGAACTTAGAATGATGGCTGGTGAAACCAAAGCAAAGGTGCTTTTTTTCAGTACCAAGCAGCATGTGGAGGGCGCTTATTTAGAGGAAGAGGTTTTGTGGCTGCGGCGGGGAAATCATGTGGCTTCCATTATGCCTAGAAGTGAGCTAAAACTTCCTGGAAAACACAATGTTGAAAATGCACTTTGTGCGATCTGTATCTGCCATGCTTTGGGATTGAATACCATGGAAATTGCAGAAGGAATTCGAAGCTTCAAGGGTGTAGAGCATCGACAAGAAGAGGTTTGCAGTATTGATGGTGTTCGGTATATAAATGACTCAAAGGCTACTAATTCTGATTCAGCCATGATGGCATTGAATAGTTATAATTCTAAAGTATTTATACTGTTGGGTGGAAGTCCTAAAAAAGCAGACTATTCCCAGTTGGCTAAGACTATTGTAAGTAGAGATGTAGAGGTAATTCTCTTTGGTCAGACAAAAGATGAAATTGCTGAGGCTCTTGAGAAAGCTGGCATGAGTCGCTATTATAAGGTAAATGAGATGCTTGAAGCGGTTCTACTAGCTAGAAAGAAAGCCAAAAGGGGCGATATAGTACTGCTGTCACCAGCCTGCCCAAGTTTTGACTTTTTCCGCAATTTTGAGCACCGCGGTGAGGCCTTTAAGGAGATCGTGCATGGTATCGAAAAAGGAAGTATCCAATAAAAAAAATCCAGATTTCCTCATGATTTTATCTATCATGATCCTGTTAATATTTGGCTTGCTGATGGTATTTTCTTCGAGCTCATTAGGCGGTGGAAGCCTAGGGGATGAGGGAAAGATTTTTTATTACTTTAGCCAGCAGCTTAAATGGGCGATACTGGGACTTTTTGTATTTTTCATTGCCATGTTTTTGCCACTTACGCTCGTAAAGCGTTTTACCCCTTTGTTTTGCCTATTTGTGTTGGGTACTTTGATTGCAGTGCTCTATATCGGTGTTGGGGCAGAGGAGTATGGAGCAGCTAGATGGATGTTTATTGGTCCCGTCCGTTTTCAACCGTCAGAGCTTGCTAAACTTGCTATGGTGTTTTTAATGGCTGGCATTTTAAGTAGCTGGAAGGAAAATATTCGGAAATTTTGGCCCAATTTTTTGGTAGCGATACTGATTATTGGCCTAATCTCTGGATTAGTCTTGGCGGAGCCTGATTTGGGAACGACCTTTATGATTGCGACCACTGGCTTTTTTATGCTTTTTATTGCTAAGTCGAAAATTATGCATTTGGGTATGATGGGCTTTGGTGGTTTAGGATTAGGAATCCTAACTATTTCGAAGAGTGCCTACCAGATGCGCCGGTGGGAGATTTTTAAGAACCCTAAGCTGGAACCACTAGACGGTGGATACCAAATCCTACAAGGGTTGTATGCTATCGGATCTGGGGGAATACGTGGACTAGGTTTAGGCAATAGTAGACAAATCTATTGGGTACCTCAGCAACATACGGATTTTATATTTGCTATACTTGCAGAGGAAACGGGTTTCATAGGAGCCAGCTTGGTAATTGCCATGTTTATCCTATTTACATATCGTGGATTTAGTATTGCCAAAAAAGCACCCAGTCTTTACATGCGCTATTTGGCTATTGGGTTAACCTACCTTATATCCATGCAGGGATTTATCAATATTGCTGTTGTGACGAATATGATTCCTACAACGGGCATTACCTTGCCATTCATCAGTTATGGCGGTACATCCCTTTTGATTACGCTAGCGGCATCGGGACTAATTTTAAATGTTTCCAGATATTCAGAGGAGAGTTGATATGCAGCAAAATTGCATTGCAGTAACAGGTGGAGGAACAGGAGGCCATATTTACCCTGCTATTTCAGTAGCAGAAGCCCTAATGGGACGAGGCGATTTGGAGATTTGTTATCTCGGGAGTCGCGGTGGAATGGAAGAAAAAATTGTAAGTCAAATGGGCTATTGTTTTATTCCGGTGAGCGCTGCTGGTGTTATGAATAAGAGCGTTCGAAAACAGTTAAAAGCATTGCACCAAGCTTTCATTGGTATCGGAGAGGCTAGGTCCATCTTAAAGCAAAAACAACCCAAGCTAATTTTTGCAACAGGTGGTTATGTGAGTTTACCTGTCATTGTGGCCGGCTGGACATTGGGCATTCCTGTGGTACTGCATGAGCAAAATGCTTTTCCAGGATTGGTAAACAGACTAGGCAGTCTGTTTTCTAAGAATATTTGTGTAACTTTTGTGGAAAGCAAAGCACATTTTTGGAAAAAGAAGGGTATTATACATACGGGGCTTCCAATTCGGGGTGCCTTTCATAGACAAGCAGAAGGAAGCAGCAAAAAAGATAAGGATGGGATTACGATCTTGGTTTCTGGCGGTAGCCAAGGAGCCAAGCCCATAAATGATGCAGTGCTTGCAGCGTCAGCAGATTTAATATCTGATGGATACCGAATGATTCTCTTAACAGGTGAAAAAAACTACCTAATCGTAGAAGAACAGCTTAAGGAGCGCTTTTCGGGGACAATACCAACCCAAATAAAATTGCTATCCTTCAGCGATGATATGCCAAAGCTGATGCACCAAGCAGACTTGGTGATTTCACGTGCAGGCGCTTCATTTTTAGCAGAAATGAATGCAGTGGGTCTAACAGGGATTTTAATACCATTTCCCCACGCTGCTTCAGACCACCAAAGATTTAATGCACAGGCTGAACAAGAAGCGGGTGCAGCGCTACTATTAGAAGAAAAAGAATTGAGCGCTGAAAAACTAATCAATACCATTAAGACTTTTAACAAAGAAACGATAGAGCGGATGTCTGCATCATCCCAATCCTATGCACAAATTAATGCAGTAGACAGGATCATGGAGGTCCTAGCACCATATTTATAATCGAAGAACTGTAACAAGAAAAGCGGGGAAACAATGAAAACCTGGTATTATATTGGAATAGGTGGATGCGGCATGGCTGCATTAGCAAAAATTTATATAGAAAAGCAAGATATCGTCCGGGGTTCAGACATGATGGAATCTCCAGTTATAGAGCGCTTACGTAAGCAAGGCGCCATTATTAACATTGGACATAATGCTGAGCATATTACTGAAGATATCGATTATGTGGTGGTATCTACGGCGATTCGTGAGAACAATGCGGAATATGTGCGCGCCAAAGAAATGGGTATACCAATATTGCACCGTTCCCAAGTACTGCAAATGTTGACTGAAGAAAAAAAATCAGTAAATATTGCTGGCTCCCATGGTAAGACGACGACTAGTTCTATGCTAAGCTCATTGCTTATGCAGTCTTCAATTGATGCCACGTGCGTTGTTGGTGGATATATGGAACGGATGCAAGGCAATGGCATTTATGGAAAAGGAAAATATATGGTCGCCGAAGCGGATGAATCCGATGGGTCTTTTTTGAATCTACACTCCCATATCGCGGTCGTTACCAACATAGAAAATGACCATCTAGAACATTATGGAAACATGGAAAACATGGAAAATGCTTTTAATGCGTTTCTTTTTGCCACAGACGAGCCCGGCATTGCGGTTTTGGGAATTGACTGTCCTAGGGTAAGACGCTTGGCGCAAGGTTTAGATAAGAAAATTACCTTTGCCTTGGATGAACCAGCAGACTATACTGCGAAGAATGTGCATTATGTAAAAGGGCGCCAAGTATTCGACATACAATATGATCAAGAGATTATCGCAACCTTATCGATTCATATGCCGGGACGCCATAATGTACTAAATGCACTTTGTGCATATATCTGCGCAAGGTACATAGGACTTGAGTCTGAGGAAATTAGTCAATATTTTTTAAATTACCTTGGTGTGGGTCGGCGTTTTCAATTAAAAGGTAAAGAATCCGGTGTTACAGTAGTAGATGACTATGCACATCATCCATCAGAAATTGGTTCTTTGTTAAGGGGAGCAAGGGAAATTGGCTTTAAGCGTATTATTGGTTTGTTTCAACCGCATCGATATTCAAGAACAAAACAGCTGATGCAAGAATTTGCTGACGTGTTGACACTCTGCGATATTGCTTATGTTTCGGATATATATTCAGCGGGTGAGGAGAGTATACCAGGAGTCAGTAGTCAAAAATTAGTTGAGTTATGCAAGAAAAACAATGTGACCTATATTGGGACCATCGAAGAGATGGCCATGGCTGCAATCAAAGAGGCAGAGCCAAACGATCTGATTTTGACTATCGGCGCTGGAAATATCACAGAAATTGGTGACGCCATAGTAGCCAACATGCAATTTTGCCATAGGACAGGTCTCAACGCTGGGATTAAGAAGCTAGTTTCTTTGAATAGTTGGCACGTGGGGGGGACTAGTGCAATATTCCTTGAACCGAAAAATGAAACGGAACTAGTAGAAATAAGTGGTCTGGTGGATGAGAAATGGATTATTCTGGGCAACGGTTCAAATGTACTATTTTCCGATGATTTGTTGACAAGGCCTTTGGTTCATATTGGAAGTGCTTTATCCAAATGGAAGTTGGATGGAGATTGCATGGTTGCCCAAGCAGGTATATCAATGGCCTTACTGTCTCAGAAAGCCATGCTGGAAGGCCTTAGCGGGCTGGAGGCTTTATCTTGTATACCAGGCACACTGGGTGGGGCGATATATATGAATGCAGGTGTTAAGGATGTCTGCATCTGGGATTTGGTAGAGCAGGTTCGAGTGGCCGATAAGGGTCGAATCCATAACCTTTCCTGTACAGAGGCAAATGCCACATACCGGCATACAAAGTTCATGGATAATACGATACCAACAATAGTATTGGATGTTCGCCTTAGAATGTACAAAGACGATGTGAGCAGAATTGAAGGTCGTATGAAGGCGGCCAAAAAGATGCGTAAAACTCAACCGTCTGGTTTTAGTGCTGGTAGTACTTTTAAAAATCCACCGGGAAAGAGTGCCGGACAGCTCATAGAAGAATGTGGTCTGAAAGGCTATAAGGTTGGGGATGCGCAAATATCTAGCGAACACGCCAATTTTATCATTAACTTGGGTAATGCTAGTGCGAAAGATATTTTGAGTTTGATTAAGATTTGTCAGAATAGGGTTCTAGAACAATTTGGAATTTCCTTGGAAACAGAAGTGCTTCTTATCGACTATCGTATATGAAGGACCGTTGATATCTGATATAATGGGAGGAAGTTATGGGGAAGCACAAAAGAAAATTAAATATTTGGCTTGTCCTATTGATTTTCGTAATCCTAGTAGTGTCTTGGCTGTATCTTAAAGATTATACGGCCAAAGTATTCAAGGTGAAAGAAATCCGGTTGGAAGGCATTGAACAGATTGACCGAGAGGACCTTGTCATTCTTAGTGGCATTGAGTTGGGAGAGGCCTTGTGGAAGATTCCTGCAGCTGGCATTGAGGAAAAATTGAAAAGCCACGTCCTAATTAAGGATGCCTTGGTGGTACGGGTAGTTCCTGATGCTGTTAACATTCAAATCTGGGAACGAAAAGCCAGTCTTTTAATGGCTAGCAACGGCCGATTCGTGGTTTTGGATTCTGACGGAGTGGTCATGGAAGTGGTTCGTACCTTACCGGTGGAACATTTAGCTTATTATGCAGGTACTTCATTGGATGAACCTGTTTATCTTGGACAGAAAATTGTGGAAAAGGAGACCCAAGAGGTCTTGGCTTTTCAACAAAAGATTCCCGAAAGCTATAGATACTTAGTCTATGAGATTGAACCGATGCTAAACACTTGGAATATTTATTTAGAGGACGGGCTAAAGATTTCGTTAGGACAAGATGAGCAAATTGAGAAAAAATTGGAACTCTTAGTAGGATTATTGCAAGACTCTGAATTGATGGAGCGTTATCCTGAAATCCAATATTTCGATTTATCGGATCCAGAAAAGCCTGTTGTTAAATATGAATAGAGGTAATGTATGAAAAAGATTTTTATCCCATTGCTGGGACTGTTGGCAGGGATTCTCATTGGGACACGCTTTCCCTTAGAGATACCGGCTTCAGTGAGTAAATATGTAGCACTAGCTGCCTTGGCAGCGCTAGATACAGTTGTGGGCGGAGCTAAGGCTGGAATGCAGTCAAGATTTGACTACAAGATATTCCTATCAGGTTTTTTAATCAATGGATTGGTAGCAGCTTCAATTGCCTATATGGGTGATAAACTGGGCGTTGAGTTGTATATGGCGGCCATCGTAGCTTTCGGTGTCCGAATTTTCCAAAACGTATCAACACTGAGAATCTTGATTATCGAAGGAAGAAAAGAGAAATAGAAAAGGAGCATGACATGCTGGAATTCGAAGATGTAAGTTTTGAACAATATGCAACCATAAAGGTTGTCGGAGTCGGTGGCGGTGGATCCAATGCCATCAACCGGATGATCGAGGCGGGTCTGCAGGGAGTGGAATTCATTGCAATTAACACAGATGCTCAGGCACTACAGATGTCAAGAGCATCAAAGAAGATACAAATAGGAATGAAATTAACCAGGGGATTGGGTGCTGGTGCGAATCCTAATGTTGGTTTGGCTGCAGCGGAAGAAAGCAGTGATGAGATTAACAAAGCATTGCAAGGTGCCGACATGGTTTTTATTACCTGTGGTATGGGTGGAGGTACCGGAACTGGTGCTGCTCCTGCTGTAGCTAGGATAAGTAAAGAACTAGGTGCGTTGACAGTAGGTGTTGCGACGAAACCGTTCCGCTTTGAAGGAAACCGTCGGGGACGTTTTGCCGACCAAGGCATAAAGAATTTTCAAGAAGAAGTGGACACGCTGATTACAATCAAGAACGATCGACTACTAGAAATAGCGGATAAAAATACACCAATGACGGCTGCTTTTTGCATGGCGGATGATGTACTGCGCCAAGGGGTTCAGGGTATTTCCGACTTGATTGTGGTTCCGGCCATGATTAACCTTGACTTTGCGGATGTGCGGACCATCATGAATGAACGTGGCTCTGCCTTAATGGGTATCGGTGTTGCAAAAGGGGAGAACAGAGCAGAAGCGGCTGCCAAGATGGCTATTTCCAGTAAATTGTTGGAAACCAGCATTGAAGGAGCCAAAGGGGTTTTGCTTAACATCACAGGTGGCGAAGATATGACAATCTTTGAAGTGAGTCAAATTGCTGATTTGGTAACCGAGGCCACGGATGAAGATGCCAACATTATTTTCGGTGCTCAGGTAAACAAGGACATGGATGAGGAAATCAAGGTTACCGTTATTGCGACAGGATTCAACACCGAAGCAGAAGTGGTTCGGACGATTGAAGCACCGGTAAGCAAAAGCAAACCAGAAACAGAATTGCTGAGCCAAGGAGAAAGGGATTTCGCTAAGAAAAGTAACGAGAACCCATTTGGAGCGAAGACAATTGACTTTGCAGACTTTCTTGAAAAACTGTAGTAACAGGAGAAAATCATGAAATGTATCTATTGTGGGCATGAGGATTCCAAAGTATTGGATTCCAGGCCAGTTGAAGATAATCAAGCCATACGAAGAAGGCGGGAATGTTTGAAATGTGGCCGTCGTTTTACAACGTATGAGCGAGTTGAAAATGTACCCTTGGTTGTAGTTAAAAAGGATGGCACCAGGGATATTTTTAACCGGAATAAGCTGTTGACTGGATTGTTGAAGGCCTGTGAAAAACGTGAGATTTCTTTGGAAACTTTGGAGAAAACAGCACTCGAGATTGAACGGGAGTTCATGAACGATTCTGAACGGGAAATTAGCAGCATAAAGATTGGTGAAAAGGTGATGGAAAAACTCAAAGGCATCGATCCTGTAGCTTATGTTCGTTTCGCTTCAGTCTATCGTGAGTTTAAAGACGTAGAGACATTCATGACTGAACTTGAAAGCTTGGTAGAAAAAAGGCACAATGAAAAATGATGGATGAAATAATAGTTAAAAAAGATGGCTTTGCTTGGATACAAGCTGAGCCATTGTTGCAAAAAGGGCTATTGCATGGTTTTAGCACTCGTTTAGGTGGAACGAGTAGAGGTTTTTATGAAAGCTTGAATTTAGGCCTTCATGTAAATGATGTTCAAGAAAGAGTGCTGAAAAACCGGGAAGCTTGGGCTAGTGCCCTGGGATTTGATCTTGATAAGAGTGTTTGGGGCGAGCAGGTACACGGAAGCAATTCAGTCTATGTTACGAAAGAACATTGCGGTCGTGGAGCTAGAACCTTTGCTAGTACAATGCCAGGTGTAGATGCACTGTTCACCAATCAACCGGGTATACCGCTGGTAGCCGTTTTTGCGGATTGTGTACCAGTCCTATTGTATGACCGTTCAGCAGGCTGCATAGGTGTCGTACATGCAGGTTGGAGGGGTATAGTGGCCCACAATACAGAAAGAACCATAGAAGGCATGGAAACGCTTGTGGGCGTTAAACGGGAGAACCTACAAATCTATGTAGGACCTTGTATTAGTCAAGACTATTATGGGGTAGATGAAAATGTGAAAAGACGATTTGAAGACGCAGGGTATGGAAAAAATATTGCAGAACGAAACGGGTTGCATTATATTGATTTGAGAAACTGTCTCGCCGAGGCATTGCTTGAATTTGGTATAGCAAGAAAGAATGTATGCGTTTCTACGCATTGTACCTATAGAGAGGAAACCTTGTTTTTTTCACATAGGAGAGATAAGGGACAAACTGGCAGGATGGCAGGAGTCATAATGATGGATTGGAGAGAAATAGAAAAATGAGCATCAAGGAAAACTTACAAATTGTGCAGGAAAAAGTAAATCAGGCCATTGAACGTTCTGGCCGGGATGCATCTGAAATTACCTTGATTGGGGTGACCAAAAACCATCCAGTGGAACCCATGAGAGAGCTGATCGATTTGGGTATCCGAGACCTGGGTGAGAACAAGGCACAAGAAATTCGAGAAAAATACCCAGTACTTGAGCGTGAGGCCAATTGGCATTTTATCGGACATTTACAAAAAAACAAGGTAAAGTACATCATCGACAAGGTATGCATGATTCATGCAGTTGAGAGTCTGTCGTTGGCTGAGGAAATATCCAAACGAGCATTGAAACTTGATAAGGTGATGCCGATTTTACTTGAAGTAAACATATCAGGTGAGGAAAGTAAGTATGGACTCACACCGACGGATGTGCCAGAATTTCTAGAGCAAGTTGAGCAATTAGCAGGTGTAAAGGTTCGCGGACTTATGACTATGGCACCTCATTATAAAGAAATTGAAAAAACAAGACCTGTTTTTAAAGGATTAAAAACACTGCTTGACGAATTGAACGAGAAGGGGAAAGAATTGGATGTCCTATCGATGGGGATGAGCAACGATTATGCAATCGCTATTGAAGAAGGTGCAACACACATACGCGTAGGTACTGCAATTCTCGGGAAAAGAGATTATTCGAAATAGGGAGGTATACGATGGCTAAGTTTATTGATGGAATCACTTCGGCTTTGGGCTTGGAGGTTGTTGATGATAAGGAAACCGATGAAATGGAAGAATCTGTGTATGGAGACGTCAAGGTGCTCAGCAAAGGAAAGCCTAAACAAAAAAGACGTGTAGCCAGTGAACCGTCGATTCCCGTAGTGGACCCTGAATCACCAGCAGAGGATTTCTTTCGAAATGGTAGACAAAAGATTCACACGATGAAGCTGTTTATTGTTGAACCAGATAATTTTGACCAGGTTCGTGAGGCGGCTGATTTTCTGAAAGAAAAAAAGGCCATCATCATCAATTTGGAAGAAGTTGAGTATGAAGATGCCAGAAAGATTATTGACTTTATGTCTGGTAATATCTATGCCTTGGGTGGGACAGTACATAAAATCAGTGCAGGTATTATTCTCTTTGCACCAGATACCTTAGGTGTAGAGTCTCTAAAGAAGAAGCAGGATACAGCAGACAAGAGTGCACCGGAAATAGAAAAAATTACTGGAACCAAACCATCAGGACCTATCGAAGAAGAAGGAGAATTTTAGGACTATGATAACCAACCAGAGAATTGGTTTCATTGGTGGCGGTAAAATGGCGGAGGCCATCATTGCTGGTATCACTGAGAAACGACCTGAGCTTGAAGTATATGTTTATGATATTGATGAAAAAAGGATTATTATTCTTGAAGAAAGTTATGGCGTAAAGGCTGTTTCTTCCATTGATGCCTTGCTTCAAGAGAGTTCCGTAGTTTTGCTGGCAGTGAAACCCCAGGTATTGGGAAAAGTGCTTGAAGGAAGTCAACAACTTTTCACAGAAAACCATTTGCTTATTTCTATAGCGGCGGGTATTCCTCTGTCAAAGATACAATCTTTAGCTCAAGAATCTAGGGTCATACGGGTTATGCCCAACACACCAGCATTGATTGGTCAAGCTTCAAGCGTGCTATGCACCGAGACAGCAAATGATGCAGACAAAGAGCTAGCCACGGACATCTTCCTATCTGTCGGTCACGCGTATTGGATGGAAGAAAAGTATTTTGATTCTGTTACTGCAATTTCGGGCAGCGGTCCTGCATATATCTATTTGTTTATAGAAGCACTAATTGACGCAGGTGTAAATCAAGGTCTGCCACGTGATATAGCACGAAAGCTTTCAATCGATACAGTGATTGGTAGTGCTATGATGGTGGATGTGACTGGGAAACATCCTGCTGAGTTAAGAGACATGGTAACCTCGCCGGGTGGAACAACCATTCGAGCAGTAGAGATTTTTGAGGAATTGGGATTGCGTAATGCAGTCATCAAAGCGGTTGCAGCTGCGGCCCAAAAATCTAAGGAATTGGGAGAATAGAATGATACGAGATTTTGTGCAGTTTGCTTTCAATGTGTTGACATGGTTAATTGTCGCAAGAGCCATATTAAGCTGGTTACCGAATGCTAGAAGTAACCGGTGGTATCGTAGTTTGGTTGAATTGACAGAAACCTTTATATCACCGATTCGGAAACTATTGCCTGCTAATAACAGTATGATCGATATTGCGCCGATGGTTACAATCGTTATTATCATTTTGTTGGAAAATTTGGTAATGGGCATACTTTAGTATGATGGATAAACGTTTGAATCATATCAAAGATTCTGCCGATAGACAGATACTGTCCCGTGTCCTAGACCTTGCAGAGAAGGCTATGGTAAGTAAGAAAATTGTTTATTCAGACTTTTTATCGCCACTACATGTATCAATGGCAGAAGATATTATACGAGGCATGCCAGGCCTTTCTGTGAGCAGCTCTGGTGGATACCTAGAGGCAGAAAGAAAGATACTTTCCATCTACCCGGATTTTAAAAATGAGCCACAAACGTATCCGATACAGATTTACCGCGTTGCAGTTAAATCTGGGAACCCATCGTTGTCGCATAGGGACTATCTAGGTTCTATCATGGGCTTGGGCATTGTACGTGAGAAACTCGGAGATATTGTAGTGATTGACGAGATGAGCGCTGCTGTGATTGTGCAGGAAGAAATGGCAGATTTCTTATGCATGAACTTAACGAAGATAGCCAGGGCAAATGCTAGTTTGAAACAGATTGATACAGTAGATTCTTCATGGATTGATTACCAAGAAAATGTATGTACAGTAACTAGTCTGAGACTTGACTTGATCGTAGCTCAAGGTTTTCATATACCAAGAAATAAAGCAGAAAAACTGATTCGAGGTGAGTCGGTAAAAGTGGACTGGAAAACTGTGAACAAGCCAGGTTGTCAAGTAAATGCAGGGAGCATGATATCTTGCAGGGGATATGGACGTGTGGCTTTCATGGAACAGATTGGGAAAAGTAAAAAAGGAAAGAATCAGGTAAAACTGAGAAGATATCGATAGACGTTGGAGGAAAAAATGAATCATATCAAACCGGAAGATATTCAAAAAGCCAGTTTTCATACGGGAGCACTAGGATATAAAAAGGAAGAAGTGGATAGCTATTTAGAGGAATTGTCTATTTCTGTACAGGCCATGTGCAGGGAGATTGAGGAGCTAAAAGCAGATATTTCGGAACAGGCTGAAAGAATAGACAATTACCGTAATTTAGAGGAAGATCTGAAGAATACCTTTATCCTTGCCCAACAATCAGCCGGTGAAATTCGTGAGAATGCAGTCAAAGAAAGCGAAATGCTGATTAAAGAAAATGAGCTTAAAGTAGAAAAGATTTTGGTGGATGGCCAAAAAGAAATAGACGAGATGGAAGCATATTATGCTCAGTTAAAGCGTAAGGTTAGCAACCATAAGACGAAGATGAAGGCAGATTTGAAGACGCTTCTAGATATTCTAGAGGAGGAAGCTGAAGAAGAGGAAGAATAATCATCGGATAGGCTTTGACAATAATGGCCGATGTGTTATAATTTTGAAGAAATATAGATAAGAAATAAATGCGATGATAAAGACGTACCTTGTTCATTTACTTGCAGAGCGAGTCCAGGAAGGTGGAAGCTGGGCCAAGAGAAGAAGGGAAAATCACTTTGGAGCAGAGTTCTGAAATTGACAGTAGGAACCTCCGGGCGGTACCGTTATGCCGATGTACACTTAGGGTGGTATAGCGAGTAGAACTCGTCCTTTTGGACGGGTTTATTTTTTTTGAATTATGAAAGACCATGAAAGGAGTAATTAGATGGAATACGATAAGACGATGAATCTACCAAAAACAGAATTTCCAATGCGGGCCAATTTACCGAAACGGGAACCAGAAACGTTGGATTGGTGGGAGCAACAAGATATTTACAAGTTGGTACAGGAAAAGAATCAAGGCAGGGAAAAATGGATCTTGCATGATGGGCCTCCATATGCCAATGGTGATATTCATTTAGGTACGACACTCAATAAGATTCTTAAGGATATTATTGTAAAATATAAATCTATGAGTGGTTATGACGCTCCGTACATTCCTGGTTGGGATACCCATGGTCTCCCCATTGCTCAACAGGTTACGAAAACACTAGGAATCAATCGCCATGAGGTTGGAAGCGTAAACTTCAGGAACGAGTGTGCAAAATATGCCATGAAATTTGTGGATATCCAGCGTAATTCCTTTAAACGTTTGGGTGTACGTGCAGACTGGGAGAATCCTTATCTGACGCTTACCAAAGAATATGAGGCCTCCCAAATTAAGGTTTTTGGTGAAATGGCTGACAAAGGATATATCTACAAGGGCCTTAAGCCAGTCTACTGGTGCAAATCTTGTGAGACCGCGTTAGCAGAAGCAGAGGTGGAGTACCATGATCACAGATCACCGTCCATCTATGTGAAATTTAAAGTAAAAGATGGAAAAGGTAAGTTGCCAGAAGATAATACGTATATCGTAATTTGGACAACTACACCTTGGACTTTGCCAGCAAACGTGGCTATTTCCTTGCATCCGGACTATGAGTATGAGTTGCTGCAGTTTGGTGATGAAAAGTATCTTATGGCAAAAGAGTTAAAGGATAACGTAATTGCTGAATGCGAGCTAACTACTCCGGAAGTACTGGGTACTTTTAAAGGTAGTGAACTAGAATATGTAGTGGCTGAAAATCCTTTGTTGGATCGTGAATCATTGGTACTCAATGGAGATCATGTAACCTTGGAAGCTGGTACTGGTTGTGTTCATACTGCACCGGGACATGGTCTTGAAGACTATGAAGTGTGTAGAAAATACGAAGGGCTGCCTGTGATTTCGCCATTGGACGACCAAGGTGTATTCACCGAAGAAGGCGCACAGTTTGCAGGCATGACAACCGATGAAGCCAACAAAGCAGTGACCAAGGAATTGGAAGAGAAAAAGGCTTTATTAAACCTGATTTTCATAAAACACCAATATCCTCATTGCTGGCGTTGTAAGACACCCTTACTGTATAGAGCGACAGAACAGTGGTTTGCTTCTATAGAAGGATTCCGCAAAGAAGCCTTGAACGCAATTGAAAATGATGTTGAGTGGATTCCATCCTGGGGTAAGGATAGGATTTACAACATGGTGGCTGACAGATCTGACTGGTGCATTTCCAGACAGAGAATTTGGGGCGTGCCTATTCCAATTTTCTTCTGCAAAGATTGTGGCGAAGCCATTATCGATAAAAATGTAATCAATCACATTGAAGGACTCGTAAGAGAGCACGGCTCCAATATTTGGTTTGATAAACCAGCTGAAGAACTAGTACCTAAGGGTTTAACTTGTCCGTCTTGTGGAGGAAGTACCTTCCGCAAGGAAACAGATATTATGGATGTATGGTTCGACTCCGGTTCAAGCCATGAGGCAGTCTTGATGAATCGCAAAGAGCTTCAAAGACCTGCAGATTTGTATCTAGAAGGTAGCGACCAGCATCGTGGTTGGTTTAATTCTTCCTTGTCTACATCAATTGCAACCAATGGAAAAGCACCATACAAAGCAGTTTTAACGCATGGCTATGTTGTGGATGGTAAGGGACGAAAAATGTCCAAGTCTGTTGGTAATGGAGTTGATCCCAAGGATGTAATCAAACGCATGGGTGCGGATATCTTGAGGCTTTGGGCTGCTTCAGCAGATTACAAAAAAGACATTTCGGCTTCAGATGAAATCTTTAAGCAAATGACTGAGATGTACCGCAAGATTCGTAACACTGTTCGTTTTGCCTTGGGTAATCTATATGACTATGATCCAAACAAAAACAAGGTAGAATACGATCAATTGCGGGAAATAGACCAATACGCATTATTAAGAATGAACACCATGATTGCTAAGGTTATTAAGGCCTACGACAATTACGATTTCTATATGGTACTACAACATATCCACAACTACTGCGTGCTGGATTTGAGTGCCCTATACATGGATGTTATTAAGGATAGAGCGTATGCTTCCGGTAAGGAGTCTGTAGAAAGAAGAGCTATACAGACTGTGTTACACAAAATTGTATACAACCTTACCATCTTGTTAACACCAATTTTGGCCTATACTACAGAAGAAATCTGGAATTATATTCCGAAGGAAGCAGGAGAACCGGTTAGTGTTCAACTTTGCGAATTTCCAGAAATAGATTCACAATATGATAACGAGACGCTTCGTACGAAGTTTAATACTGTGTTAGAATTAAGAGAAGAAGTCAACAAGGCATTGGAATTAGCGAGAGGCGACAAAAAAATTGGTAATGCCTTGCAAGCTGAAGTAATCCTATATGTAGACGGAGAGATTAAAGACTTTGTTGAAAGCTGTAAGGATGATTTGGCCACTTGGTTTATTGTATCTCAGGTCCGCATCTTGAACCTATCTGATGCACCAGATGATGCATTAGATGCAATGAATATGAAAGACTTAAAATGTAAAATTGAACCAGCGAAGGGCGAAAAATGCGAAAGATGTTGGATTTATTCTGAAGAATTGGGAACGAACCCTGAGCATCCTACACTATGCCCACGCTGTACGAAAGTAATTACGGAAGGGGAGTAATGATGAAGGAAATGAAGGTAGTATTGGGCGTAAGTAACCATCACCTGCACTTGTCAAGAAAAGACATGGATGTATTGTTTGGTGAAGGTGCTGAATTGCACAATATTAAGGATTTAGGACAACCAGGACAATATGCATGTGATGAAACAGTAACCATAGAGGGACCGAAAGGTTCCATCGAGAGAGTCCGCGTACTTGGACCTTTTCGTTCAGCCACCCAAGTGGAGATTTCGGTTACAGATTCCTTTAAGTTGGGTGTACCTGCTGTGGTGCGGGATTCCGGTATACATGAAGGAACCCCGGGTCTTAAGCTGATTGGCCCGAAAGGTGAAGTAACCCTGACACAAGGCGTACTTGTAGCTGCTAGACACGTACACTTGCATACTTCTGAAGCAAAGGAATTCGGTGTAGAAGATAAGCAACATGTAACTTTGACTACAGAAGATGAATACCGTCCTATGGTGTATGGCAACGTCTTGGTTAGAGTAAGCGACCAATATGCGGCAGAATTGCATCTGGACGTAGATGAAGCCAATGCTGGTATGTTGAAAACCGGCATGATGGTTACAATTAGTAAATAGCAACAATAGAATAGGAATGATTGATAAAAACGGTATAGCAAATGCTATACCGTTTTTTTACTGAAGAATCATTTTGGATGTTTGAGTAAGGATACTATATACTTACCTAGTAGAAAAAATTGTACATAATAAGTGATGCTTTTGATGATTACATCAAAAAATAGACGATGTCATAGTGTGAAAAAGAAAGGCTAGAAACGGAATAAGGCTGTTTTACCGCAGGTTACTTATGGAACTTTATACAAAAATGCTTGTTTAACCATTTCCTTTTTGTTCGTTTTTACACATGAGCGAAGCCCTGAAATATGATACAATAAGCGATAGAATGGAGGCAGAATGATAAGTATATTCTTGGTACTGGGCCTATTGGCCTTGGATCTTTTTACAAAATATTTGGTGAGTCAATCACTTGTTCTATACCAAAGCATACCGGTAATCAAGGGATGGCTACATATTACATTTGTGCACAATACCGGGGCCGCATTTAGTATGCTTGAGGGAAAACTCTTGCTGTTCCAAATCTTTACAATTCTAGCCATATTGGGCTTGGGTATTGTGGCCTATTCTATGAGAAAAGACCGGATTACCTACTATATTATCTTAGTGACCTTGGCTGGAGCACTAGGAAATCTCTATGATCGAATTCGATTTGGTTATGTTCGAGATTTCATTGATGTCAAATTTTTTGCCGTATTCAATGTTGCGGATATTTTTATAGTTTTAGGTATGATTGCTTTGGTGGCTAGATTGCTGTATTTGGAAAAGAAAAAGGATGAAAAAGTAAATTGATGAAAGAAAAAATGAAGAGTGGTATAGAAAATAAATTTATTATAGATGAAGCTGAAAAGGATATTCGAATCGACCGGTATTTGGCTGATACCTACCTAGATATTTCTCGACAGTATGTAGTGGAGCTTATTGAGTCTGGCCATATTCTAGTAGATGGAAAAAAGGTGAAAAAGAACTATAAGCTTAAAGCAGGTGAGACGGTTATAGTAGAAATACCGAAGCCAGAGGAACTGTCTGTGGAACCTGAAAATATCCCATTGGATATTTTGTATGAAGATGCAAGTGTCATTGTCATAAACAAGGGAAAAGGAATGTCTGTGCATCCAGCACCGGGTAACTACACTGGAACCTTGGTTAATGCACTTTTGTTTCACTGTGCGGATCTTTCTGGTATTAATGGAAAGATGCGACCAGGTATTGTGCATAGGATTGACAAGGATACCACGGGTGTATTGGTGGTCGCGAAGAATGATGAGGCACACCGTAACCTTGCCGAGCAGTTTAAGGCACATAGTGTCGAAAGGCTATACACAGCTCTGGTATATGAACAGATGGAAGAAAATGGTGGGCGAATTGAAGCACCCATTGGACGTGACCCAAGGGATCGAAAACGCATGGCCGTAAATCATAAGAATGGTAAAGCAGCCATTACCCACTATAGGGTTTTGAAACGTTTTCCTGGTTTCACGCTAGTGGAAATGAAGTTGGAAACGGGACGCACACATCAGATTCGGGTACACATGAGCTACATAAAGCATCCATTAGTGGGTGATACTAGATATACGAAACGTGCCAATCCCTTTGATACCACTGAACAGATGCTTCATGCTGGTGTTCTTGCTTTTGACCATCCTAAGTCTGGGGAAAGAATGAGATTTACCTCACCGCTACCGGATTACTTTCAACAAATTTTGGATCAATGGGATTATTTAGAGGAAAGGGAAGTTGAAGATGGCGGATTATCTAATTAGTGCGACAGCAGAAGGGCAAGCTAGAGCCTTTGTAATTCAGTCCACAGAAATCGTAGAGCATGCTAGGATAATTCATGACTTATACCCCACATCAGCAGATGCATTAGGTCGGCTATTGACTGCAACTGCACTGATGGGTCATACACTAAAATCGAAAGAAGATAGCATTACACTTCGAGTGATGGGTGATGGACCCCTGGGTGCAATAATTTCAGTTGGGGATAAAGACTTAAACGTTCGCGGTTATGTAAATAACCCGCATGTAACTATGCCAATTGAAGAATATGGTAAATTTGCATTTGCCAATGCAGTGGGGATGGGAAACCTTTTTGTTACTAGAGACCTTGGATTGAAAGAGCCTTACACTGGCAGTGTCCCATTAACCTCAGGTGAAATCGCTTCGGATATAAGTGAGTACTATTTGAGTAGTGAACAAATACCAACTGCTTGTGGTCTAGGCGTATATATTGAGACGGATGGAACAGTACAAGGGGCTGGTGGATTTTTAGTGCAGCTTCTTCCAGGAGCAGATGAGGAATTTGCCAAGCAATTGGAAAAGAATGCTTTGGCAATGCCAGTTTTGAGTGAACTTTTTAAAGAAGGCAAAACCCCAGAGTATGTTTTGACGTTGTTGTTTTCAGGATTGGAATACAAAATCAATGAGAAAAAAGAAGTAGCATTTCAGTGTGTTTGCAGTAAGGAAAAGTATAGCGAAATATTGGGAACGCTAAAAACGGAAGCTATCGAAGAAATGATCCGCGAGGATCATGGAGCCGAAGCTGTTTGCAGTTTTTGCAATAAACGCTACCAGTTCAGCGAGGAGGAACTAAAAATAATGCTCCAGGAAAAGAAGAGAGAATTGTCATGATAAAAGTAACTATTCTGGATAATGGAAGAATTATAACTGCAAAAAAAGGAAGTAATCTACTCAAGGTTTTGAAAAAGAATGACATTAAAATAAGCAGTCCGTGTGGTGGCAAGGGTACCTGTAAGAAATGCAAAGCGAGTCTGCAAGTTTTCCAAAATGGCATAGAGAGCTATGAGGATATTCTTACGTGCAAATACAAGTTGGATAAAGACATCTGTATTCGCATCAAGGACGCTACCAAATTTGTGGATAAGAAATCTTCTCTTGTGAAGAACCAGGTATATAAGGTTCAAAAACAGATTAAAAAGGTTCCCTTCGAGTTTGATAAGGCAACCCTAAAACACGATGCCTCCATCGTTGACCGGCTTGAGAAAGCGGTAGGTCAATCACTGAAGATATCGATAGATTTACTGCATAAACTTTGTTCCGACATCGGAACTGGTGCCTACAAAGGATATGCAATTATTGAAGGCGATCGACTGCTTACCATAACGACAGAAGATATTCCCCTGCTGGGAGCAGCCATAGACATCGGAACCACAACGATGGTGCTATACTTGGTGAATCTTGAAAATGGTAAAGTAGAGGGAATTTCAAGTGCCAGCAATCCTCAGGCCGTTCACGGAGCAGATGTGATTTCTAGGATTGCATATTGTACAGAGTCTGTTGAAAAGCGTAAAGAGTTAAAAGATGCTGTGCAAGCAGGTGTGAAAGAACTAACCGATAGGGTATTGAAAATGACGGGGCTTAACGCTGAATATATCTTTAAGGCAACTGTGTGTGGCAACACCACCATGATGCATCTTTTCCTAGGATTGGAACCGAGACATATTGCACTGGCACCGTATCTAGCTACTTATCGGACAATACAGCCAGTTAAAGCCTCATCTGTTGGTATGAAGTGGAATGGGGAAGCAATATTACATATAATACCCAACATTGCTGGCTTTGTAGGAGCAGATACAGTTTCTGTAATTCAGGCCAACAAATTGGATAAGACGAAAAAAACCATAATGGCACTAGACTTGGGTACCAATGGAGAACTTGCCTTAGCAGTAGGTGGCAAGATCTTAACCTGTGCCACAGCAGCAGGGCCAGCTCTAGAAGGAGCTTCCATAGAATATGGTATGCGTGCTGATGTTGGGGCTATTGAATCTTTGGATATTATTGACAATGAAATTGTCTTAAAAACCATTGATGACGGAACACCGGTAGGGATTTGTGGCTCTGGTTTAATTGATGGTGCTGCCAAATTGCTGAATCATGGCCTGATACTGAAAAATGGAAGGGTAGCAGCTTTACCAGATGAAAATCCCTTAAGTCGGTGGTTAGGTACCTTTAATGGTCAGAGAGCAATCAAGCTTTATGAAAATTTAGAAGAACCCGACAAGGAAATCTGGTTGACTCAAAAAGATATCCGAGAGTTGCAATTGGCAAAGGGCGCTCTCTTGGCTGGCATGAATGTGCTTATGAAGCGTGCAGGTATAACGAACAAAGATATTAAAGCTATTTATTTAGCAGGTGCTTTCGGTAGTTACGTGAATACCAAGAGTGCACTAGAAATCTCTATGTTTCCAGATATCGCTTTAGAGCGAATTGTGGCTGTAGGCAATAGTGCAGGACAAGGAGCAATCATCAATCTACTATCTGCGGATGAGCGTAAGAGAGCTGAAAAAATATCTGTTAAATCCAAATATATTGAGTTATCTACAGACAAGGACTTTAATTCAGAATTTGCTCGCTGTATGAGTTTTTAGCAAGGTTGACGATATGGGGTTAAAAGAAGTATAATTTTATGATAATTTCTTTAAATTGGTACGAGATGCCATCAAGAGAGATATGAATGAATCTGTCTTCGGCAGATTCTTTTTTTTGGAGGGCTTATGTTACAGGAAAAAGCGACAGTTATGGATGGTGAGAAGATCCGCAAGACATTGACCCGTATTACACATGAAATAATTGAAAAAAATAGGGAACTAGACGAATTGGTTATTGTTTGCATTCATCGTGGCGGTAATGCAATAGGTGAGATTATACAAGCAAATATCAAAAGGATTGAAGGGGTGGAGATTCCTTTGATCTATTTGCAAACAAAGGCATATAGAGATGATGTTAACAAAGAAAACTTGGATTTAACGCTGGATGTAAGTGAATCGGTGGATGGCAAGGTGGTCATATTGGTTGACGACGTCTTATATACTGGGCGTACTGTCCGAGCAGCCTTGGATGCCTTGAACACGCTAGGCCGACCGCGGAAAGTAGAGCTTGCAGTCTTAATAGACCGTGGGCACAGAGAATTGCCCATACGCGCAGATTTTGTGGGCAAAAATGTACCTACTGCACATAAAGAAAATGTGGATGTATTGATTCATAAGGATATGTCTGGAAGCCACGTCATTATTACAGAAAGGAAGAAAAATGGTTAATCTATTGATTAAACAGGTCCGCTGGGTAAATCCTTATGAGCAAACGGATGAGATTAAGGATATCTATATTCGTGAAGGCGAGATTGCTATCGTCGGAAATAACCTCAATCCGGAAAGAGTGGAGACCATCGATGGAGATGGGTTGGTATTATGCCCAGGATTTATTGATATGCATGTACATTTGCGAGAACCAGGGTATGAGCATAAGGAAACAATTCTTACCGGGATGCAGGCTGCTGCCCATGGCGGTTTCACAGCGATTGCGCCTATGCCCAATTCTAAGCCGGCAGCAGACTCCGCAAAGACGATTCGCTACATATTGGATAAAAGCGAGGCAGGCCCGGTAGAAGTCTTACCCATAGGGGCGATAACACAAGGACTGAAAGGGGAAAAGTTGACCGATTTGGCTGAATTGAAGAAGGCTGGTGTTGTGGCTTTCTCCGATGATGGTATGGCTGTCATGGATTCAGAAACCATGAAAAATGCCATGCAAATTTCAAAAGGATTGGGTGCTGTAGTTATCGACCACTGCGAGGATCTTTCGCTCACCAAAAATGGTGTATTGAACAAAGGCCCCATCTCTGAACAACTAGGTTTACCGGGTATTCCTAGGGCAGCGGAAGACATTATGACAGCAAGAGATATTTTACTTGCCAAGGAGTATGATCTTCCTATTCATATTGCCCATGTAAGTACCAAAACCTCCGTAGACTTGATTAGGCATGCTAAGGCAGAGGGGGTTGATGTGACTGCTGAAGCGACTCCGCACCACTTTTCTTTAACCGACGAGAGTCTCCTGACGAATGATGCCAACTACAAAGTAAGTCCTCCTCTCCGGGGTGAAATGGACCGTTTGGCTGTTGTGGAAGCAATAAAGGATGGTACCATAGATATGTTTACTACGGACCATGCACCACATAGCCAAGAGGAGAAGGCAAAGGGGCTAGAAAATGCACCCAAAGGTATGATTGGTCTTGAGACATGTTTTGGGGTTATCAATACGGAATTGGTCAGAAAAGGGGTTATCGATTTGGTGAAGGCCATTGAGATGTTGACCATAGCACCATATACTCGTTTTAGTTTACCGGAGCAATGTGGCAATCCAATGGAAGGACTTGCCAATCTAGTACTTATTGACCCCGAAAGAAAGTGGGAAGTCCGACGTGAAGACTTCTATTCTAAATCGATTAACTCACCATTTTTAGGCACAGAGCTTTATGGGAAAGTGCTGATGACCATAGCTGGAGGAGACTTGGCTATGAGAGACGATAACGTCACATTTTAGAGGAGATACTTATGCCTTATGCGATACAAGGAAAAGTAATTAGTAATGTTTCCTTAAACCACCAGGTATACCGGATGGAAATAGAATGTCCGGATATTGCTAACGAAGCGTATCCTGGACAGTTTATACAGATTGGATCTAGTAATGAAGCTTCACCGCTTCTGAATCGACCGATAAGTATTGCTCGAATTATCCCGGGTGGTTTACAAATTATGTATGCTGTAGTAGGGCCTGGCACCCTGCAGCTTTCTCGAAAGCAAGAAGAAGACAAGCTAAAGATTATTGGACCGTTGGGTCATGGATTTAGCTGGACAGCAGAAATGAAAAAAGTCCTACTAGTTGGAGGGGGTATTGGTGTTGCGCCGTTACACGCTTTGGCAGAAGCACTATATGAAGAACAGGTAGAAATCCATACTATTTTGGGCTTTAATTCTCAAAAAGATGTCTTTTCGCAAGAGCAACTTGCAAAATGGAGCAAGAAACTATGGGTGACTACCATGGACGGTACATGTGGTATTAAGGGACATGCTTGTACGCCACTTGAAGGCCTAGTGTCTATTTCAGAATACGACCATGTCTACGCCTGCGGACCAAAACCCATGTTGAAGGCCCTAGCCAAGATTTGTAACACAAGACATATTCCTTGTAGTCTTTCCATGGAGGAATATATGGCGTGCGGTATTGGGGTATGTTTGGGTTGCGTTACAAGAATTCTTAACCAAAACCAAGAAGAGACCTATGAACGAGTCTGTGTGGAGGGGCCTGTTTTTTCAAGCAGAGAGGTGGTTTTCGATGACTGATCAACAAGTAGACTTATCGATTGATTTGATGGGACTTCACTTAAAGAATCCTGTTATGACTGCTTCGGGAACTTGTGGCTCTGGTGTTGAGCTTTTGCCCTATATGGATGTATCCTCCTTGGGTGCTATAGTAGGGAAGGGTACAACTTTGAATAATAAAAAAGGAAATCCTCCTGGAAGATTGATGCAAACATCTGGAGGACTTCTAAATTGTATTGGTCTTCAAAACCAAGGAGTGGACTATTTCTTAGCAAATATTCTACCGGAGGTAGGGAAACTAGATACCCATTTTTTTGCAAATATTTCTGGCAACACGGTAGAAGAGTATGGAATATTGGCTGAAAAACTAGATGTGGAGGGTATTTCAGGGCTTGAAGTGAATATTTCATGTCCTAATGTTAAGTCTGGTGGCTTGGCTTTCGGTACGATACCAGAAGATGCACGTGCTGTTACCGAGGAGGTCAAAAAGCATACTAGCAAAAAGGTTCTGGTCAAACTTTCACCAAACGTTACCGATATTACCGCAATCGCTCAGGCGGTTGAGGACGGTGGTGCAGATGGAATCAGTCTGATTAACACCTTGTTGGGTATGGCTATAGATAGTGAGACTATGAAAGCGTCGCTATCCAATACATTTGGAGGGCTGTCTGGTCCTGCTGTAAAACCGGTAGGTCTAAGGATGGTTTATCAGGTCTACCAAAAAGTTAGTATTCCCATTGTTGGATTGGGTGGGATCATGAATGCTAAAGATGCTATTGAATATATGCTGGCAGGTGCTACCGCCATCCAATTGGGTACAGCCAATCTGGTGAATCCAGCAGTAGGCCTAGAAGTCATCGATGGTATTGAAAGGTATATGAAACAAAAGAACATAAAAGATATCAAGTCCTTGGTAGGCAAGGCACATAGATAGGAGGAATGATGGCTAAGGAAAAACTCATTGTGGCACTGGATGTGGATACAATGCAAGAAGTAGAATATTATGTTAATCTTTTGAAGGACGAAGTGGGTATGTTCAAGATTGGCATGCAAGTCTACAACAGCCTAGGGAAAGAAGTAGTGAGCCGAGTCAAAGAGTTGGGCGGAAAAGTATTCTTGGATCTCAAGTTACACGATATTCCCAACACGGTTGCTCAAGCTACCAGAGTACTTACGAGTTTAGGTGTGGATATATTCAATGTTCATGCGTCTGGTGGTGAAGAGATGATGCGAAAAGCTGCTCAAGCAGCTCGTGAAGAAGCAAAACGTCTAAATATCCCCTCTCCAATGGTTATTGCAGTGACCATCCTGACGAGTCTATCAGATGAGGATATGCAAGCCATAGGGTATGCAGAAGACCCAACAAACATGGTTAAAAGGCTGGGTGCCTTATCTAAAAAGGCAGGTCTCGATGGCGTTGTTTGTTCACCCTTGGAGGCAACTTTGATTCGTGAGGTTTGTGGTAAAGACTTTATCAGTGTGACGCCAGGTGTAAGACCGGCAAATTCAGATGTAGCAGACCAAAAACGGATTATGACACCTAAGAAAGCCATAGCAGCTGGTTCTCATTATTTAGTAGTGGGAAGACCTATTACAAAAGCAGATGACCCAGTAGCTGCGGCTAGAAGCATTGTAAAGGAAATGGAGGAAGCATATGTTAACGAATGAACAAATAATTGAAATCTTTGAGGAATCCGAAGCTTTACTGAATGGGCATTTCAGATTAACTTCAGGTAGACATAGTGGACAATATGTACAATGTGCTCAAGTACTCAAGTTCCCAGAATACACGGAAGCACTCTGCGAACATATGGCAGAGTCTTTTGTAGATGATGAAGTAGATTTGGTGGTAGGCCCGGCAATGGGTGGGGTGACTCTTTCTTATGAGATGGCACGCCAACTGGGTACACCTAGTCTTTTTACAGAACGTGTGGACAACAAAATGACCCTAAGAAGGAACTTTTTTATACCTAAGGGTGCAAGAGTCTTGGTCACTGAAGATGTGACGACGACGGGTGGCTCAGTAATCGAAGTGATTAACTTAGTGCGAGAAGCTGGTGGCGTGGTAGTAGGCACTGCTGTGCTAGTAGACCGTTCCGGCGGAACATTGGATTTGGGCGTGGATAAACAGGTAAGTGCTCTAACTTTAGACGTGGTCAGCTTTGATGCAGAAGAATGTCCTTTGTGTAAAGATGGCGTTCCCATTGTAAAACCAGGCTCTAGAAAAGTAGATTAAGATGGATTCAAAAGCCCGCCTTGGCGGGCTTTTTTTGATAGGCTACAGGAAATAAAAGGCAAGTGATAATTCGGGGTGTGAAGATGAGGCAACTCATACCATGGCATGATATAATAATAAAGAAGAACAGATGAAGCAGGATGGAGAAGATATTCTTAGTTTTGTTGCAGCAGTGGAAGGCTTGGCATAATAGGTTAAAGCTATGATAGTAAGAGTAGGGGGAAAAGAAAATGAAACAAAAATTACTCATTATTCTACTTGCCACGCTACTGGTTTTTAGTGTTTCCACGATGGCGTATGCTGAAAATTTGGTGGTAGAACCAATTAACCAAGAGCTTAAAGAACAGATGCGTACTATGCTACAAGATAGGATTCAGATACGTGATGAAGCACGAGAACAGTTGCAGGAACGTATTAGACTACATGACAATGATCAACCTTGTTTTAATGATATAGAGGGACATTGGGCTCAGGAACAGATTCGTTCATCATTTTATTGGGGCCTTGCAGGTGGATTTCCAGATGGTTCTTTTTCGCCCAATAGCCCCACGACAGGCACACAAAGTGTGCTTATGGTAAAACAGCTACTCCGGAGCCTGGATGGTATTTCATATGATGACCAAGATCTAGATGAAATCGATTGGGACCTTGTTCCAATTTGGGCTAGAGAGCTCATGCAGGAAAAAACAACCATGCAGATTGCTCAAATGAGCCAAAACTATGGTAAAGCAAATAGTAGCAGGCTACAATTTGCTCTTCTGCTAGCCAAAAGTCTGAAAATTGATAAGATGGACTTTGATGAGGATAAGACCTATTACTTAGACCAGGATGAGATACCTACTTCTGAATTGGGATATGTGTTAGCGCTTAGAGAAATGGGCTTGATTAGTGGATCTAATAACAGATTCTATCCTAATAGAGAGATTACAAGAGCCGAAGTGGTTGTTGTTTTAAATAGGGTAATCGCCCAAACTGAAGCTCGTGAGAGAATTACACAGAATGAAGAGAATAAGATGCAAGAAGAAAAACCTGCTTCGGGTTGAGGCAGTTGTGAATAGCTGGTACAGCTATGTGTAATAATAAGAAAATCGCCTTGAATACTGAAGGATTGCCTGTCTAAACATGCAATCCTTCTATCTTATTGCTACTAGGAATAGTATTCGAAGACAATAGCAAAAAAGTTCTTGGGATGGAAAACAATATCTAGACAGAACTAAGGTATGAACGTTCGATTGGGATACCATTGAAATATCTCAAAAGAGACCGATGAATTTGGAGTTTACTGGCCTATGAAAACAAGAAGCTTAGGGAATGAGAATTTTATCAAAATTGTTGATGGAGATCACACATATTACGGTGGCAATCAATTGTGGTTTCAACCAAATCAAGTTGGCATGTTTGGTGGTTGTGGGACCGTTGCAGCAGCAAATTTGCTAGCCTATCTAGCCATAAACAAGGAGAGTTTTCGCGGATTATACCAGTACGATATCTTGAACCCTACCATAGAAGAATTTAGAAGGCATATGCAAGATGTATACGAGTATATTACGCCCATTAAAGTATTTAAACCAATTCATCAAGTTCATGGTATGCCTGTAACACTAGGTTTGCCAACCCTGTCTATGCTTTCAAACGGGATAAGGCAATATGGCAAGAGTAGGGGGATTGACCTACTAATTCGTTCCAAGAAGAGAATTGGAAATATGGACAACGTTATTCAATTTATTCAAGAAGGCCTGCAATCCGACTCACCCGTTCTATTGTTAATCTACTTGAATAGAAGTTTAAAGAATGTAGGCTTTATAGATCATGGGGGACATCAAAGAGAAGAAGACTTCCAACGGCACTGGGTCACGATTACAGCACTTCATGAGAATCCGGAAACCATGAAAACCACAATGGATGTTTCCTCCTGGGGCTCTATGGCAACCCTTGATTTGGACGAAGTGGTGCAATGGTTTGGATTTGGTGGCATGCTATATGTTGAGTAGTGGTTGGGTTTTAAAGTGAAGTCAGTGTGAGATGAATCATTCGTTTGGTTCATCTCATACTGCTGTTTGAAGAGAATATGTTAGATACCAAGATGGCTGAATCTATAACAAATTTTCAGCTTTCTTAAGAGCAACTATATTAATCTTGTTTTCTTCGCTTTCTTTTCCTAAGCCTTTCATGATGTATATCATGACAAGAGCGGTTGCAAGAAAGGAGATAAGATCTGCTATTGGTGCTGTAAAGAGAATACCTTCAACACCCATAATATTGGTCATTATGAATATTAACGGTAAGACTAAGACGATGTCTCTTAGAAGGGATAACCCCATAGAGAGTACTGGCTTTCCTAGCGCTTGTAAAAAGATGGACGATGATTTTTGCACCGCACATAAAATGACAAAAGCCAAGTAGATTCTAAAAGCTTTAACGCCAAATGCCAAATACAGGTTATTTTCTGTACCGAATAAACCTAGTATTTGACTAGGAAACAGTTCAAAAGCTAAAGTACTAATGGTCGCAAATATAATTTCAGCTTTTAGGACTAAGGCATATAAGGACTTAATTCGGTCATATTTGCCAGCACCTAAATTAAAGCCGACAATGGGTTGTGCACCAATTGCGATTCCCACGATAACAGAAATTACGATTTGAAAGACTTTTGTAACAATACCAAAAGCAGTCAAAGGAATATCACTACCATATTTTGATAGTGCTCCCTGCGTAACCAATACATTGTTCATGACCGTAAAAGTAATCACAATGGATATTTGCGTTATGAAGCTACTAACCCCCAGTGGCAAGAATTTCCCAATTATTGCATTGGGGACAAGGTCCTGTAATCCTAATGTAAATGTATTCATTCTGAATAAGTACCGACAGGACACTGCTGCAGAAATTACTTGGCCAATCGATGTGGCAAGTCCAGCACCCATCATGCCCCAATTGAATACAAATATAAAGATGGCGTCTAATACGATGTTTACGATTGCACCAATAAACATGGATCCCATTGCATATTGTGGGCTTCCGTCCGCTCGAATAATTGAATTTATCGAGTTTGCCAATATAAAGAAGGGGATACCGATTAGAATATAATTCATATATTCAATAGCATAGCGAATGTTATTTTCAGTAGCGCCAAAGCGCCATAGGATAGCTTCTTTATTCAAAACAGCAACCAAGGTCAGCGCAATGCTTACCATAATCATTAGGGTTACTGCTGATCCAACACTTTTTCGTCCAGATTCATAATCTTTTTTCCCAGAACATATACTGAGAAGTGCGGCACTACCATCGCCAATGAATAAGGCTAAGGATAAGGCTATAATCGTAATGGGGAAGACTACATTTGTAGCTCCATTTCCAAGATAACCAACAGCGTGACCTATAAATATTTGGTCAACGATATTGTACAGGGATGAAATTAGAAGGGAGAGAATGCAAGGAATAGAGAATTTCAGTAAAAGTGTTCCTAGTTTTTCTTCTGCTAAATAGTTTTTGTTCATGACAACCTCCATAAAATAGTTCTGAATTACTAAAAGTGTGTGAAAAATACTGCTTTTTGCAAATAAAAAAGCGTAAGTCCAGTTATAACTGGACTTACGCTTTCGCTACTCGCTATGTTTTACAGTATAACAGATTTTTAGATTGTGTGTAATCATTAATTATTTATAGGATTGTCTACATATTGTTCTGACCAAATAGTTCATTATATGCAAAATAGGAATGATTTGTTTTTCCTAATCTCTAAAGGGATAAAAGCGATTAGAATTATTTTGACAGAAAAAGATAATTCTGTTATTCTTCTCATATACCCCACTGGGGTATATGAAACTTGTGAAGAGTAAAGGAGAATAAAATGAGCATAATTGTTGAAGGACAACGCTGTCCTAAAAACCACCGTTGCCCCTCTATCGCGTATTGTCCAACTGGAGCAATTGAGCAGCAGGGATTTGAAGCACCAACTATTGATAAGGCGAAGTGTGTACAATGTGGTAAATGCTTGATGATGTGTCCTTATGGCGCATTTCAGAGTGTATAGGAGTAAACATGGATATACTGATACCGGCGTTAGCAGCTTTGGTTGTATTTAGTTTGTATAAAAAGATATATTATCGTGGTAGAAAGAAGATTGGCAAGGAAGAAGCGAAGAAAAAGATTAGAGAAGAAAAAGCAGTATTGCTAGATGTACGTACTGCAAAAGAATATCAAGCTGGTCACATTAAGGGAAGTAAATTAATGTCACTCCATACCATTAAATCGGTTGCACCGAAAAAGATTAGTAGGAAGGATCAGCCGGTAATAGTCTATTGTGAGAGCGGTTCTAGAAGCATGAAGGCAGTTAAGATACTAAGTTCTTTGGGATATACTGATGTCTATGATTTTGGTCGTAGGGCAAACTGGTAAATTAATTCGTTTCCTTGCTATGGCTCCTTGTAAATATCGCATGGATGATTTCAAAAATAATAGGGATAAAGTAACGATAGGTGGCCGATGTGCTGCTTTTGGAAATTTTAATAGGCTGGCAAGCTAGCATAATAACTAAAAATCGGAGTGACGGAAGAGTATAGAATCTTCTGGCACTCCGGTTTATTTAATATATGGCCATTACAAACCAAACGATAATTAACAGGTTTAGCAACAAGTAAAATGGCAGTATTAGTTTTGCAAGCATTTTGTGTTTTGCTTTTTTTACAACCCGAGTGTAAATTACATAGCTAGAGTGGATTAAAAAAGCAATCATAGTGGGTATAAACAAGTATTTAATATGCCATAGACTGGATAAGATGGGAATAAACTGTCTGCTAACCGAATCCAAACCAGAAATAATAAATAGCATAAATAAGGGAATCAAGGCCCAAGCGGCAATTTTATTGAGCCTAGATATCAGCTTCATTGTTGTAACCTCTGCTTTCCCAGAAGCCCTTATAGTTCTCATCATCGGAAAGCTCTATTCTTGTTACCCATTTAATCCATTTGTAACCAAGCTTGTCTTGTGCTACCAATTGGAAAGGAAATCCTCTTTCTTTAGGCAGGACTACGTCATTCATTTTATAGGCTAATAAGATATCATTGTCTAAAATGAAATCCAAGGGTACAGAAGTTGTGTACTCATCTACAGCATGAAAGATGACAGTTTTGGCGGATGGATCAATACCAGCTTGTTCCAAAAGATCAGCAACTTTTATCCCTTCCCAAAGAAGATTTACGCTCCAACCTTCTACACAATACATGTTTACGACTTTGGAATATCGGTCAAATCCGAGCGCTTCATCATAAGTGTATTCCATCGGGTTATCTACCAAGCCATCAACAGTAAGTCTATATGCGTCAATATCGACATCCTGTGGTCCCTTGATAGAGTTTTCTCTAAAATCGAGGATAGACGAAAGATCTTCTCCTTCATATTCTCGTACTTCCACTTCTGCAAGTTCGTTGATTGTGGGCCCTTCTGGGGTGTCTATCGGGGGTTGTTCAGCAGGGTCTTCACCTGATGAGCAGGCACTGAAAGCGAGCATTACAATGAGCAATATGCTTATTAGTTTAAACTGTTTCATTTTAGCCTCCTTGTTTTGGTGCTACTTCTTACTTATTAATCATAGCACTAAGCAGCTCGAGCTTGAAATTTAATGAGGGGTACTAAAAAATATGCAATATGTCATTTTATTCGGTATGCTTAAGAGGAAGCAGGGGTAAAGAGTGGAATATGTAGGTATAGGAATAGTTTATACAATAGCAGGAGGTGCAATGGAAGTCATAAAAGGAGTAATACGTGTTTACACAGAACGGTGGCCCTATTTTCTAGAATTGACATTGGATCATATCTTTTTAACAGGGGTATCTGTATTTTTTATTTTAATCATTGGTTTAACGGTAGGTGTTCTAATAACAAAGAATCGGAATCTAGCTTCCATTGTGATGGGCATCAACAATTTTCTTTATACGATTCCATCGATTGCTCTGTTTGGATTCTTAGTAGCCATCACTGGCATCGGTAATAAAAGTGCAATTATCGCCTTGGTGATTTACGGGATGCTTCCAATCGTTAAAAATACATATGTGGGGATTATGGAGGTAGATGACCAAATTATTGAATCAGCGATTGGCATGGGAAGCACGCCAAGTCAATTGTTGCTACGGGTTCAATTGCCACTAGCAATGCCGGTGATTATAACAGGCATACGGACTATGGTCGTGATGACCATTGCTTTGGCAGGAGTTGCAAGTTTTATAGGTGCGGGCGGTTTAGGAAATGCACTGTGGCGGGGCATAACGACCTATTTCCCCGAGATGACGATTGCGGGTAGTTTATTGGTTGCCCTACTGGCAATCATAGCGGATGCATTGCTGGGTCTATTGGAAAAAAGACTATATAGTAGGGTTTTAGGAAAAGAATCAACAGGGAGGTAAAAGTATGAACGGTAGAGTAGGTTTAACGAAAAAAATATTTGTATTGTTGCTTGTGCTCGTAATATCACTAAGTATAATTGGATGTGCAAAGGATGAAAAGACGGTAGTCATTGCTTCAAAGCCAATGACGGAACAGTATATCTTGGTGGAAATGCTGACCCAGCTGATTGAGTCTAATTCAGATATTGTGGTTGAACAAAAGTTGGGCATCGGTGGTGGTACATCAAACATCCATCCAGGTATGATTAATGGAGAAATAGATATCTATCCAGAATACACTGGAACAGGTTGGCTGTTTGTTTTAAAACAGGATTTGATTAATGATCCACAAGCCTTATATGAAGCTGTGAAGGAACAATACAAGAGTGATTTTGATATTGTTTGGTCAGAGCTCTATGGCTTTAACGATACGTATGGCATTGCTATGAAGAAAGAAGTAGCAGAAGCTATGAATATTAAAACGTATAGTGATCTTGCAAAAGTAAGTGACCAACTTGCGTTGGGTGCGGAATATGATTTTTATGAGCGTGAGGATGGTTATCCAGGATTAGAGGCAGCGTATGGATTTGATTTTGATGATAAGGTGGAATTGGATATAGGTCTTAAATATCAAGCAATTGGCTCTGATCAAGTTGATGCAATTAACATTTTTTCGACAGATGGACGTTTGAAAGAATTTGGTTTGGTTGTCCTAGAGGATGATATGAATTTCTTCCCTTCCTATTTTGCAGCAACGCTGGTTCGTCAAGAAACGCTAGATATGTATCCTGAGCTAACTAGTATTTTGGCAATGATGGACGGCCTTATTAGCAATGAAGAAATGACAGAGATGAACTATTTGGTAGAAATAGAAGATATGGATCCCAAACAGGTGGCAATGGATTTCTTGACTCAAAAGGGATTGCTGTAATATGCAAGTTATCCAGATTCAAGACATAGTGAAATCATATCAGAAGGATCAACTTGTCATTGATCATTTATCTTTGGATGTAGAAAAGGGTGAGTTTGTGGTACTTTTAGGGGCCTCGGGCTGTGGTAAGACGACGCTGCTTAAAATGATTAATAAGCTTCTTACTTTTGAGTCCGGTCAAATTATTGTAAATGGTCGGAATATTCAAGAGTGGGATACGATTGAACTAAGAAGAAGTATCGGGTATGTGATTCAACATATTGGACTTTTGCCACATTTGACCATAGAAAACAACATTACTTACGTGTTGTCACTTATGAAGGTTGCAAAGGGAACAAGAAGGAAAAGAGCAGAAGAGCTGATTGACTTACTCGGCTTTGAAAGAAGCTTTTTAACACGGTATCCACGGGAACTGAGTGGAGGGCAACGCCAAAGGATTGGTGTAGCAAGAGCACTTGCGGCGGATCCAGATATCATATTGATGGATGAGCCATTTGGTGCAGTGGATGAGATTGCGAGGGGTACCTTGCAGGACGAACTGAAGTCACTGCATGCAAAGCTGGGGAAAACAGTTATCTTTGTAACGCATGATATTGCAGAGGCTTTAAAGCTGGGAACAAGGATTATTCTTTTAAACAACGGGAAGATTGAACAGCAGGGTACGGGCAGAGAGTTAATATTTAATCCTAAGACACCTTTTGTAAAAGAATTTTTTGGACTTAAAGGGTTCCGCTCTATTTTGGACGGTTCCTTGATGGAACAGGTATATGAAAACATCTTATGTGGCTCTATGACACTAAATGAGGTCTATAACAACTTACGTGTAGAAAATAGTTGTGAGGAGTGATGTTAATGAGTACCATCTATCTAGCAGGCGGTTGTTTTTGGGGAGTACAAGCCTATTTTGATCGTATTGAAGGTGTCTTGCGTACTGAAGTAGGCTACAGCAATGGAATCACGGAGAGTACCAGCTATATGGAATTACATCGTACAGATCATGCGGAGACGGTGAAGGTGGAGTACGATGAACTAAGGTTGCCACTTGTGACTTTGCTGACGGAGTATTTTAAGATTATTGATCCAACTAGCGTGAACAAACAAGGTAATGACAAAGGTAGACAATACCGTACTGGCATCTATGTGACAGAGGAGTCGGAAATTCCTACAGTGGAAGAATTTTTGAAGGAAATGTCTGAAAAGTATACAAAACCAATTGTAGTAGATGTAAAGTTAGTTCGTAATTATGTGATTGCGGAGGAGGAACATCAAGACTATTTGAAAAAGCATCCAGGCGGATATTGCCATATTGACTTAAGTAAGGCGGGGGTATAGGCATGACTAAGAAAATTGTCTCCAAGAAATACAGTAAACCTTCCAAAGATGAAATTCGTAAAAAACTGAGTCAAGAGCAATTCAGGGTAACACAAATGTCGGGCACGGAAACACCGTTTATGAATGACTATTGGAGTCAAAACAAAGTCGGCATCTATGTGGATGTGGTAAGCGATGAGCCCTTGTTCTTTTCGAAAGATAAGTTTGATTCAGGATGCGGTTGGCCTAGCTTTTCTAAGCCGATAGAGGAATCTTTGGTCCAGGAGAAAACGGATATGGCTCATGGTATGAATCGAACAGAAGTGCGGAGTAAAACGGCAGATTCACATTTAGGACATGTGTTTACCGATGGTCCCAAGGAAATGGGTGGTCTACGTTATTGTATAAACAGTGCAGCAATGAGATTCATACCCAAAGAAAATATGGAAGAAGAGGGTTATGGCTATTTGCTTCCTTTTGTGGATTAGAGTATTGGATTGACAGTTGAAATTGGATTAATCGAAATGAACGAAGTCGTAGAAGTGAAAATAATCCAATAAATGTACCTAGAAAAGTTTGAGATTAAAATATAAGGAAGATTCCCTGATTTAGGAAATCTTCCTTAATTCGTTATTTTTTACTTTTAACAAGACTTTGCAAAATAGCAAGCATCAAAGATACCAAGAAAGCGCTCATAAAACCATTTACGTAGACACCATTTACTAGTGAGGATGCGAGCATAATCATCCAGGTGTTAATTACTAGTAAGAACAATCCAAGTGTCATCACTGTAATGGGAATGGTTAAAAGCTGCACGAGTGGCTTCACAATCAGGTTGATTAAGAATAGTACCAATGAGAATACCACCATTGCCGAGATAGAGCTTACCTGAAATCCAGAATAAAAGTAGGAAATTACGGCAATTGTAGATAAGTAAATCAGATAACGAGTTATAAGTTTAGACATAAATACCTCCTTATAAGCAAAATGAATTCCTATGTATGTACGCTATTCTATCATTTTTATGTGATAATAGACAATGAAAAGCATATGAACTAGAATCGAAAGATTGAATTGTATATAATCTTTAGAAATCAAAAGCATATTCATTTGATGAAGTCCTTACGCCTGCTGTAGAATTTTAGTAGATGGCATTTAAGAAGCTAAGGTTGACAAGTAAAGTTCATTCGGCAGAATGGTTAATATTTGGAGGTAGAATTATGAAAGAGATAAAGTTTGAAATTAAGGAAAATATTGGTACGTTATCTGAATCAGCAAAAGGCTGGTCCAAGGAAATGAACCTTGTTAGTTGGAATGGTAGGGAAGCTAAGTACGATCTCAGGGAATGGGATCCAAATCACGAAAAGATGGGCAAGGGCGTCACCTTGACTGTAGATGAAGTAAAGAAACTTAGAGAATTATTAAATGAGATTGAAATATAATTGGGTTTATTTGTAGCAATTAGATAAACAGCGTAAAGCTAGTAGACAAAATAGGTATGAGGTAGGTATGGATAAGGAATTATTATTTCATGGGATAAAAAGGTTAGATGAGATGGGATACAAAGGCCAAAAGGTCAATGTGCTCATTTTCGAGGTACCAGGAACAGACCATGCCAGCAGAGTGGAAGCCTCTCTTCGGTATATGGCTCCGGAGGTCAACGTATATCATGCCTGGTATAATCTTAGAAATTTCAAGCTGATAGAGATGGTTCAATATATTGTGGAAAAAGAAATTCACATTATAAATATAAGCTTGTCTGCGGAGGGTTATCCTTCCGAATTTGTCCAAATGTTGGAAGACTTTATTGAACGCGGTTTATTGGTTTTTTGTGCAGCTGGTAACGATAGAGACAAGGGCCCTTTCGGCTTGGCCATGGATGTAGCAATCACCATTGGGGCAGCTAGCCTTATCGAAGAAGAAGTATGTAAAAGAGATGATAGCTCTGCAATTACTTCTTATCTTGACTTTATCTTTTTAAGACCACCAGACCATATTGCTGGACATGGAACTAGCTTTGCCTCGCCAATGGCGGCTGGCCTAGCTGCGCGTCTACTTAGTGGCTATGGCCGAATTGAGCAACAGGAAATGATTGAAGTTTTTAGAGTGCTTAGCCAACATCATAGCAAGCTCTTACGGGATGATGCTGAAAACAGCAGTGTAATTAAATCTAGATATACAGGTTGGGGCGCTCCAATATTCAAGCAAGAGTTGGTTGAAGAATTATTGGATAGATAGACTGATTTTTTAGCTGAAAATATATAACCAAAGAAGCTGGAAACGATGAATTGTAATCTAACAGGTACGATATCTGAAAAAGATAGGCATACAATCTAGTGCAGGTGGAGAATCTTGATGAGGATTTCTATCTGCACTAATTTTAAATTGCATGTTGAAGAAATTGACGCTGTTCAATACATGTAAAAAAAATGAGTATAGCAAGGAACAGGTATCTAGAAGCTCGGTTGATATAAGGTTTTAGCAACAAAATATTTGGATATACTATTTCAGAGGTTGAAAAATGGCTTATTATTAACAATTATCAGCATGCAGAAAGGAATATCTATCCTAATAGGAGAATATCCAAAGAATCAGATAAAATGAAAAGGACTGAGAGTGAAATGGATAAAAGGGATCTTGGAAAAAGCTATGAGTATGATGAAATCAATAAACGTTTTATACTGGATGTACAGCTAGAAGACTACCGGGATGCATATAGTGATTGGGATTTTTCTCCTTTTACGAATAGAGATCTTGATGAAGACCTAACGGAGTATTTACTAGAGTGTTCGTATGAGATTCCAATGAAGTATGATCTACTGATTAAATTCTATATTTTAAATCAGGAAATTAATCAGAAAAGGGAAGATAGAAGCATAAAGGGTATGCATAATTATTTTGAATATCAGCTGAGAAGAATAAAAAAGAATAAGTTGAGAGTGCTACGTGAAATCGTTTCCTATACATTTATCGGTGGGATATTGTTAACAGCTGGCTACTATTTAGAAAGCCACGGGTCGGAATCGATATTTTTTTCGGTACTAGATGAGGGCCTATTCATTGGTGGATGGGTTATGCTCTGGGAGATGTTTTCTGCCTGGTTCTTTGATATGAAAAAGATAATTAATAAGGGTAAGCACTTTGAAAGACTAAATAATTCAAAAATCATCTACTCCTACGGAAGAGATGCTGTTAGTTCAAAGCCGTAAAGCGTGATTGTAGCATAATAATCCACTCGATGAATTGAATAAAAAGTGGAGGCATACTAAGCAAATCAGAACAGCCGTTTTCTGAATGCTTATTGTCTTACTTGTGTTTTGAATACAGAAAGATTGCATCCGTTTCGCAGAATATTGTAAATATGAATATTTCATACTGAGCCTTGACCATGAGATAACATGGAAAAGGCTTTTTTTATATCCAATCGACTAATAACAAGAATTGTAAATAGGTGAAAGTATTCATTTACCTATCAAAATAAAATAAATTGATAATATTGTGGAGTACATTTGCAATATTTATTGGATATTTAGTGCTGCCTTAGTTATAGTAATGAGGAAACTAGGAAGATATTTTTGGGCTTATACAATGTTTATAATTCAGTGTATAAAAGATAATTCTTGTGATGGCTACATTGCGATAAGATAAGAAAGCCTAGGAATAATTTTCATTTGACTTATGGGATGGATTGAATATTGCGAATAGTTCTGAAAGAGAGTTGTATAGGTATGGGTAGCATAAGTGATGAATTCATTGTACTCGAAGATATTTCGAAGCGTTTTGGGAAACTAGAAGCACTTAAAAATGTATCTTTAAAAATAGAAAGAAATAAAATTACATCATTAGTGGGGGATAACGGTTCAGGTAAGAGTACATTGATTAAAATTTTATCTGGAAATTTGAAGCCGAACGGTGGAACAATTTATATTAATGGAAAAGCGTATAATTATTTACTTCCAAAGATAGCAAAACAGTGTGGCATATCTACTGTATATCAGGACTTGTCACTTGATAACTATAAAGATGTTGTAGAAAATATTTTCCTCGGACAAGAAATCACCAGATTTGGTTTTATTATCGATTATCCGAAGATGCAAAAACAAACTGAAAAACTTCTTGAAAAACTTGAAATAGATATACCTTACCTTGGAACTTCAGTAGGCTATCTATCAGGTGGGCAAAGGCAATCTATCGCAATAGCAAGAAGTATTTTTCAAGGGGAAAAGCTGATAATATTTGATGAACCAACGGCGGCAATGGGAATAAAAGAGTCAGCAGCAACCAATAAGATGATTCAATCATTGCCTGCGAAAGGATTCACTGTTTTAATGATTAGTCATGATTTAAATCAAGTATTTGATACTGCTGACCGAATATATGTTATGAGGAATGGGGAAATCATTAAGGATGCTGTTAAAAACGATATCACACTTACAGAGTTGAAGACTGGGATTAAAGAAACATATTAAAGAACGAGGTGGATACAAGTTGAAAATACCATACAGGAGAGTAATAGGGAAAAATGAAGGAGTAGATCGGTCTTTTGGAGTCTGTCAAGAAATTGGTGTAAACTTCCTTAAAGATTTTTCTTAACTCAATTCGTGGAAGGTCAAATACGTCCCTCGAAGTGAATTGCTAGCTGATTAATAATTTTACCCCAGTCCCGAGTCCTCATAGTCCATTTCTTGGTTATATCAATCATTGCCAGATACAGCATTTTCAACAGGGCATCATCGGTTGGAAACACACTCTTGGATTTCGTGACTTTGCGTAGCTGGCGGTTAAAGCTTTCGATGGCGTTTGTTGTGTATATCATCCTTCTGATTTCAGCCGGATACTCGAACATTGTTGCTACTTCATCCCAGTTGTCTTTCCAAGGTTTTACCGCGATATAATACTTCTCGCCCCACTTGTCTTCTAAATCTTGTAGAGCGTTCAAAGCGGAATCTTCGTTGATTGCTTTGTAGATTGGTTTAAGATCATTGACGAATGCTTTACGGTCCTTCCAGGACAGGTATTTCGTTGAATTGCGAATCATATGAACGATGCACCGCTGAATTCTGGTGTCTGGATAAACAGCCTGTATTGCTTCTTTAAAGCCATTCAGTCCATCGATAGACACTATCAGCACATCCTTAACACCACGATGCTGCAAATCAGTTAACACTTTAAGCCAAAATTTACTGGTCTCATTTTCTCCGACCCACATACCTACAACGTCCTTTTTACCGTCCAAATCAATACCTAGTATGATGTAGACTGCTTTGTTGACTATCTTTCCATCCTGACGGACTTTGTAGTGGATGGCATCCATGATTAGGTGGGCATAAACCTCTTGTAGTGGGCGTTGCTGCCATTCCTTTATTACAGGTAATATTTTCTCAGTAATCTGTGAAATCATGGTTGGTGATACATCAATTCCGTAAAGGTTATGTAGATGATCCTGAATGTCTCTGACAGTCATCCCTTTGGCATACATGCTTATGACCTGGTCATCAATACTTGAAACATCACGTTGGTTTTTCTTAATGATTACAGGTTCAAAATCCCCATTACGGTCTCTAGGTATGTCAATTTCCATTTCTCCATAATCGGAACGAACCTTTTTAGAACGAATGCCGTTACGGCTGTTTGTAGTATCCTTGTTCTTATAGTCATACTTGCTATATCCGAGTTCATGATCCAGTTCAGCTTCCAGCATTTCTTGCATGATGTCTTTGAATTGTGCTTTTAGTAGGGACTGGATGTCTTTGACATCCTTAAGCTCGCCTTCTTTCATGAGTTCGCGGATCAGTTGTTTGTCGATGAGTTTTTTCTGGGCCATTATAGTGTTCCTCCTTGAAGATAGATTTAGTTTATACAATCTCAGGAGTTTACACCAATTATTTTACACCCTCGTCTTTTGCCCAGGTCTTTCTTTTTTTTGTTTTAATTTTGTTAGTTGCATTTTTATCGAACAGATCGCCATTTTTCTTTACTAGGATCAATATAATTAATATTCTTGATAATACATCTCTACAGCTAATAATGGCTATAGGGATGACTTTTGTTATTGCAAGTGGCGGAATAGATTTATCTATCGGAAGTATTGTGGCATTAAGCGGTATATCAATTGGACTAATGCTGAATGCTGGTATACCGATAATAGCATCTGCTCTAATCGGTGTCTTAATTGGAGGAATGTTAGGTTTATTTAATGGTTTCATAATTTCAAAATTCAAAATTGCTTCTTTCGTAGTAACAATAGGTAGTATGTCCTTATTTAGGGGACTTAGTCTAGTAATAACAAAAGGTCAACCAATCTACGGTTTTCCTGCAGCTTTTACGTTTTTTGGAAAGGGAAATTTAGGAGAAATTAACTTTCCAATCAAATTGGCTTTCGTTATAACATGCATTGCTTTTTTACTACTGAAATACACCAAATTTGGGCAATATACGTTATCTATTGGAGGAAATGAAGAGGCACTGAGAAGAGTAGGCGTAAACATCAACATTTATAAATCATGCATATATATGTTTTCTGGTATTTGTGCTGGAATTGGTGGACTAATTTTAGCATCGAGATTGAATGCAGCAGAACCAAATGCTGGTTTCATGCTGGAAACCAATATAATTGCAGCTGTTATTTTAGGTGGCACATCCATGAATGGCGGTAAGGCCAGTCTTGGTGGAACGATAATTGCTTGTATCCTTTTATCAGTAATGAGAAATGGATTGACAATTCTAAGTATTTCTTCTTATTATCAACAGCTTTTTATAGGGCTTATCATTTTAATATCTGTATCTATTTCTCAAATAAGACAAAGAAGACAGCTACAGATAAATTTATAATATAATAATTGGAGGTTTAAAATGAAAGGTAAAAAAATTGTATCAATATTGTTAGTGGTAATTATGGTAATGGGTCTATTTGTTGGCTGCTCTGATCGTGGAGAAGAAAATACAGATGCAGATGAGCCAACAAATTTGGATGTGGAAAATTCAGCAGCATCTAGTGAAGAAAACCTAAAGATCAAAGAAATGGAAACAATTCTTATGGATCAATTAGACCCAATGCCAGAAACTGGTAAAGGCGAGAACGTAGGTGTTCTAATTATTTCTTTGACGAATCCATTTTGGGCTAACATGAAGGAAAAATATGAAAAAGCAGGTGAAGAGTTAGGAATCAATGTTGAGGTTTTATCAGCACCGACGGAAGGAGATACTGTTTCTCAATTAGAAACTTTAGATGGTATGGCGGTTAAAGATTATGATTCCATAATTTTTTCCCCCATAGATGGAAATAACCTGATTCCGGGAATAATTCGAGCAAACCAGGCTAATATTCCGGTTATAAACTTAGGACCTGGAGTAAATAAAGAAGCCCTAGGAGAACAAGATGGACATCTCGACGGTATTATTACGGTAGACTTTGAAAATCAAGGCGAAATGGTTGCTAACGATATGCTTAACTATTTACCTGATGGTGGTAAGGTAGCTATAATTCAAGGACTAGCCGGAGCAGGACAAAGCGAGGGCCGTACGAATGGTGCAAAAGAGGTATTTGAAAATACGGATGGAATAGATCTTGTGAGCATACAGCCGGGAGATTGGGATCGCAATAAGGCATATGAAATCACGACAGCCCTTATTCAAGCTCATCCTGATATTAAGGGTATATTTGCTTGTAATGATGTAATGGCGTTGGCTGCAGTAGAGGCTTTAGAAGCGGCTGGATTAAACGATCAAGTAGTTGTATACGGTGTAGATTTTACTGGAGAAGCCCAAGAATCGATTATTTCTGGCAGACTTGATGGCTCTATTACTTATTCCCCGGCAGTTTATACTAGAGCTGGATTGCTTTTGGCTTTAAAAATATCTCAAGGTCAAGAGATTACAGATCCTGTTTATTGTCCACTAGCTATAGTAAATAAGGATAATGTCAATGAATTTAACGGATGGGAATAAAACAATAAATTTTCTAGTAGAGACTGCTTTGTTGGGACATGGTTTAGTATCTATAGAAGATGATTTGATAATATCACTTTTCCCAAAAGATGCTCAGCTAGCCTGGATAGAAAATGGTGAAATCAAAATAGATACTATATCTAAGTTTATTCTTGCCAGAAAGCAATATGACCTATGGAAACGCTTTGATGGTGAAGCAGTACTAAAGCATGATTACAAAGGTGAAAATGCCTTTTTGACTGCGTCAGGTACAATGGCTGTTGCCCAAAAAATGAATTGTCAGGTAGTCGTAACCGCAGGGATTGGAGGCATAGGGGATATAAAAGAGGAACAATGTTCCTATGACCTGCCAGCCCTATCAGAAATGGGTATTACTCTAGTTGCAACATCTCCTAAAGACATGCTTGATATCAGGGGCACGTTGAATTGGCTTCATGAAAATCAAGTTCATACGTATGGGTTTAATACAGAAGTCTGTACCGGATATATATTTGAACTTGAACCGATTTACTTGGAAAAAGAAATTACTGAGGCTGATTTAATGAATATTATTCCTGGTTGCAATTTAATTCTAAACCCTATTCTTCCTGATAAAAGATTGAATGATGCAACACTATTGGAAGGTGGAATTGATGCGGGAAAGAAGGCAGAAAATATTGGTGAGGCCTATCATCCTGCGGCAAATGCTTTTTTCGATAGATCCAGTAAGGGATATTCATCACTCATTCAATTAAAAGCTTTAATTGAAAACATCAACATTGCTAAAAATATAACATTATAGTCGAAAGTATTCCAAACTGATAAAATGCTTTTAATTAGTTGTGGAAAATATTAAACTATACAATTTTAGAATCCTCATGGAAAGAGCCGATCTCTGGTTATTTTCCATGAGGATTCTTTTTTTGTGGACCTAGTATCCATTGCTTATCAATAATATTGATTTACTAGCCATCCCTTCAATAAATTAAGATTACTTGGGAAAATGTGTAAGTAAAGTTGCAATAAGATTCTTTTGAAGGCAAAGGGATAATGCAATAAATAATGCGGAAAATTAAATTTTGAAGAATAAATTGTTAGATAAAATAGAATGTATACAAAAGTACATAAAGAACAAAAAAGAAAAATAAAGAGTACAAAACGGCAATAATATAGTAAAATAGCTTAAAAATACAATGTATACAAGAATACAATTGATAAAATACCATTGCGCAATATGGCAAAGAATGCTAATATACACAAGAAGATGCACAAAGAATACTAGCCAATCTAATTACGGTGGAAGGAGGATCTTTTCAAATAACCAATTAGGATTATTACTACATCATGGCACTAACTTGAAATTATACTTTCATAAGAATAAGAAGAAAAACGAATTCTATTATCGGAGGAAAGCATGAAAAAGACTAAACATTATCTTGGGTTATTCGCATTAGGTGTTACATTTGCTTCTATGTACAACTTGCCGTATATCAAATATATCTTTTATGATGCATTAATTGAAGGAATGGGAGTTACGAACCAACAGTTGGGTGCATTGTTAAGTTACTACGCATTGGCTTGCATCATTACCTATATTCCTGGTGGCTGGCTCGCAGATCGGGTTTCACCTAAAAAGATTCTTTCTGTTTGTTCATTCTTCAATGGACTACTGTGTATCTATTTTGCATTCACTTTGCAATCATATAATAGTGCCATTCTTGTTTGGATTTTAGCAGCTCTAACAGGTAGTGCAGCATTCTGGGCTGCAATTATGAAAGCCGTTAGAATATCTGCTCCAAGTGAAGAACAGGGTACTACGTTTGGAATTTTTGAAGCAATGTGTGGCTTGGCTTCAACTCTTGGCAATTTCTTGCTCCTATTTATTTTCTCAAGATTTGCTTCTACTGATGTCGGTTTAAAAGCAGCTATTATCGGTATGGGTGTACTATCTATAATCGGCGCGGTATTAATTGTGTGGCTCTATGATGACCAAATGGAAGACAATACAGGTGAAGTAAGAAAGAAAGCATCTTTCCAGGATGTCATCAATCTTCTTAAGAAACCGGGTGTTTATTTATCTGCGATTGTTGTTTTTAGTGTTTACAGTATTTACTCAGGACAGACATACTTGACTCCGTATTTCTCTAATGTTCTAGGAGCATCAGTTGTATTCTCTGGTTCACTAGCAGTAGTAAGGACCTATGGATTAAAGCTCATTGGAGGACCAGTCGGCGGTATTGTTGGAGATAAAATAGGATCAGTTTCCAAGATGATTGCTGGAAGTGCTCTGGTATGTTTAATCTTCCTCGTGGTCTTCTTAAAAATGCCTGCTTCTTCGTCTATTGTTGGCTTGTTGACAGCCCTGATGCTTATCTTGGCCACTGTTAACTTTATGATGAAAGGTACCATGTTTGCCACTATCGACGAAGTTGGTATTTCTCCTGAAGTTACCGGTCTCGCAGTTGGACTCATTTCTCTGGTTGGATATCTTCCCGATGCCTTTATGCACACTATGTTTGGTAATTGGCTGGATGTTTATGGCAATACTGGTTATCAATATATTTTCACTTATTTGGCGGGAATGTGCGTTACAGCATTCGTTGCAACTATGCTTATTACCAGAATGAAAAGAAAAATGCTAAGGCAAACAAGAAAAGTATGGAAAACGCTAAGGAATGCTGCTAATAATTTGTAAATTGAAATAATCACTATTGTGTTGTTGAAAATATCTTGGCTAAGTATGGATAATACCAAACGGAATAAAGCGAACCTTTGTAGTTATCTGCCTCGATTACCAAGAACTGTATAAAACACCTTCTTACATTTTAAATAGCATTCTTGGTAGTCTGAGGCCTTTTGAAATAGGTATATAATTAGGCAAATTCTGAACGAAAGATAAATGATTAAATGAGTAAACAATGGAGGTAAAAATGGAAAAAGCAAAACCAAATACAGATCGATGTAAGGGTTGTTATTACTGTGTTGAAGCCTGTCCTAAAAAAGCGATATCAGTTTCGGACCATGTGAATTCTAAAGGCTATGAAGTTATTCAGGTAAATGAAGAAATTTGTATAGGCTGTGGAATCTGTTATCAAGTATGTCCAGACTATGTTTTTGAAATTAGATAAGGAGATTTGAAATGAAACAGGTATTGATGAAAGGCAATGAGGCCTTAGCGGAAGCTGCTTTAAGAGCGGGTTGTAGATTTTATAGCGGATATCCCATTACACCTCAGAGCGAAATCTTAGAATATTTATCTTGGAGAATGGATGAGGTTGGTGGAGAGTTTATTCAAACTGAATCTGAATTATCGGGAATAAACATGCTACTTGGTGCTTCCGCAGCAGGAGCAAGAGTACTTACTAGTTCATCTGGCCCAGGGTACAGTCTAAACCAAGAAGGAATTTCATACTTGGTAGCAGCTGATCTACCGGCAGTTATAGTTGATGTTATGAGGTATGGGAATGGTCTTGGAGATGTAAGCCAAAGTCAAGGCGACTATTGGCAGTTGACCAGAGGTGGTGGACATGGAGACTACCGCACAATCGTGTTAGCACCATCCTCTGTGCAGGAAAATGCAGATTTCACCTATGAAGCATTTGAACTTGCGGAAAAATATCGTCACCCAGTATTAATTGGCTCGGATGCTGCCATTGGACAGATGATTGAGAAGGTATCTTTTCCAGAAATGAAAGATCATGATATTGATACTTATGAATGGTCAATCAAAGGTTGTAAAAAGGGAGAAGTACAAAAGAAGATTACCAATACGTTATATTACATGGAAAATTACGATGACTATTTATTAAATAAATATCAGCAAATGGAAGACAATGAACAACGTTGGGAATCGATTTCAGTAGAAGATGCAGAACTTGTATTGGTTGCCTATGGCATTAGCTCAAGAATTTGTAAAGAAGCAGTAATGACGGCAAGAGAACAAGGAATAAAACTTGGCCTTATCAGACCCATTACACTTTGGCCATACCCAGTAAATGCGTTTAAAGAACTTGGTAGTGAATGCAAAGCACTGATGACGGTAGAAATGAATATCCTAGGTCAGATGAAGGACGATGTAGTTTTGGCTGTGGCTAATAAATATCCTGTTTATTCATATACTACAGTTAAAGAAGTTCCTGAAACGGAAACAATAATTGAGAAGGCAAAAAACATTTTGTCTTGCAAGGAGGCATAATCATGAAATTGAAGGCACCTGAATCCATATCATTTGCAGAGACCTCATTCTGTCCTGGCTGTGGACATGGTCTGGTTGCAAGACTGATTGGTGAAGTGATGGAAGAGATGGGCATGACCGAAAAACTACTTACGGTCGTTGATGTAGCCTGTGCTTCTTTGAATATTGATACATGGAAATTTGATACAATTATGGCTGCGCATGGCAGACCGATTGCAACAGCAACAGGCGTGAAAAAGGTAAGAAAAGAAAATCCTGTACTCGCATACCTTGGAGATGGAGCGGCTTATGCTATTGGAATATCTGAGACCATGTACGGTGCGTTAAGAAATGATAATGTTGTGGTTATCGTTATCAACAACGGGGTTTTTGGTATGACAGGTGGCCAAATGGCACCTACTTCTTTGGAAGGACAGAGAACTTCAACAACAGTAATGGGAAGAGATGTTAAAAAAACTGGGAAACCATTTGATATTACTAAAATGATAGGTCAACTTGATATTGCGTATTTAGCAAGGGGATCTGTCGCCAATTTCAAAGATATTGCCAAAACGAAGAAATATATCCGTAAGGCATTTGAAAAACATATGAATAACGAAGGATATTGCTTACTCGAAATTCTGTCACCTTGTCCGACCAATTTGGGTATGACTCCAGTACAGTGTGCACAACGAGTGGATGATGCAATGAGAGATCAATATCCTACAGGTGAGTATATTGATAATGGGGGTAACCAATAATGAAAGAAATAATTTTTGCTGGTTTTGGTGGCCAAGGTATATTAACTTCAGGATTGATTATGATAAATGCTGCAATGGAAAACGGTGATAATCTTACCTGGTACCCTTCATATGGATCTGAAATGCGTGGGGGGACAGCAAATTGCAATGTGAAAATTAGTAAGGGAGAAATTGCCAGTCCGTATTGCAAAACGATTGATATTCTCTTTGCCATGAATGAACCAGCAATCGATAAATTTGAAAAGGATATTAAAGAAGGCGGCTACCTATTTGTTAACAGTTCCTTGGTGAATTCAGAAAGAACATATCGAAACGATGTAAATGTTGTAAAAGTTGATGCAACGGAATGTGCCAGTAAAGTAAAGAATCCTAAAGGTTCAAATATTGTGATGATGGGTGCAGTCATTAAGGCAACCGAAATTTTCAAGAAAGATGTATTTGTGAAAGCCATGTGCAACTATTTTGAGAATAAGGGAAAAGGAAAATTCAATCAAAAAAATATTGCGGCGTTTGAAATAGGGTACGATGCTGTTTAAACTCTGGTAGGAGGATTATAGATGAATCTGGAAAAGTTGCTTAAACCAAATAGGATTGCAGTAGTAGGAGCAAGTGAAAAAGAAGGTTTTGGTGGAGATACATGCAGGAACATTATGGAATACACAAAGGATTTAAGTAGTGTATTCTTTGTGAATCCCAAAAGAGATGTGATTTTTGGCCAACCGTGTTATCATTCACTATCTGAAATACCAGGTGATATCGATATGGTCATCATATGCACTTCGAAAAAACTGGTTGTTCCTTTATTGGAAGAAGCTTCCAGTAAGGGGTGCGGTGGAGCGGTTGTCTTTGCTAGTGGCTACTCTGAAGTTGGAACGGATGAGGGTAGAAAGGCAGAGGAAGAACTAAAGGCGCTGTGCCAAGATTTGAATATTGCTTTGATGGGCCCGAACTGTGCAGGATTCGTTAACTATATTGATAATGTCAATGCCTTCGCGTTCATATCGGACAAGAGGGACCGAACAGGTAGTGTAGGATTTGTTTCTCAAAGTGGACAATTTTGTCTATCGCTGATGGATAGTCCTAACATGAAATTCTCCTATTCAATTTCTGCTGGGAACAGTCGTATAGTCACAATGGAAGACTACATCGATTTTCTTGTAGATGATGAAAACACCAAGGTTGTCAGCATCTACATGGAGGGTGTCAAGGATCCACAAAAATTTTGTAATTCACTAGAAAAAGCTGCGAAAAAACGAAAACCAGTTATCATCCTAAAGGCTGGAAGATCAGAAAAAGGAAGCCAGTTGGCAGCCTCTCATACTGGAAGTTTAGCCGGCTCAGATAAAACATATGACGCCATATTCAAAAAATTTGGGGTAATTCGCGTAGATGATATGGAAGAACTATTGGCCACCTCGTTGATGTTTTCTGCAATAGATGTTTTTCCTCCAAAGGCAACGTTTGCTTCGATGAATCTTTCCGGTGGTGAAACCGGTATATGTGCTGATCTAGGTTCCTTAAACGGTTTGGAATACCCGGATTTTTCTAAGGAAACAGTATGCAAACTGAAAGAACAATTGCCTTCATATGCTTCTGTACATAATCCATTGGATATGACAGCATCGCTGTCGTATGATTCGGACCGGTATGCAAAAGTTTTATCTACGGTAATGGAAGATGAGAATATTGGAATAGTCCTGATTGGATATACTTTGCTATTAGAAGTCGTAGATCCGGCAATTAAGTATATGGCAGAAGGAATCGAAAAAGTCATTCAAGCTGGAAATGCAAAACCGGTCATCATGGTTCCTTTTGTAGAAAATACTCGAAACCTTGCGTATTCGGAGAAACTACTTAGCCTAGGTGTGCCAATCTTGCCTCCAACTGTATATGCATTTAAGATACTTAGGTATTTGAAGGACTTCATCGAATACAAGTATGAGGATAAGATACTTAAGCTTGCTATACCAGCTGAAAATACTCTTGCAACAAGCAAAGCACTTTCAGAAGTTGAAAGTAAGAATCTCCTTAGTGAATATGGGGTTAAGGTTGACAAGGCTTATATTGCAACGAGTGAAAAAGAGGCTGTAGAAGTAGCAGCATCAATGGATTTTCCCATTGTGATGAAAATTGAATCTTCTGAGATCCTACATAAATCTGATGTGGGTGGTGTAAAACTGAATATTAGTAGTATTGATGAAGTGAAAAAAGCATACTCAGAAATTATGACTAACGTAAAAATACATAAACCAAATGCCAAAATCAATGGTATTTTGATGCAAAAGATGTTGCCCCAAGGTCTTGAAGTAATTTTAGGGGTGAACAATGATCCCCAGTTTGGTCCCATGGTGTTGATTGGTTTAGGGGGAGTTTTTGTGGAAGTATTTGAAGATATTTCTTTATACCCTGCGCCTTTGAATGAAAAAGAAGCGTTTCAGATGGTTGAAAGTTTGAACTCATATAGGATGCTAAAGGGATATAGAGGAAGTGCTCCTTGTGATATTCAGACATTGGTAGATACAATTGTTCAGGTATCTGAATTTGCACAGAAAAACAAAGACAGTGTGATGGAACTGGATATTAATCCATTATTCGTATATCCTGAAGGCCAAGGTGTTGGTGTGGCCGATGCATTGGTTGTAATGAAAAAGTAAAAACTATTGGAGTAAATGCGAAAAGGGATTGTATTGAGTTCAAGTACTATATATTGATTGGGATATTTCAGATTGTTGTAGACGATAGGAGTGCACGGTACTGGAAATATCCCAATTTTTACTTTAAAGAATTTTGACATAAATGAATTTGCATAAATGATCAGATTTGTATAAAAGATTTTGCAGGAGGAATTATGTCATTTATTGATTCAACAATAATAGTTGTATATTTAGTTGTTTTGCTTTGTGTTGGCGTGTACGCAAACAAGAGACAAAACGATATGGTAGATTACTATGTTGCTGGAAAGAGTGCAGGAGTATTTTCAATAACCAGCTTGTGGCTGTCATCCTGGATTGGCGGGGCGGCAATCATGGGATGCTCAGCCAAAGCCTTTGAAATGGGAATAACGGCCATGTGGTTTGTTGGCGCAAATGCAATTGGTTGTTTGCTTTTTGCTTTTACCTTTTCAGGTATTATTAAGCGAATTGGTGATAATCTAAATCAATTGACCTATCCGGATTTTATTGAATCTAGATATGATTCACGGAGTAGAGTGATTGCAACGATTACGACAATTGTGGCCTATATTGCTTATACTTCTAGTCAATTGGTAGCAGCTGGTAGCATTTTACATATACTAACAGGGCTTGACTTGGGTTGGTCTTTTGTAATTGCTACAATAATAATTGTTGTCTATACTTCAATAGGTGGATTCAAAGCAGTTACCTATACTGATTGGATTCAGTTTATTCTATTAATAGTAGGTGTTGTTCTTGTGGGTGTACCATTGGTAACATCACAAATGGGTGGCATTTCAGCAATTGGGACGCTGCCAGATTCATATTTTGATATTGGTGCCTGGGGATGGCCAACGATTATTTCTATGACAGTAGCTCAAATTTTCACTTTCTATACATCGATGGATAGTTATACGAGATGTTTTGCAGCAAAAGATGAAAAAACGGCTGTTAAGGGAACGGTATATGCTGCGATTGGGATTGTGATTATTGCTCTATCGACTACCTACTTGGGACTTGCAGCAAAAGTTCTTATGCCTAATTTTGAAGCTGGAAACAGTCTGTTAACAACTTTGATTATTCGTTCTTATCCAGTGGGAATAAAGGGATTGGCTTTGGTTGGCATTTTGTCTGCTGTAATGTCGACAGCAGATATATGTATTTTAACAGCTTCGGCTAATGTTACGAACGATATCTACAAAAGATATATCAATAAGAATGCAAGCCAACGGGTTCTACTAAAAGTGGGCATCGCAAGCTCACTCGTAATTGGAACATTCAGTGCAATTATGGCGTGGAAAATGATGGATATTATTAATATTCTTTTTGTCGCCTTTACCATAAATTCAGCGGGATTATTTGTTCCTACAATATTGGGTGTGTTTTGGAAAAAGGGAACTTCTAGGGCTTCCTTTATAAGTATGACCTTATCTCTTGTGACTGTATTAGTATGGTATGGTGCTTCTTCTCTCGGTCTAGCAGGAATATTTTCCGCTCCTCCACTTTGGCCAGGATTGGCAGTTTCATTTGTAAGTTATCTATACTTTTCGCTTAAGGGGAATAAAGGAGCAGGTGAATCAGATCATACCAAGCGATTCATGAATGCTTTAAACAGTCCGGAATAGGTCTAGTGGTTTGCCACAAACAGTGAATAGAGAACAGTGATAGAAAAGATGCGAAATAAGAAAACCTAGAAGAACAAATAGGCTTATATGCCTGTCTGCTCTTCTAGGTTTTTTGTTTTTGTACTATGATTGTTGTGTAAGCTATTAAATCATATCCACGTGTTTGGTTTCCCAGTGTTTTCGATGAAATTCATTGATTCCTGCAATATCCTTTTTCTCAAATAGCTCGACGAGCAGATGATGGTCATCATTACATTCACTGAAGGCAGAGAGCAGGCGTTCACTGCAGCTACCCACATAGGATCTGTTGATTGGACTTGCCTCTAATTCCCGAATCATTTTAATGAGTGGTTCGTTGTCACATTTGTTGATGTAGACGTTGTGGAATTTGTCGTTTAGGAAATAGTAATCTGAACAGTTTTTGTATTTTAGTGCAATGTTAATTCTGTCAATGTATTCTCTCATCTTCATAAGATCATCTTCTGTGAGATGGTCTACCGCTAAGGTTGCAGCAAGAGATTCTAATGTGCTAAACAGTGTGTACGTATCTAATTTGGTTTTCGTATCAATTTTTTGCACGGCGTAGCCTTTACGTGGAACTTTTTTAAGAATTCCATCGGAGGTAAGATGGATAAGGGCTTCTCTTACTGGCGTTCTACTAATATTCAATTCATTGCATAATTGATTTTCGGTTATAATTTGGTCTGGTGCAATATTGTTGACTTGAATGTCTTTTTTGACTTTTTTGATTACCTGATTTGTAAGTGAGTCATTTGAAGGCATGTTTTGTTCCCCCTTTTTCTATATGTATAAGATAAATAATCTATTTTCAAGATATAATAGTATTATATAATATAACAATATACATGTATACACTAAAAACAGGAAACAACAAGAATACTAGTAGAAAGTCATTTAATTCGGATAATTTTGCCTGCTATTCTTCCTCTGCTTATAAAAAACAGAGCAAAGTATGTTTTCCGGTATTCTCAAATATGTAAAACCACTAAAAATGCTAGTCGTATGCCTACAATGTAGGGTCAGAAGCCAAAATAACTTGGTAAGAAAAAGAAGTGCTAAAAATTGTGAGAACAAGTTCTGTACCAACTTTATTACAAGTGGGAATTTTGTAATAATTTAAGCAAGAATACGAAGAGGTGAAATAGGATGAGAAAGTTATTAATTTTTTTAGGATTGGTTTTACTTTTTACAATGACCTTTGCCGCCTGTGAAAAAACTGAAAGTGGAGTAACCATAGCAACAGATGTTGAAGAATATAGTCCATTGGCATCTTCTATCCAGGGAATTACAATGACTCCTATTTTTAACTCGGATGGGAAGTATGGTATAGTAGAGTATCATTGGGTTGCTGGAAAAGGAAGCTTTATACTATTTGATCGTTTAGTAAAAGACGTTGTAAATGAGGGTGGGGACGTACTTTGGGGCGCGATAGAGGATGACCAAGTCGCTGATATAAACGAACCTTTCGAAATACAACTAGAGGTAGTAGACAGTGAGAATAATACAATATTAGCAAATACAGCGATTACAATTGTTCGAGATGGTGCTTTTTATAGGGTGGAAGCACAAAATTGATTGTTAAAGCTTGTGCTCTAGCAAGAAAATTCTCTTGTTACAGTGGAGTTGAGAGTTTGATGAAATTGTAGGACGGGATTTAATGTCTATGCATGGTTTACAGCTACTGGTCTATAGGTTATCAAGGTGAAGGGGATACTGATATGAAGAAAAAGCGTACGATTGTAGAGACACTTAGAGATATTGAAGAAGATGTAGTCAATGTGGTTATTAGACATATTAGAAACAGAACGCTTCATAGACACTTGTTGTTGAGCACGGATACAATTTCCCCTGCATATAAAAAGGAAATAAAGGAATACTGGGGAAAGTTTAATGTTAGAATCAATACCGATTGGCACAAGTTCTATTCATCACGAACCAAGCTCTATGATGTGAGATATATCCCTGAAGATTTGCATATAGCTAAAATAGATAAGTATTATAACGATAAATCTTTGTCTAGGGGAGTGGATGATAAAAATTATTATAGTCTTTGGTTTCCGAATATAAAAAAGCCTAGGATTGTTGTAAGAAAGATTAACGGGTTATATTATGATGAAGGTTTTACGTTATTGGATCAGGTAGAGGTTATTGCTCTTTGTCAAGGATATGAAGAATTGATTGTTAAACCAGCTATAGGGAGTGGAAATGGTCAAGGTATAGATTTCTGGAAAAGGAGTCAGGGTACTAGTGAGTTGGAAAGGATTATTTTTGATGGGGTGGATGATTTGACTGTTCAAGAAATACTTGAACAGCACGAGGAGCTAGAAAAGGTACACCATAATTCGATTAATACAATTCGAATTATGTCTTTATTGTTAGGCGAAAAAGTACATATTGTGTCTTCTGTTTTGCGAATGGGAACGGGTGAATCGCGAGTAGACAATTTAATAGCTGGTGGACTTGCTTGTGGAATTAAGGAAAATGGACAGTTGAAGGATATTGCGTATTCTTTTTTTGGAGTGAAATACGATAGGCATCCTCAAGGCTTTGTATTTGCTGATGGTATTGTTCCTTCTTTTGACCAAATCAAAAAAATCATAATGGAAGAACATATGAAGCTTGCTCATTTTCGACTAATTTCCTGGGATTTTTCTGTTGATAAAGAAGGAAATCCCGTGCTTATTGAAATGAATTTAAGGGAGGGTGCAACACGTTTGCATCAACTGAATAATGGCCCCCTATTTGGAAATCTTACAGAGGAAGTTCTGAGTGAGGTGTTCTTGAAGTAGCTTGATACTAAGTTGTTGTTCCTTGGATTAGAATAGTCAAAGCAATCCATACCCAAGGAGTGATGTTCTAGTGCTTTTTTGCGATGGGTGAAGTATAATTGAAAGCCTGCGAATGCGCAATTCAAAAAAATATTTTTAAGATATTTGCACCATACAAGGTTTTTGTTGTAACACCTATTTTGCGATATAACTTATATGATGTATGAAAAGAGAAGGAAACTTCTCTTTTTTTGTTTTTAAGGTTCGTTCAATCTTCACCTGTAGAATAGGGAATATGTAAGGTGGCAAAAGAAAAATATGGGGAGAATAGAATGAAAAAAGCAATCGTAATACTGCTAATCGGAATGCTTCTTATTTCCGGATGCAAAACAAATGAAGTAGAGCAAAAGGTAAGCGAAGTTATAACTGTAGATGCAAAGACAAGTTTGGAAGATATGAAACCGAATGATAAATCGGAAATTGAAACGACCTTGGATGCAGGTAAAGAAAGCTTTAGTGTTATTACTGTAGGTACTGGAACACCTAAATACTCGGATTCTCAAGCGAGTGCAAGTACACTAATCCAGTATAATGGTGGATACTATTTAGTGGATTGTGGTGATGGCAGCAATCGTAATTTATTAGCATCGGATTTTAGCTTTAAGGATTTAAGAGCGATACTGTTTACACACCATCACATTGATCATACGACGGATTTTTTTGATATTTATAGTAAGAGCTTTTTATCGAATGATGCACCCATTGATATTATTGGACCGCCAAGAACGGAGAAATTTGTTAGCTTTTTAAGCGATGTCTATTTAGACGATTTGCTGTATCGTAAGTCGAACATTAAAGAAATAGACGAATCGTACAAGGATGTCATCCTTAACTATGCGAATACTAGTGAAGTAATAGATGCAGGACATTTTGTAATCGATGGTCTGGATATAGAAGCGGCAGAAATGACGCATACCATGTACAACCTAGCCTATAGGTTTGAAGCCGACGATAAGTCCATAGTAGTTAGTGGGGATGTTTCATATGATGAAAATTTAATTGAGTTTGCAAAAGATGCAGATATTCTAGTGATTGATGGTGCTCTGTATACAGAAAAAGATAACACTACAGCTAGAAATAACATGGAACCCTTCTATGAGTACGGCGGTAATTTCGATGTGGAAGCACACTTGACGTTTGATGAAATGGTCGAGATAGCAGTTAAGTCTAATGTATCAACCTTAGTTGTTACACATTATAATTCAACAGACCAAGACCGGATTAGTAGAAGCATTAATAAAATTAAGGAAACGTTTGATGGTGAAGTAATCTATGCACGGGATATGCTAGAAATAGGGATAGAAGCGGAGGAAACAATTAACATTACTGAAGATACGCCAAAAGATATCAGCATGGTAACGAATTCATATAATATCGTGGATACAAATCAAGTAGAGTTTTATAGTGATCAAAATAAAATAGAATCGCCTTCTATTGGAGAAGAATTTTATGGACAAGATGCAAGTTATACCGGTAATACGCCAGCTTATACAGATAACAAAGATGGCACTATTTCTGATAAGATAACCGGTCTTATGTGGGCGCAGGACATGGGTGAGAAAATGTCATACGATGAAGCCGTTGTATTTGCCAATAATAGTAATTTGGGTGGCTATGACGATTGGAGGATTCCTACAATTAAAGAACTCTATTCTTTAATTCAATTTGACGGACGTGTTATGGGGGAAAAAGCGACGGAGAATTTGTTTATTGATACGGATTATTTTAATCAACCGTTAGGTGATACATCGAGTGGTGAACGAGAAATAGACGCTCAAACCTGGTCAAGTACAAAGTATGTTGGAACGACCATGCGAGGAGATGAAACAATTTTTGGTGTTAATTTTGTTGATGGAAGAATTAAAGGATATCCTACATATATAAAAAGAACTAGTACGGATAACGCTATGTATTTTAGACTTGTCAGAGGCAATACAGCTTATGGTGAAAACAACTTTGTTGACAATGGAGATGGCACGATTACAGACTTGGCAACGGGTCTTACCTGGCAGCAAAATGATAGTGGCTATGGTATGGACTGGGGAGCAGCTCTAGATTACGCAGAAAACCTGGATTATGCAGGTTACGATGATTGGAGATTACCGAATGCGAAAGAACTTCAAAGTATTGTAGATTATACCCGTAGTTTACAAACAACAGATTCAGCAGCCATTGATGAATTGTTTAATACAAGTTCGATTTTGGATATAAACGGCAATACCAATTATCCTTATTTTTGGACTTCAACGTCACATCTTGATGGTGTAAATCCATATTCATACGGGGTATATTTTGCTTTTGGTGAGGCCCTAGGTGTGATGAATGATACTTTAATGGATGTTCATGGAGCTGGAGCGCAAAGAAGTGATCCTAAAAGTGGAGATGAAAGTGATTATCCATCAACATTTGGTCCGCAAGGCGATATTAGAATGGTCTATAATTACGTTCGTTGCGTAAGAAATGATTAGCTTATGATACAATAAAAAAAAGGAGGGCTAGGTATGAAAATATTAATAGTAGAAGATGAATTAGCCCTTGCGAAAGCGATAGAAAAGCTAGTTGTTCAAAGTGGTTATATAGCGGATGTTGTCCATGATGGAATAGAGGCATTATATTTCTTGGAACAAGTGGAGTATGATGCGGTTATATTAGATGTGATGATGCCCAAAATGAATGGGTATGAGGTTTTAAGAAAACTTAGGAGTCAAGAGAACTTTGTGCCCGTTATTATGCTTACAGCAAAGTCAGAATTAGGTGATAAATTAAAAGGTTTTAAGGTTGGAGCAGATGATTATTTAACAAAGCCTTTTGAACCTGAGGAATTGTTAGTAAGGATTAAAGCAGTGGCAAGAAGAAAAAGAGTGTATATTCCGGATAGACAAACCTTTTTGGATTTAACGATAGATCGAGACCATCATACTTTTTCAGTTGGTGAAGAATCAATCAGGGTGAATGCAAAAGAATTTCTAATTATGGAAATGTTTATTCAAAATAAGAACCAGATTATTTCTAAGGAAAGAATTAGGGAAAACATATGTGGTTATGATTACAATGGTGAATATAACCAAGTAGAGGTATATATTTCCTTTATTAGAAAAAAACTGAAATCCATTGGCTCAGAAGTGAAAATAAAAGTGCACAGAAATATTGGTTATTCTGTAGGTGATTGTCGTGATTAAAAAAACTAGAATCAAGTTTGCGATTGTTATCGTGTTATCCCTAATGAGTTTGTTGGCAGCACTTCTTATCAATTTGAATGTCACGATGGATCAAACGAGAGATAGAAATATTAATGAAACCTTGGATATCCTGGTTATGACTTACAATACGGATATTCCCTTAAAAGTGACGAATGCTTATGAGTACTTAATTGTTATAGTTGATGAGCAGGATAGAATTGAAGATGTAATTTTTGGTCAAGAGGCAGTATCAAAAGAAATGATTGAAACGTATAGAGAACAAGTGAAGTTGCAAAACGTCAAACGTGGTGAAATTGCAGAGTACCGGTATCTTGTCAAAAAATATCAAGGCGGTAGTGTCATTGCTTTTGTGAATACGCAAACAGACAATATCATGTTAAAGACGTTACGGGAGAAATCTATTCGGATTGCACTGATTGGTACACTTATAATTGTACTTCTTTCTTATTATTTTTCTAAATTCATTACTAAGCCACTTGAGATGGCAGTAAGAAAACAAAGGGACTTCATATCGGATGCTTCTCATGAACTTAAAACACCGTTATCCATTATAAAAATAAATAGTACATTACTAAAAAATAACCCAATGGATTCTGAACACTTAAAGGAAATTGATATACAAGTCAATCGAATGTCAGAGCTTGTCAATGAATTGTTGGTGCTTGCTAAACTTGAAAACCAAGGGGAAAAGGAAGCGTTTCAAGAATTCGATATAAGTAAGACGATTTCACGGTCATTATTGCAATTAGAACTTGTTGCCTATGAACATGATAGAGAACTGAAATATGATATCGAAGAAAATATCATGTATAAAGGTATTCAAAAAGACTTTGTTACGATGGTGGATGCATTGGTTGATAATGCAATAAAGTATAGTACTGAACGAAGTGATATCATTGTTGCTTTCAAGCTTAGTGGTAAGGAGAAGATTCTAACTATTAGTAATGAATCAAGTGAAATGACTAAGGATGAGTGCCAAAGAATATTCGATGGTTTCTATAGATTAGATTCTTCAAGGTCAGCACAGGTTCCAGGGTTTGGCATTGGTCTTTCCGTGGTTAAAAGAATCGTACAGAAGCACGGTGGCACAGTCAGTGCAGACTACGGAGAAGGTATATTTACAATTAAAGTGGTCTTGTAAAGATCCCTGAATAACATGAATTCGATTTTCTCATGGCTGAGGGAGTCGAATTTTTTTTGGTTTAGATATAGTGCGGTGAACCCTGTAATAGGGAACAGTTCCTCTTTTTGTTAAAGAAAGCATGCATTATTGCACAAAGCACCACTTGTTATTTCAAGGGTTTTTGACGCAAAGGATACTATATGCAAGATGTTTTGTCCTGTCATTTTTTAAAATGTCATTATTGACATCGGACATACTTGCAACTAGTTTGAATTGAAAAGTAACCCTGCTCGGCCTCATAATTAGATATAGCCAGTTATGGTATTTGGTTAAATACTTTATTCGGAGGTTATCATGTCTACTGATACTAATAAGGGAAGCAGCAGCGAAAGGATTCAAAACTTCGGAAGAGCGCTAAGCGGAATGGTTATGCCGAACATCGGTGCATTTATCGCTTGGGGATTTATCACGGCTTTATTTATTGAAACTGGGTGGCTGCCAAATGCATCATTAGCAGAAATGGTTGGACCGATGATCGTCTATCTGTTGCCGCTGTTGATTGGTTATACCGGCGGTAAGATAGTTGGCGGAGTAAGCGGTGGTGTAGTTGGTGCCGTTGCTACCATGGGTGTTATCGTTTCAGCGAGTATTCCGATGTTCATGGGCGCCATGATTGTTGGACCACTCGGCGGACTATGTGCCAAGAAGTTTGATGAAGCAGTACATGGAAAAATCAAGCCCGGATTTGAAATGCTGGTTAATAACTTTGGACATGGCATCATTGCTGTAATCCTGGCGATCCTGTCCCTGAAAGCATTCGGTCCTGCAGTATTAAGATTAACAGGAGTAATAAATGCAGGTGTTGAAGGCATCGTATCCAGAGGCCTCTTGCCAATCGTATCCCTGATTGTTGAACCCGCCAAGGTTCTATTCCTTAATAACGCACTGAACCACGGAATATTTGGTCCACTTGGTGTTGTAGAGGTTGCGGATGCAGGCAAGTCAATATTCTTCTTGTTGGAAACCAACCCTGGTCCTGGTCTAGGTATCCTGCTCGCTTACTGGGTATTCAGCAAAGGCATGATCAAGAGCAGTGCTCCTGGTGCCATCATCATTCACTTCCTTGGTGGTATCCACGAAATCTATTTCCCATACGTACTGATGAAGCCGATTCTGGTTCTGGCTGTTATCGCTGGTGGAGCAAGTGGTGTAGCAACATTTAGTCTGCTGGGCGCTGGCCTTGTAGCGACTCCGGCACCAGGAAGTATTTTCGCATTGATTGCTATGACTCCCAAGGGTGGATTGTTCCCAGTATTGGCAGGTGTTGTTGTTTCAACCGTTGTTTCATTCTTGGTAGCTGGCTTATTCCTAAGAAAAGCAGATTTCGATAAAGAGGAATTAGACGATGCCAAGAAGACCGCAGTAGATATGAAGGGCAAGGAATCTTCCGTAATTAAGACCTCTTCTGTAAAGAAAATCGTTGTAGCCTGTGATGCAGGTATGGGTTCAAGTGCGATGGGCGCTACGATACTTAGAAACAAGGTGAAGGCAGCCGGCTTGGATATTGAAGTAATCAATACTTCTATTGAAAACATCCCGCAGGATGCAGATATTGTAATCACTCAGGAAGTTCTGACGGCAAGAGCTCGGGAAGCAGCCAAGAATGCAGAGCATATCTCTATTGACAACTTCATGGGAACCCCATTATATGATGAATTGGTGGAGCGCCTGAAAAAGTAATAATCTGTATTGAGTTACACATTTGCCCTGAAATATTTAACGTATTAACTTGTAAGGTATAAAATTTAACGTAAGAAGAAACTACTAGTAGAGGGAGTACCTTATGTTGCTAAGCTCACGAAGTAAACAAATCATAGCTTTTCTGGCTCAACAGGCTGACTATGTCACATATGAGGAAATTGGGAAACAAATCGGGGTAAGTGGCAGAACAGTCCTTAGAGAAATGGATACAGTCGAGGAGTGGCTATCAGATAGAAACTTGGAACTCATTAAGAAGAGTAGATACGGTATTCGGATTGAGGGGAACCAGGAAGAAAAGAATGATCTGATCAGTGAGCTTGGTAACGTAACGGTGTACAAGGCATACACTTCAAAGGAACGGCAGGATATAATGCTGCTGGACCTGATTCAATCGGAGGAGGAATCGAAGCAGTATTACTATTCCTCCCTGCTGGATGTATCTGATGCGACCATCAGTCAGGACCTGCATAAACTTGAGGAACGACTTAAGGAACAGGATGTTTCGATCCAAAGAAAACCTGGGTCAGGCATTAAGCTCGTAGGATCCGAAACAGCCAAACGGCAGCTGCTCCTCAATGTCTTTTATGACCACTTATCGAAAAAGCAGGTCCTGAACATCATCCGCAAAGAACTATATGGAAGAAAGCAGAATATTAGTGCTAAAAGCCAGGCCATCCAAAGACTGCTCTACCTGATCAGTCCGGATAAGCTCATGGACCTGGAAACCATTGTGAACAAGGTAATCGATGAACATGACTATCCCATAGCGGACAGCTCTAAGCTGGGGCTCATCGTTCACCTGGTACTGGCTGTTGAACGTGTAAAAAATGATGAGAAAATTACTATCAATGAGGATGTATTTAAGGAACTGAAACAGAGTGATGAATATACATTAGCAGATCTTATCTTAAAGGAAATCGAAAAAGAATACGGACTGGATATGCCGGAGGATGAAGGTGGATACATCACCATGCATATCAAGGGTTCTCGGATGAAGGATGTGGAGAGTAACAATTTCGAAAACGAATTGCCGAACATTGATGCCATAAGGATTACCAATACAATTATTGGCAAAGCAGAAGAATTGACGGGACTTAGTCTGAACGAAGACGGACAGCTGTACAATGGGCTGATTGTCCATCTGAGACCCATGCTGGCCAGGATGAAAATGGGTTTGGAAATAAGAAACCCACTGTTAGAGGACATAAAGAAGAGGTATCCGGCCTATTTCGAATTTGCACTTACGTCACAAAAACCGCTGGAAGACTATTTAGGGCAGCCAATCCCTGAGGAAGAAACCGGCTACATATGCATGCACATTGGTGCAGCAGTTGAGAGAATCAGGGGGCTTACGAGAAGAAGACCCAGGGCCATCGTGACCTGTACAACGGGAATAGGAACATCGAAAATGTTGGCTATTCGCTTGGAAAAGGAAGTGCCGGAAATCGATGTAGTAGACATTCTTTCAGTAATCGAAATCAATGAGGAAAAGGTTAAAGTAAGCGGAGCAGACCTGATCATATCGACAGTCGATCTGGAGTACAAAGAATTGCCGGTGATTGTAGTATCACCGATGCTTTCTGAAAAGGATGCCAACCGACTGAAGAACGCAATTGTTACGCTTCCCATTGAGGATTATCTGGAGAGCGATAGTAAGGGAATTGCAAAAAGTGATGACAAGGCCATATCACAAGAGGACCTGATTGAAAGCATAAAGCGTAGGACCGAGTACGGTCAAGCAATCATAAACTTCCTGGAACACGCTACGAAAGACTACTCGAGAGAGGCTTCAGTGGAAGGAGTGTTACGGGAATACATTGAAAGGTATTTTGAGGAAGAAAAAAGAGAGAACGTGTATTTAAGCCTGATGAGACGGGAAGAACTGGGCAGCATCATACTGGAAGATCACGAACTAGCCTTCTTACATTGCAAGGCTGAAGAAGTAACAGGCTTGTATTGTGGAACGGTGAGTGTAGAGCTACCGCTTACACATCAGGGGAAAGACGTCAGAACTGTTGTGGTTCTGATTGCCCCGCAGGAAGCAAGTGCCATTGAGATTGATGTGGTTAGTGAATTCAGCAGGCAGTTAGTGCAGTCTAAGGAATTGGTTCATGCAATCTTGAATGGGGAAGAAACAGAGCTGAAGGATACTTTGTCAGAGATTTACAGAAGACTGTTGGAGAGAATTTAGAGGGAGATTTGAAATGGCTAGCATATTTGGAGGAAAACTAAAAAAGATCGGTAATGCCTTTAGTGGAAAAGACCAGGTGGAATCGGCAGGAGTAGAGGAAGTAAAAGAGAACTCAGTGTTGCTAACCCAGAATGTGATAACTGGACTTTCTTCTGAAGGCAAATGGGATGCCATAAAAAGAGCGGGTGAGCTCCTAATGAATAGCGGCTACGTTGAAGAAGGTTACATTCCAGCCATGGCAGAAAGAGAAGAGCTGATTACTACCTATATAGGCAACCATCTTGCGATTCCTCATGGTATCGGCGAAGCAGCCGGTTTCATCAAAGAAACTGGAATCGTGGTTCTGCAGTATCCGGAAGGTGTTGATTTCGGTGAAGGAAATGTAGCGTATATCGTAATTGGTATCGCTGGTAAGGGCGATGAACACATGACCATATTGGGCAGCATAGCAGGTATCTTCCAGGATGCAGAAAAAGCGAAGGAAATAGCTACAATAGAGGATGCAGAGGAAATTTATAATCTGTTTACAAATGTGGGGGTATTGAAATGAAAGCAAGAGCAGCAAGACTATATGGAGCAAATGATATCAGGGTAGAGGATTTCGAGCTACCTGAGATTTCTGACAAGGAGATACTGATCAAGGTTGTATCCAACAGTATCTGCATGTCCACATACAAAGCGGCAATTCTAGGTAAGGACCATAAAAGGGTTCCGGAAACCATATCTGAGAAGCCAATCATTACTGGCCACGAATTTGCTGGTGAGATTGTGGAAATCGGTGATATGTGGAAAGAAAAATATGATGTTGGCGAGAAGGTTACCATCCAACCCGCACTCTATTACCAGGGCACGCCTCATGCACCAGGCTATTCTTACGAATTCTGTGGCGGCAATACCACATACTGCATTATTCCCTGGGAATTTATTGAGTTTGGATGTTTGCTAAAATACGATGGAGAATCATATTCCAATGCATCACTGGCTGAACCCATGTCCTGCATCATTGGGGCGTACCATGCAAACTACCATATGGAAGCCTATACCTATCAGCATCTGATGGGCATTAAGGAAGGCGGAAATCTGGCGCTGTTGGCAGCGGCTGGCCCCATGGGACTCGGTGCCATAGACTATATCATCCACAGTGACAGAAGACCCGGACGGGTCGTGGTAGTGGATATCAATGAGGAAAGACTGGCTACGGCCAAGAAAGTACTGACCGTGGAAGAGGCGGCAAAGAACGGTGTTGAACTGGCTTACATTAACTCCAATGAACTGGACGATCCGGTTGCATACTTGATGGATTTGACTGAGGGAACTGGTTTTGATGACGCTTACGTGTATGCACCGGTAAAAAGTGTCATCGCGCTGGCTGACGATATTCTGGGCAAGGATGGTTGTCTCAATTTCTTTGCAGGCCCGACGGACTCCAAGTTCAAGGCAGAATTCAATTTCTACAATGTCCACTATATCGGCACCCATGTCATTGGTACCACGGGGGGGAGTACCAATGACATGAGGGAGTCGCTAAATCTGACGGCCAAGGATGTTATTAACCCGGCAGTCATGATTACCCATGTGGGAGGCTTGGAAGTCGTGCCGGAGACGGTTCTCAATCTTCCGAAGATCCCGGGAGGCAAGAAGCTCATCTATCCTCACATAGAGATGCCGCTTATCGACATCAGGGACTTTTCTGACCTGGCTGCGGAAGATGCCAGATACAAGGAACTGGAGAGCATATTGGATAAAAGCAATAGGATATGGTCTCTCGAAGCAGAGAAGTTCGTACTGGAAAATTTTGGCAGGTGAGCCATGATTACTACAGTAACTTTGAATCCGGCTATCGATAAATCGATCCTTTTGGATGAAGTCGTACTGGGAGAAGTGCATAGAATTAAGGAAGTTGTGGAAACGGTAGGCGGCAAGGGAATCAACGTATCCAAGGTGTTGAATTTCTTTGGTGTTGCAACCACAGCCACGGGTATCTTGGGAAGAGACAATGCAGATCTCTTTACGACCTACCTGCGAGAAAAAGGAATTGAAGATTCCTTTTACCAAGCGGCAGGAAAGACGAGAACCAATGTCAAAGTAAACGAAACGAAGCATCAACGAACGACAGACTTGAATGAGCCGGGACTCCTGCTAAATGAAGCAGACATCGACAGGGTCAACTACAAGCTGGTCACGCTTGCGGGAGAAAGCGATTATATGGTTCTGGGGGGCAGTCTTCCCAGAGGAGCTGATGACACTTGGTATGCTGACATCATTAGGCTTGTAAAGGACAAGACCACAGTCGTACTGGATACGTCTGGCGCTAAGCTGAAGGATGGTATATCTGCAGGTGCGGACATCATTAAGCCCAATAAGGAAGAACTGGAGCAGGCGTATGATGTGCGTTTTGCCGACAATGAGGAATGTGTGGAGTTTTGCGCTGAATTGATAAGAGGCAACAGACTGAGTACAGTTCTGCTGACCCTGGGTGGTGAAGGGGCAGTATTTATCACGGAAAAAGTCATCTACCACAGTGATCCAATCAACGTAAATGTGGTCAATACGGTTGGAGCAGGGGATTCGTTTTTAGGTGGATATCTGACCGGTAAGAGCATAGGAAAAAACAATATGGAAGCCTTTAGGATTGCGGTTGCTTGCGGTAGCCTTGCTGTAATGCAAAAGGGAACAGATATTTTCAGCAAGGAAGAGTATGACGAAATGATCGAAAAGGTTGTAGTGAGATAAGTACGAAGCGCAAGTTGTTAATCATAAGTAAATCGGAGGATTGTCATGGAAATAATGAGTATCAAGGTTGAGAATGAAACCGGCTTGCATGCTAGACCGGCAGCTGAATTCGTAAAGCTTGCTTCTGAGCAGGCATGCGAAGTATTTGTTGAGAAGGATGAGAAAAGAGTGAGTGCCAAAAGCATTTTGGGTATTTTGACGCTGGCCATTACCAAAGGTACGGTAATCAATATCATCACAGATGGAGAAAATGAAAAAGAATCCATGGAAACTCTTTTAAACTATATTCGCAACGTCATTTAGCTGAATCGCTGTAACTATGGGTGCATTGCACTTGGAGCGGCGCTATAAGTTGCGCTAGTGTGTCTGGGAGCAATTTGCCCCTGTTTGGATTCGATTGGAGTGAACGTATATGATACGAGGGATCGGCGTTAGTGATGGAATCGTAATTGGAAAGGTTTTTAAGCATAACCAGGCTGAACTGGTAATCAATAAGGAAACCATTTCCGATGTCAAAAAAGAAATAGAGAAACTGGATGAGGCTCTTAGGAAAAGTGTCGCAGACGTGGAAAAGCTCCGAGTTAAAACTGAGAAGAATGCGGATGCAGATACTGCGGCCATATTTGGAGCGCATATTGAAATCTTAAAGGATCCGGAACTTAGGGATGGGACCATTTGTAGAATAGAGAATGAGCACATCAATGCGGACTTTGCATTCCAGGCCATAAGTGATAGCTTTGTTGATATGTTTGAGGCCATGGAAGATGAGTATTTCCGGGAGAGAGCGCTGGATGTGAAGGATGTATCTAAACGTGTCCTGATGTATATCCAAGGCAAGGAGATGGTCAGTCTCAGTTCTCTTGAAGAAGAAGTGGTATTGGTCGCAAGAGACCTTACTCCATCGGATACGGCTGAACTGGAAAAAGGTTTAGTCAAGGGATTCATTACAGATATTGGAGGAAGAACGAGCCATACGGCAATCATGGCAAGAATTCTGGAAATACCTGCTGTCGTGGGTACTAAGGTAGCCTTCGAAACTTTAAACGATGGAGATATGGTTGTTCTTGACGGCCTGTCCGGTAGAGTGGTTGCTAATCCGACAGAAGAAGAAATCAAGGAATACGAGGCTATTGCGGAAGAGCATGAGCGCAATAAAGCCATTTGGGAGACCTTCAAGGATAAGGAAAGTCTGACCAAGGATAATAAGCAGGTTGAAATCAGCGCAAACATTGGCAAGGCGGCAGATATTCAAAGGGTGCTTGATCACGGTGCTGAGGGAATCGGACTGTACCGAACTGAATTTTTGTTCATGGGCAGAAGTGACTGGCCCAATGAGGAAGAGCAGCTAAAATCCTACAGAATGGTGTTGGAATCGATGGGAAATAAGCCTGTCGTAATACGTACACTGGATATCGGCGGTGACAAGAACCTGGATTATCTCAAAATGGATGAGGAATTGAATCCATTTCTAGGTGTTCGGGCACTACGGCTGTGCATGAGTATGCCGGATATCTTCCGGACCCAGCTACGTGCACTCCTCCGTGCTAGCGTGTTTGGAAATCTGCATATCATGTTTCCTATGGTAGCTACGGTCGATGAATTCAGGGAGGCCAAAAGACTTCTTCAGGAAGTGGAGCAGGAACTCGTCGAGGAGGGTAAGGAAGTAAGTAGTACTTACAAGACTGGAATCATGGTAGAGATTCCTTCAGCGGCAATACTAGCTGATGCATTTGCTCCTGAGGTAGACTTCTTCTCAATCGGTTCCAACGATTTGATTCAATATACCTTTGCGTCGGACAGGATGAATGAGAAAGTTTCATACTTGTACCAAACGTGTAATCCATCGATCCTAAGACTCATCTCCATGGTTATTGAAGCGGCTCATAAGGAAGGGAAATGGGTTGGCATGTGTGGCGAGATGGCTGGCGATGTTAGGTCTATTCCGCTCCTGTTGGGACTAGGCTTGGATGAGTTCAGTATGAGCGCGTCTGGTGTGTTGAAGGCAAGACATTTCGTATCTGAACAGAAGTACGAGAATGCCAAAGCATTGGCCAAGAAGGCACTACAGATGAAAAACCAGGATGAGGTGCTTGAACTATTGGATGAATATAAGAACAGAAAATAGCGATTGGCACTATCGTGCAATATATACCCTAGGAGGTCTCGCAAGAGGCCTCCAATTTTTTGTTTAGTTCGGCGTTCAATGCAGCGGTACACGAGGGCATATCAGGTAGAAACATGCTTAAACGATAATAAATTATCGAAATAGAGGAATACACATGGTGGGATGAGGACAAGAAAACGAAAGGGGACGCAACCCGTGTTGCGTGTGAATCATCCATGATTGAAAGAATCTCACTGAAGGCGGTTTCTACCATCACCTATGCACTAATCATCTTTCTGATACTGATGAACCTGGTGGTTCTAGCAGGTTTGCCCTGGATTATAAGCGGCATTGTCACTGTGGATATTGGGTCTGGATACATGCCCATTATCTATAGTGCTGGATTGTATAAGTATTTCCTGATTTTCCTTTATATTGTTGGTATCTTGGTTTTCCTGATACTGAATGAACTGAGGAAAATTTTTAAGAGTTGCCTGATGGAGAACGTGTTTATTCTGGACAATGTGCGTCGGCTGCTTAGAATGGACATTTTTACCTTCCTGGTAACGGCTCTGTTTCAGACCAAAGTGTTCGTGGTTAATTCAATTATGATCATGATTGTGGTCTTCACCTTTTTCATGGCGTCGATGTTCTGACCTTGCTCTTTGATAGGGCGGTCCAGTATAAGCAGGAAAACGACCTGACCATCTAGGAGGCGGATATGGGTAAAATCGTAATCAACCTGGATGTAATGATGGCCAGGAAAAAAATCATTGAAGGATCTGGCGGCGGAGGTGGTATTACCAATGCTAATCTTTCCATACTCAAGAACAATAAGGCCAAAGCTGTGTGCCTCCAGACGTTGGAGAAGCTCTGCAAGGAGCTTGACTGTCAGCCTGGAGATCTATTGGTATATGAGGAGGATGAAGAATGATATTGTCTGTTTTGTGCGGCCTGCTGGTTTTCTGGTTGCTCTGAATTAGGACTGGGCGCATCCAACAGGTACTGCTGCTGTTCGGCTATACCATGCGAAAACAGGGTCTAATGGACCGGAACTGGTGGATGAAGGCCGCCTATATTGTTGCCCTGGGTCTTGTATTTATCCTGCGGGATATGCTGGTTTTCAAGGGCTAACCTTTATGGCCTTGCCCTTTCAGTTTGGTTTTTTCTATGTGAAACTTGCGGAATCGGATGTGAAAATCGTCCTGCCGAGTTGGCTGATCTCAGTTTTCAGACCACTACAGGATATTCATCTTCTGGTCAGGATGCAAGTGAGAAATTGCTGAGGGGCAGGGATGAGGTCAAGCATGTGGTCTTGGGTAGCCTGATTGCCCAAGTCTTCCTGGCATTTGTTCTTCTAGTTCCTAGTGGTAGCCATTGTTTGCACTACTTGAGTTCAAGAACAAAAAGAAGGATAGGCGTAAGAGACTGCTTGAGAACTGTACTCTGACCATGATCCTCATGATGACGGTATCCCGCGCGATACTTCTTACGCGTCTCGGTGCGTTCAGATTTGTCAGCACGGTCCTGCTATTCTGGAGTTATAACACCCAATGCTAGTGATATTATATGGATTCATAATATAAATGGGAAATATTGAATTGAAACAACAAAATGGATTCAAGTCAATATCCTGTGTGCTTTTATCTAGTTACCATATAGTATATGAGCATGATTTTTACCGTTATGAATGATACGGCGAACCGCATCTCAACTAACACACAATATAGAAGGAATGGTAAAACTAGGTACCTAACAAGATGTTTGACAATAACCTCGTAGCCTCTTATCATGTAATAATAAGAGATGGGGTGAGGATAACATTCATGAAATTAGCTATTATAGACTTTGACGGGACACTGTTTCCAAGAGACACCCTACCTTTTTTGATGGAATTCTGGTTGAAAGATGGGCAGAGCAAGGTGAAATATTATTTAGTCATGGCCCAGATAATGCCATATTATGGAGTATATAAGCTATCGTTTGGAAATAGGAAAATAAAAGAAGGCTTTAGAACACACGCTTTAAAAGCATTCAATAGAATCTTCGATGGCATGAATGGAGAAGAGGTAGAAAGCTTCTTGGTGCGAGCTGGAAAAGAAGTACGAAAACTACTTAGAAGTTCCATGCTAGATGAAATAGGAAGATTAAGAAAAGATGGATTCACCACGGTGCTTCTATCTGGAGCATACGAACACCTACTTAAATCGTGCACATATGATATAGAGATTGACCATGTTATTGGTTCAAAGATTTCTTTTGTCAATAATGTATACCGAGCAGATTCAGGACTAGCCATAGTAGAGGGAAGACAAAAAGTCCAAGTAATTGAAAAATATTTCAATCTAAACGAACAAGATTGGTCACAGGCATGTGCTTATGGCGACAGCATTACGGATGTTGAACTCCTTAAAAGAGTCGGCAATCCAGTCATGGTAGAACCAGACGAAGTACTAGCACTGACCGGAAAACAATTAAGTTGGAGACAAATCGATTAATTTAAGAACCTGCTTTGATCCTAAGCGACAGAGACAGACTAAATGGTACAACCCTACCCTTAGTCTATCTAAGGGCTTTTTTATTGGGAGGAACCATGAATACAGTAAAAACAATTCGAGAAATGAAAGACGTAACCAAGATAAGCTTCGTTACCGCCTACGACAGCTTCACGGCAAGATATGCAGATGAAGCAGGGATAGACGGCCTACTAGTTGGAGACTCAGTAGGCATGACACATCTAGGCTTCCAAAACACCACCAGTGTAAAACCCAAACACATCTTACATCACCTAAAAGCTGTTTGCTCTTCTAAGACAAAAGCATTAGTAGTTGCCGATATGCCCTTCCTTAGCTGTAACAGGGGCAAAAAGAAGGCAGTAGAAATTGCCGGAAAATTCATCCAAGCAGGCGCCTCAGCCGTAAAAATTGAAGGTGGTAGTCAACAAAAGAAAATTATTAAGGCCCTACTTAAGGCTGGCATACCCGTTATGGGACATTTGGGACTTTTACCCCAACAAATTCATACCATGGGTGGCTACCTATACAAAAATAGGACAGAAAAGCAAAAAGAATGGATCCTAGAAGAAGCCAAACTTCTGCAAGGACTAGGCGTTTTTTGCCTAGTCCTAGAATGCGTAGACGAAAAAACTGCCACTAGGATTCGAGACCAACTCAGTATTCCCGTCATTGGAATTGGGTCGGGAAGGGGATTGGACGGACAGATTCTAGTTTCCAACGACCTATTGGGACTAAGCATTGACTATGTGCCCAGCTTTGCTAACCAATATGCCCAACTAGGACAACAGATGATAACTGCCTTTGCTAGGTATGTAGAGGATGTGAAAAAATGAAAATAATATATGCCAATGAAGAGATAAAGAAATGGAGCAGAAGTAGCAAAAAAGAAGGAAAGACCATTGGCTTTGTACCCACCATGGGCGCATTGCATGAAGGACATCTCTCCTTGATACGAAATGCAAAAAAAAGGGCAGATCTAGTAGTAGTGTCAATTTTTGTAAATCCAACCCAATTCGGTCCCCATGAAGACTTTGAACTATATCCGCGAGATACTGAAAAAGACCTGAAAGCACTAGAAGCAGAACAAGTCGATGCCGTCTTTATACCAGACGAATCTAGTATGTACGGGGAGGGTTACAGAACCTATATTGAAGTCGAGCATCTAACGGATAAACTGTGTGGTGCAAGCAGACCGGGACATTTTCGGGGCGTCACTACCGTAGTTGCCAAATTTTTCAACCTAATCCAACCCAATACAGCTTTTTTTGGCCGCAAAGATTACCAACAATTAGTAGTAATCCGCAAAATGGTCGAAGACCTAAACATGGACCTGGAGATAGTAGGGTGCCCCATCATAAGAGAGCATGACGGTCTAGCCCTTAGCTCAAGAAACCGGTATCTAAGTATGGAAGAAAGAAACCAAGGCTTGTTACTTTCAAAAACGTTAAAACTTATAAGTAAGATGATGCAAAACCAAGCACTATCTTTGCTAGAAGTGCGGGATGCGGCCATGAATTTTCTGATGAAAAACAGCAAGGATAACTTTGCTTTAGAGTACCTAGAATGGGTCAATGCAGATAATTTAGAAAGAATCGAACAACTAGAAGGCTTTCAAGGAACCATTACCATTGCCATGGCTGCCCAGGTCGGCAAGACTAGACTTATTGACAATATTCAAGTGGAGGTAGAAGACCATGCTTAGAGAAATGATGATTGGCAAAATCCATAGAGGGGTTATCACAGAAGCGAATATCCATTATATGGGAAGTATCACCCTAGACCCGGATATGATGGAAAAAAGCAATATTCTAGAAAACCAAAAGGTACAAGTCGTAGATATAAATAATGGCAAGAGATTTGAAACCTATGCAATTACAGGAAAAAGGGGTAGCCGTACTATTTGCATTAATGGAGCAGCAGCTCGACTAGTAACACCCGGGGACAGGATTATAATCATATCCTATGGATTAATTAGTGAAAAAGAGCTCAAGGAATATGAACCTAAGATTCTTCTGTTGAATGAAAAAAATGAGTCAATATTAGGAGAGATATAGGTTATAATGGGTATAACGTCAATTTTAATACAAGGAGTTAGTGATGGATACAACAACCATGATGAATGAAATCAGACGGTTGAAACAAGAAAAGAATGTAATAATAATGGCTCACCTTTACCAGCCAGATGAAATACAAGCTGTAGCTGACTATACAGGGGACTCTTTGGGACTTAGCCGCTTGGCTAAAGAAGCAAAAGAGAGCGTGATTATGTTCTGTGGTGTTAAATTCATGGCTGAAACAGCCAAGATTTTGTCACCCAATAAACGTGTTGTTTTGCCTAGAATGGACGCTTTATGCTTCATGGCCGCCATGGTCAATGAAGAAGAAATCCACGAGATGAGAAAAAAGCATCCAGGTGCTGCTGTAGTTAGTTATGTAAATTCAACGACTGAAGTTAAGGCTGTATCAGATTATTGCTGTACATCTGCGAATGCAGTCAACTTGTGCCGCAACATTCCGGAACAAGAAGTAATTTTTGTACCAGATAAAAATTTGGGAGCATACATTGCTCAACAAGTACCTGAAAAAAGTTTCTATTTTGTTTCAGGCTTTTGTCCCACCCACCATCGCTTGTCTATAGAGGATGTAGAACAAGCCAGAAAAGACTATCCTGGCGTACGCATATTGGCTCATCCTGAATGCCAAAGACAAGTACTCGATTTGGTGGATTTCATTGGAAGTACTTCACAAATTTTGAGCGAAGCCAAGGAATCGGATGAAAAAAGATTAATCATTGCGACAGAAGAAGGTACCTTGTACCGTCTTAGAAAAGAAAGTCCCGAAAAGGAATTCATTTTACTGTCCAATGAATTGGTCTGCGAAAATATGAAGAGAATCAAACTGGAAGACCTCTACCAGTCGATGTTGACATTGGAGCCCGAAATTACGGTTGAGGAAGAGCTTCGTGCAAAAGCGTCTGTAGCATTGGAAAGAATGCTACAGTTTTCATAAGGCGAGGACAATGAATAAAAACAATTACGATGTAGTCATCGTGGGAGCCGGCGTAGCCGGTCTATACGCTGCACTCGAGCTACCTAAAAACCTAAAGGTTTTGGTTTTGGTCAAAGAGAGATTGGATATTTCAAACTCCTATCTAGCCCAAGGAGGCATAGCTGCTGCCATTGGAAAACAAGATAAGACCAAATACCATATCCAGGATACCATGAAGGCTGGCGCTGGTATCAATGAGATTGAAGCAGTCGAAACGGTTATAAATGAAGCGGAAAAAAATATAGATGAGCTTCATGAGCTAGGAGTTACTTTTGACCGAGAATCAGGAGAAATTGCCCTTACTAAAGAAGGCGGCCATAGTCGCTTTCGGATTTTACATATTGACGGCGATGCTACTGGCAGAGGCTTGGTTAAAGCATTACTAGTTGAAGTGAAAAAAAGAAAAAACCTTGAATTGCTGAGAGCCTTTTGCGAGGATCTCGTGCTTGAAGACGGTGTCTGCAAGGGCATTCGAGTTTTGGGCGCTGATGGCGAAGCTGAAATTCGGTGCCAAAGACTAATGATTGCCACTGGTGGTGTAGGCGGCATTTACGGCATTACAACCAATGCTGACGGAGCCACTGGCGATGGTATCGCCATGGCCAAACGAGCTGGAGCAACCATCAAAGATATGGAATTTATTCAATTCCATCCTACGGTGTACTACTCAGACGAAAAAAGACGGTTCCTGATTTCCGAAGCAGTACGTGGTGAAGGTGCACTACTAAGAAATGAAAAGGGCATACGCTTTATGCCACCTCTGGATAAAAGAGCAGAACTTGCCCCTAGGGATATCGTCTCTAGAGCAATCTATGAGGAACTAAAGCACCAAAAACTGCCCTATGTTTATTTGGATGCTACTTGCATTGCGACGGAGCATCTACTAAAAAGATTTCCCAATATCTTTGAAAGATGTATGGAATACGGCCAAGATATGCGCACAGACATGATTCCCGTATCTCCAGCCCAGCATTACTGTATTGGTGGTATCAAAACGGATCTATTTGGAAGAACCTCGATTGAACATTTATATGCCTGCGGTGAATCCTCCTGCACTGGCCTACATGGGGCCAATAGACTGGCAAGCAACTCACTTCTAGAAGCAGTAGTCTTTGCGAAGAGGGCTGCCAAAGATATCCAAGACAGCATCGAAGTGGATTCTAAACTTTCACCGCTTGACTGGAAGGAAATAAACCTTGAAGCCAAATACGATTATGCAGAAGAAAAAAGACAGTTGCAAGAAACCATGACGCAGGAAGCAGGAATCGTTCGTACGACAAAAGGTATGCGTTTGGGTCTTGAAAAGGTAGCAGAAATCCGCAAAGTTTGGGAAAAATATAGGGGTAAAAACCGGGCCTCAATGGAAATGCAAAACATGATTATTGTCAGTGAATGCATTCTCGAAGCAGCCATTGAACGACATGAGAGCGTAGGAACACATTTCGTGGAGGAAACAAATGAATAACTTTAAATGGGATCGGATACTATCTCTATGGCTTGAAGAAGATATGCCCATGGGTGATGTGACCACAGATTCAATATTTTCAGACAATGATTACTCCAAAGGTTATTTTATTGCCAAAGAGTCTGGCGTAGTTGCAGGCCTTGAATATGCAAAACGTGTTTTTGAACTTCTAGATGAGCAGACTGTCTGCAAGTGGTCTGCAAGCGATGGAGATTATCTAGAAAAGGGAGAAATCATTGGTACGGTAGAAGGCTTGACGAGTGCCATTCTAAAAGGGGAACGACTTGCCCTAAACATCATGCAGCGTATGTCTGGAATCGCAAGCATGAGTCGTAAGTATGCAAATGCATTGATGGGAACTAGTACAAAAGTAGTAGACACTCGTAAGACAATCCCTGGTTTTAGAGAACTAGACAAGGAAGCTGTCCGCCTAGGCGGTTGTTATAATCACCGCTATAATCTATCTGATGCAGCCATGATTAAAGATAACCATATCGCTGCAGCAGGTGGTATCAAAGAAGCCATAAATAAAGTGCGAGCCTATATTCCCCATACCATGAAGATCGAGGTTGAAGTATCAAATATGGAGGAGTATCAAATCGCTAAAGATAATGGGGCCGATATAATTATGCTAGATAATATGAGCACAGAGGCAATGCAAGAAATTGTGAACCAAAACGAAGATGGGCCTATTCTAGAAGCTTCCGGCAATGTGACCTTAGAACGTGTAGCAGAGATTGCAAGCATAGGCATCGACATTATATCAGTGGGTGCTTTAACCCATTCCGTAGTGGCAATGGATATCAGTTTAAAGTTTAAGTAGGGAGAACTATGGCAAAACTCTATTTTCGCTATGGAGCGATGAACTGTGGAAAGACAACAGCCTTAATGCAAGTGGCGCATAACTATCTTGAAAGAGGTATGCGGCCAATCATATTAAAACCGCAGGTAGACTCCAAAGCCGGTATGAAAATTGAATCAAGATTGGGCATTCAAAAAGAAGTGGACTATCTAGTTTCTAAAGAAGAAAATATTTACGAAATTGTGGAAAAAGACAGAAAAGAAGCAGAACTTCATTGCGTGCTAGTAGATGAAGCCCAATTCTTTAATCCTGAGCAGATAGATCAACTATTCATGGTTGCCGTAAAACAAGGGATTCCAGTGATTTGCTATGGACTCAGGACTGATTTTCTGATGAATGGATTTCCAGGCAGTGCACGTTTATTGCTTATTGCACATTCTATTGAGGAACTAAAGACCATCTGTGCTTGTGGCAAAAAAGCACTAATCAATGGAAGAAAGATAAACGGGAAATTTGTATTTGAAGGCAAACAGGTAGCAATCGATGGTGACAATAAGGTAGAATATGAACCGTTATGTCCAGAGTGTTATTTACGATTTAAAGAAAATAGATAAGAAGATGGCTACCCACTTGGGTAGCTGTTGTATTTTTAGGCATTTAATCTTAAAACATAGTGATTCACCAGATGGTTGTTAGAAAACTGAAATAAAGAAGAATGAATAAATCAAAAGTTATTTTGATTCCTTTTCGTTGCCATTTTAGTTTATAATTCTTAGAGACTATAGGATAAATATGAAAGGAAAAGCGATCTATCTTTTAAAAAGATAGGTGCATACGTTAACTATGAACAGCAGAGACTTTGCAACAGGATTGAGAGATGGAATTCCAGTATTCATAGGATACTTAGCGGTATCCATGGCTTTTGGAATTATGGCAGTAAAAAATGGACTAAGTGTAGCACAAGCTACCTTGATATCCTTCACCAACTTCACGAGTGCTGGGCAGTTTGCCGGGCTTACAGTGATTGTGGGCGCGGGAACATACCTTGAAATGGCCTTAACGCAGTTGATTGTAAATTTACGCTACTGTCTTATGACCGCGAACCTTTCGCAAAAGATTAGCAAAGAAACACCTCCTTACCATCGATTCATAATGGGTTTCGGAATTAGTGATGAAGTGTTTGCTCTATGTGCATTGCGTAAGGGAAAACTAACTCCATCCTATACCTATGGCCTCATTGTAATCGGTGTATTGGGTTGGACTATGGGGACTTTTGTAGGAGCATTTTTTGGTAACATTTTGCCTCAAAGCATAGTCATGGCCTTGGGCATTGCCTTGTATGGCATGTTTATTGCAATTATTGTTCCGCCAGCTAGAGATAATCCAGTAATCTTGAAACTAGTAGTTGTCGCTATGCTACTAAGTTTTCTCGTTTCCATTCTACCGATACTTAACCATATTTCTTCTGGCTTTAGAATTATCCTAGTAACACTAATCGTGTCTGGATTTGCTGCTTGGAAACATCCAATCGTGGAGGAACAATAGTATGAAACAAAATAGCATCTACATATATATGATTATTATGGCCGTTGTGACCTATCTTATCCGCGTACTGCCTCTTACGCTAATTAAAAAGGAAATAAGCAATACATATATCAAATCATTTTTGCATTATGTGCCTTACGTTACCTTAGCAGCCATGACATTCCCAGCTATTATTTACTCAACCTCCAGTAAGCTTTCTGCAACGGCTGGATTCATAGTGTGCATTTTCCTGGGCTATCATAGAAAGAGCCTTATAACCGTGGCTCTATTAGGAAGCATAACTGTCTTTATTGCAGAAGCAGTTTTGACAATCGGGTAAAATGAAAAATGAATTTGAAAATATGCTGTAACCAAGTAACTAGACTTATGATAGTATAGGGTTTAGGTCTAGATGTTTTATAAGTGCTTTGATATAAAGGCAATTAAGGGGGAAACATGTTTACGATAAAAGAAGTGCTTCAACCAGATTCTACGTTAGAAGCCTATCAGATCCTGCAAAATGAAGTAGGTGCTAGAATAATCGCAGGAGGACTATTTCTAAGAATGTCCGACAGACTTAGCATTGACAAAGCCATTGATTTATCTGGCCTTGGATTGGATAAGATTGAAGAATTCGACGACCATTTCCAAATAGGTGCCATGGTAACGCTGCGAAATTTGGAAACAAATGAACCGCTAAGCCGGTATTTCAATGGACTAATTCAGAATTCTGTCAGGGGTATTCTTGGCGTACAGTTTCGCAACATGGCTACCATTGGTGCTCCGCTTGCAGTTCGGTATGGCTTTTCAGACCCACTTACGGCCCTAGTGGCATTGGATGCAACAGTTGTGTTTGAAAATGCGGGAACCTTAACTTTGGAAGACTATTTGCGTGACCGAAGCATAAAAAAAGATCTTTTAAAATATATAATCATTAAAAAAACTGCACGAAAATCTTCTTGGCAAGTACTTAAAAATTCGGAAACGGATTTTGCACTCATTAATGTTTGCGTAACTAGGCTAGACAATGATGTGAGAATAGCGGTGGGAGCAAGACCAAAGTTTGCCGAACTTGCTAAGAAAGCCATGAATAGGTTGATTGACAGTGATTGGTCAAATGAAGTACTCGAAGAGGCGGCAAAGCTTGCTGCGGAAGAACTTCAATTTGGGGATAATAGATTGGCATCTGCGGAATATCGAAAAGACATGTGCCGCACTCTGGTGCTAAGAGCACTGAAGGAGGTGCGTGATGCAGATTAGTATGATTATTAATGGACAGGAAAAAGCATTTAATGTAGAACCAGATGAATATCTCTCTGATACCCTACGCTCAGCTGGCTATAAAAGTATCAAAAGGGGTTGTGATAAAAGCTCATGTGGTGCTTGCACGGTCCTGTTGGAGGGAAAACCGATTCTTTCATGCAGCTATTTAAGTTTTCGCGCCAATGGGAAAAAGGTAACAACCTTGGAAGGTGAACGAGAAGAAGCCATTAAGTTAGGTTCTTTAATCATCAAAGAAGGTGGCGACCAGTGCGGATTTTGCACTCCTTCCCTGATTCTTACTACGATTGCCCTGAAAAGGGAAAATGCAAACCCTACTGAAGAAGACATCAAGCATTACACCAACGGAAACCTATGTCGTTGTACCGGCTATGTGGCTCAACTAAATGGCATTAAGAAATATCTGGGGGTGGAGTAAATGGCGGTCAATGAAAGAATAGATAAGCAAGATGGACTAAGAATTGTAACAGGTTCTCCCATTTATACAGACGATATAGCATCGCCGGATGCATTAGTAGTCAAGATAATGCATAGTGAGCATCACTATGCAAGAATTAAGAAAATTGATACACAAGAAGCGCTGAAGATGCCGGGCGTGGCCTGCATCCTGACCTATAAAGATATTGCAGCCAAGCCCATCACCAGGGCTGGGCAAACTTACCCAGAGCCTTCTCCGCAGGATTGGAAGATTCTAGATGAATACGTTCGTTTCAAAGGCGACGATGTAGCCATCGTCGCTGCAGATACCCAAAGACATGCTGTGGAAGCCATGGCAAAAATTGAAGTTGAGTATGAAGTACTTGAACCGGTTCTTGATTTTATGGAAGCAGAAGGAAATAAGGCGGTTGTACACCAGGAAGAAGACTGCTTTGCTCATTTTGACTTTGGCTTTAGACCCAAAGAAAACGTGGCAGGCTCTTTGAAAGTGAACATTGGAGATTATGAAAAAGGACTCAAAGAGTCTGACGTTGTCATAACGAGGGAGTACAGGACCCAGGCAACGCATCCAGCCATGATGGAACCCTTAACAGCATATACTTATCTAGATCATGTGGGCAGACTTGTTGTAGTTGCTTCTACACAAGTTCCATTTCATGTTCGAAGACAGGTTGCAACTGCACTCAATATCCCAATGCATAAGGTCCGAGTAATAAAACCCAGGATTGGTGGAGGATTTGGCTGTAAACAGACATCTGGGGCAGAATTTTATCCTAGCCTAGTGACCTTAAAGACCGGGAGACCGGCAAAAATATATTTTAGCCGTAATGAAGTATTTTTGGCTGCAACTAGACGACATCCATTTTGGTTTGAATTAACGGTGGGGGCTACCAAGGATGGAATTATTAAGTGCTTTGATATGAAGGCAAGATCGGATGCTGGTGCCTATGGGGAACATTGCTGGACTGTACTCGAAGCGGGTGCAGAAAAATGTATGGCCTTGTACAACAAGGTAGAAGGCTACCGATATGATGGCAAAGCACTGTATACGAATAGAGTATCTTCGGGTGCCTTTCGGGGATATGGAAAAACTCAAAATACCTTTGCGGTTGAATGTATCGTTAATGAGTTAGCTGAAATACTAAATATTGATCCTGTTGAATTAAGAAATAGAAATATTATTCGCGAGGGTGAGGTATTAAGAATCGGACACGACCACATTTATGATGCGGCAGTTATGAGACAAGATAGTTGTAAATTAGACTACTGCCTAAAACGCGGTGCAGAAATGAGCAATTGGAAAAACTCAGAATCTGGAAAGACTAGCAGCAACAAGGCTGAAGGAACTGGTTTAGCCTTATCCATTCAAGGCTCTGGAATCATCAATCTTGACTCTGGCGGTGCGACACTAAAATTAAATAGTGATGGATTTTTCACACTGTTAATCGGTTCTGCCGATATGGGAACCGGATGTGATACCATCTTGGCACAGATGGCCGCGGATGCCTTGGAAGTTCCCTATGAATCTATCGTGGTAAATTCTGCTGATACCGATGTATCTCCGTATGACGACGGGTCTTATGCTTCTAGTACTACCTACGTAACGGGAACGGCAGTAGTAAAAGCAGCTGCTGATATGATAAAACGTCTTAAAGAAGAAGTCGCTAAGCTATGGAAGCTAGACCTGGAGGAAATTTCCTATAGGGAAGGCGTATTTACTGGTGCAGATAATGAGATTGATTTAAACCACCTAAGCTATGAACTCAACTCAGAACAAATAAGCGTAACTAGAAGTCATAAATGTGCAAAAGAAGCGCCACCCTATAAATCTGGATTTGCCAAAGTAGAGGTCGATCTTGAAACGGGTAAGATAAAGGTAAATGAGTTTAATGCTGTGGTAGATTGCGGAACGCCTATTAATCCCAATTTGGCTACAGTACAGACCCAAGGCGGCGTCCTGCAAGGCATTGGTATGGCTTTATTTGAAGAAATTAATTATTCTCAAAGTGGTGATGAGCTAAACGATAGCTTTATGACCTATAAGCTTCCTTGCAAAAAGGAAGCACCTAAAATTAATGTAGAATTCGCAGATAGTTATGAGCCCAGTGGTCCTTTTGGTGCGAAGTCAATCGGTGAGGTAGTCATCAATGCAGCAGCACCAGCCGTAATCCACGCCATCTATAAAGCGACTGGTATTTGGTTTAGGGAATTACCAGTAACCCCCGAGAAGATGTTCAAGGCTTTGAAACTGAAAAGTAATCAAGAATAGAATAAGAATAAATAAGTTACAGGAAAGACTGTCCAGCAGGAAGGACAGTCTTTTTTATAAGATTAAATAAATTTGCATATGCACAAAAATATTGGAAATAGCATTGACACAAGTTCGGAAGGAGTATACACTATGAATGTGCATATGCACAATACGGAGGAAAGATGAGCAAACCAACCAAGAAGAGAGCCTGTAGGAGGCTGATAAGTGGAAAGTACTATATGCCGAAAGGATTTCAGGATCAAAATCCTGAAGAAGTGACTTTGCGTTTAGACGAATTTGAATCCATGCGTTTGGTAGATTATGAAGGCTTAAGCCAAATACAAGCCAGCGAAGAAATGAAAATCTCAAGAGGCACAGTGCAGCGCTTGCTTGTATCCGCACGGTTTAAGATTGTGGAAGCATTGTTGGAGAATAAAAGTATTGCCATTAATAATGAAATTAAAAATATACAATTAAAAGGAGAAAACAAAATGGATAAGAGATCGAAAGATGTAATAAGAATTGCTATGCCTACAACGGATGGTATTACAGTGGATGAGCATTTTGGCCATTGTAAGTCATTCGCAGTGTATGATATGGAGGGCAACAACATTGTTGACCAAAAGAGTTTGACACCTCCCCCACATGCACCTGGTGTTTTGCCGAATTTTTTGGGGGAACATGAAGTGGATGTCATCATAACAGGTGGTATGGGTCAAATGGCTATTCGTTTGTTTAAAGATCAAAATATTGATGTAATTTTAGGTGCAAGTGGAAAAATTGATGAAACATTGGCGGAGTATGTTGGTGGAGAATTGGTATCCAAGGGAACACCTTGTGATCACCACCACGAATAGGAGGATAATATGTTAGCAGTATGTGCAAAACAACCTGGATTGGATTCCACCGTTGAAGAAAGATTTGGCAGAGCTGAATATTTTGTGCTATTTGACGAAGAAAAGAATATGCCTCAAAGTATCGAAAATAAAGCAAAATTTGAGTCAGGTGGGGCAGGTGGAACTGCTGTTAGACTGTTAAATGAAAATGGGGTTGATGTGGTACTAGTACCGGAATTGGGCCCCAAAGCAATGGACGCAATCAAGGCATTTGAAATCACAGCTTATCGCTACACAGAACAAAAGTCAGTACGTGAAATCATTGAAGACTATAAAAATGGTAAGTTGAGTAAGATTGATACTAGTACTACAGCTAGTAAACATGGAATGTATAAGGCTTAAAAGAATATGAAAATAGCAATCCTAAGTGGAAAAGGTGGTACTGGCAAAACAACAGTTGCCACCAATCTGCTGTCTGTTAGCGATTCTGGTGTGCTGATCGATACAGATGTAGAGGAACCGAATAGCCACCTATTCTTAAAACCTCAGATTCAAAAGACAGAGGCTATTAAAAAAAGGTATCCCATAGTGGATGAATCATTATGTGATTTATGTGGTGCGTGTGGAGATTTTTGTCGCTTCAATGCCATTTTACCTGCCAAAAAAAGTGTTTTGGTTTTTAAAGAGCTATGCCACGATTGTGGTGGATGCCAGATGGTTTGTCCCAACGATGCAATACGCTATAAAGAAAGATCTATTGGCATGGTCTATTCAGGACATACCATAACGGGACACGAAATGCATTACGGGGAGTTAACCGTAGGTGAAATATCTGGGGTACCCATTATTGAAAGACTTCGAGAAATCACGATGGATGATGATTTGGTTTTGATTGATTGTCCTCCAGGTACGGCTTGCAGTACGGTAGCAGCCATCGATAGCGCAGACTTTGCAATCCTAGTTGCTGAGCCTACTCCCTTCGGAGTATCTGATATGAAGATGGTTGTGGAACTACTGCGGGATTTAGGGATAGCCATGGGTGTTGTTGTCAATAAGGACGGACTGGGAGACAAAGATATTTATCAATATTGTGAATCAGAAGATATCCAGATATTGGGAAGAATACCCTTCAAGAAGGAATACGCGAGGAAATATGCAGGTGGAAACCTTATCTCACAAGTAGATGATGAATACAAAAGCATAATTGAAGGAATTCTAAAGCAAGTAATGAGCCAAAAGGAGGTAGTGTAATGGCAGCAAAAGAAATTGCCGTAGTCTCTGGAAAAGGAGGAACAGGCAAGACCTCCATTGTCGCTTCCTTGATACCCTACTTCGATAGTCTAGTTTTGGCTGATTGTGATGTAGACGCACCAGATTTGCATATTCTGTTAACGGAAACGGATATTGAAGCTGAGAACTTTATTGGCTTGCAAAGACCTGTATTAGATGCAGATAAATGCATACAATGCGGCAAATGTGCTAATAGTTGTAATTTTGGTGCTATTACGGACGATATTGAATTCAAACTAACCAAATGTGAAGGTTGCGGTGTTTGTGAATATGTGTGTCCAGTGGATGCTATAAGTCTACAGGATTATACCGTGGGTAAAATCTTTACCAGCGTGACCAAGCAAGGTGAAATGGCAAGAGCTAGATTGATTCCGGGTGAAGAAACATCGGGTAGACTAGTTGCCGAAGTGCGTAAAAAAGCGAAAGAACTGGCTCAAAAAAATATGCGAGATTGGATTCTCATTGATGGTTCACCGGGGATTGCCTGCAATGTCATTTCTTCTATAACAGGCGTCTCTAAAGTAGTTATTGTTATAGAACCCACCATATCCGGCCTACATGATTTAAAAAGAGTGCACGAATTGGTGACAAGTTTTGATATTGATACCTTGGTCGTTCTAAATAAATCTGATTTATCTGCCAATGGTGCTAAGGAGATAGAAGCCTATTGCCAGAATAACGAATTAGATATTGCGCTTCGGATACCATTTAAAGAATCCATGGTAGAAGCAGTGGTAAACAAACAATTGCCACCAGTATATGATCCCGAATTCTTCAAAGAATTAGGTTTTGGTGCTTTTGCCCAAAGACTTAAATCCTAAGGATGATCTACCTACATGGGATAGAATAAGTAGAAAAAAAGAGTTGAGCTATTTAAGAATAGAACTCAACTCTTTTGCTATTGGTTTTACTGGTTCAATATCCTTCCAATTCAACCAAGGCGTCGAAGAAGAATAAACCTTCTGCAACCTTGGTAAAGATGGAGCCTGAGTCATCCTTAAGGTGGTATTTATTTCCATTCTTAGAAACGATAGTGTTATCCGCCTCTATGAGCACACTACTACCATCTTTCAGTTGAAAATTCATTTTGATACTAGGCTCAGTGAAAGAATACGGTTGGTGGACCTTTCCTGGTTTGTACAAAAGTAGATTCGTTACATTTAAGGCCATTTCAAGATCTTCCGTTTCTGTGAAAACCCTTGAATTTATATCTAGCCTATTGCTTGTGATTTCTACGGAAGAAACCTGATCAAGCTCAGGCATATGCATCAGGGGAAGCCCATTGATGTAGACATAACCAATCATCACAATGATTGCACTTATTAATCCTGGAACAAGAAAATGCAGTTTTTTGAAGTTCATTTTATCACCTAGTCTTTCCTTAAGTTGAGTTTTTTATGCAAATAGAGTTGTTGCGTGCTGTGTGAGTTAAACTTCATTCTTCCATTTTTTTTATTTGTTCAACCAAATTTTCATCTGGATTGGCTAGAAATGTTTTATTGGTCTCATAGATGACCATACCTGGTTTAGCGCCATTTGGCTTTTTAACATTTTTCTTCTCTGTATAATCGATCTCCACTTTAGAAGATTGACGCCCCTTGGAATAGTAGGCAGCGAGTGTGGCGGCCTCTTTAAGGGCAAGGTCATCGTATGCCTTATCACCCACCTTGAGGATAACATGAGAACCAGGTATATTTTTAGCATGTAACCAGATATCTTCATCTTCAGCAGAACGGGTAAGTCTATCATTTTGGTTATTGTTTTTACCTACTAAGATAGTAAGACCACTTGTAGAAAGATATTGTAAGGGTTTGCTTTTACCTTTTTTCTTTTTTTGTTTTCCTTTTTGTGGAGGAATGAAGCCAATACGTCTAACTTCTTCTTCAATCTCATCTAAATCAGATAGGGTATAGACGTTATCGAGAGACAGTAAGACGGATTCCAAGTAATTAATATCCTTATTTAAATCATAGAGCATCTCACGAGATACTTTGGCTGCCTCTCGTATCTTGGAGACTTTCTTAAAATATTTTGTGGCATTAGCAGAGGGAGAAAGGGCTGGATTCAACTCAATCTCCATTTTCGCATAGTCAGGGTCATAATAATTCTCCACAATAATCTTTTTAAGACCTGGGCGTACCATATGCAGATTGGCTGTTAGCAATTCCCCCTTAATTCGATAAATGTCTGTGTCTAGTGCTTTCTGAATATTGGATTCATGTATTTCTAACTTTTTCTGTAGTTTTTTCAGTCGCTGTTTCAAAGTTTTGGTGAGTTTTTGGCGCTCTTGGCGTAGCTTTTCTAGGTTGCTTTTCTCACCATACATGGTATCGAGAGCAGTGGAAATGCTGGGATAGGTACGGGTCGACTTTTCAAGACTACTTGGCAATATGGATACATCCTTGGGAATGCCTTCACGGTACAATACATATCCTTCTTTTGGTTGTGCTAGCAGAAGCTCCCGAAAACTGGTAAGACAATCATTTAGCCGGTCGTATTCGAGCCGACCTGCATATTCAAGATTGGTTTTTTCTAGTCCGCAAGACGTAAGAAGTCGTTTGGCAGTGGCTAAACTGAGCCCATTAAACATGCGGGGCAATAGCTCTACAAATTCATTTTTTTCAATTAATTCAGACTGGGCTAAAAGGTCATCTGTTAAATCATCTAGATTGTAATCAAGCAGATTGTTTTTTTCCATATCTGGTGGAAAGACATAGGGAATGTTAGGCAATACTTCGCGGTATCTTGAAACCAGATGGTTGAACTTCTTCTGGGCATCAATAATAAGCATTTTGTCATCCACAAGAATTAAGTTAGAGTGTTTCCCCATGATCTCAAGAATTAGGGTTTTCTTGCATAAGTCACCTAAATCATTTCGAGCGGCGAAATCCAAAAAGACGATCCGGTCCATTTGGTGGGTTCGAACGGTAAGCAACCGACCGCCTGAAAGATGTTTTCGCAGTACCATCGTAAATAAAGAAGGGGTGCTTGGGGTTTCATAGTCTTGGCTAGTTAGATATAACCCGCCATGAACTGGATGAGCAGATAAAAAAAGACGGTGATTTCCTCCAGCACTTCTAAAACGTAAAAGCACATCCATTTTATTGAGCCCGTGAATCTTATCTATTCGGGCTTGCGTTAGTTTTTGGTTAAGTTCCCTCGAAAGGGCATATAGCAGTACGCCATCAGTAGGCATAAAATATCAACTCCTTTGTCTCATTATAGCTTGTTTTGCAAGCGGATAGTAGTTGAAGATTTATGGGAAAAGATTGCCTGAGTCTATACCTGCCTTAGTAGTTCTGTTATAATATGATGTAATTCGATAGTAGTGGAGGGAAGATAGATGGAATTTACTAAAATGCATGGTCTAGGAAATGACTTTGTAATGGTTAAAGAAAATAATCTACCATCACATATAGCGCTAGACAAGTTGTCTATTGCAATTTGTGATAGGCATTTCGGTGTAGGAGCAGATGGTTTAATTATTGCCTGCCCCAGTGATGAATCAGATATTAAAATGCGGATTATCAATTCCGATGGAAGCGAAGCCGAAATGTGTGGCAATGGGATTCGGTGCTTTGCCAAATTTGTATATGAAGAGAATATGGTTAGAAAAACTACGATGACAGTTGAAACATTGGCCGGAACTATGGTGCCAGTCCTCAATATGGTAGATAATGAGATAGACAGTGTAACGGTCGATATGAATGAACCAAGACTGGCTGGTAGGATTATTCCCGTGGATTCTGACTTGGAGCAGATTGTAGACCATACGTTAGATGTAAATGGGGATGAAAAAAAAGTTACCTGCGTATCTATGGGTAACCCACACTGCATCCTGTTTGTGGATGACATCAAAGAGATTCCACTTACTACATTGGGACCAATAATGGAAAAACACGAATTTTTCCCCAATAAAACCAATGTGGAATTTGTAGAAGTGATGGATAAAAATGAGATTGCGATGCGGGTTTGGGAAAGAGGCGCATCGGAAACACTGGCTTGCGGTACAGGAGCCTGTGCTACCTTGGTTGCCTCAGTACTAAATAACAAATCCAAAAGAGATGCAGTAGTACATCTTGCTGGTGGCGATCTGCATATTCGATGGAATAAAGAAGATAATCACGTATACATGACGGGACCTGCAGACAATGTGTTTACAGGCAATTACATAATCTAGGAGGAAAAAATGGAACAAGCACAAAGAATTCAAAAATTACCACCATACCTGTTTGCTCGGATTGAGCAAAAGGTTGCAGAAGCGAAAGAAAAAGGCATTGATATCATATCCTTAGGTATTGGTGATCCTGACCAACCCACACCTTCACATATAGTCGATGCATTAAAGTCGGCGTCTGAAGATGCAGCGAACCATCAGTATCCAAGTTCTGTAGGCATGTTGGAATACCGTAAAAGTGTTGCAGATTTCTATAAAAGAAGATTCGATGTAAATCTTGACCCCAAATCAGAAGTCGTAACCTTGATCGGTTCAAAAGAAGGTATTGCCAATATCAGCTATTGCTATATTAATCCAGGTGATATTAATCTTGTACCGGATCCCGGATATCCAGTATATGGCATCGGTACATTGCTAGCTGGTGGTGAGCCTTATTTGATGCCTTTACTCGAAGAAAATGGTTTTCTTCCTGACCTTTCAAAAATACCGGATGATGTTGCAGATAAAGCTAAACTCATGTTCATCAATTATCCCAATAACCCAACTGGTGCGACGGCAACGCTTGCCTTTTATGAAGAAGTTGTAGCCTTTGCTAAGAAACACGATATTATCGTGTGCTCTGATGCAGCCTACACAGAAGTAACCTTTGATGGTTATGTTGCTCCAAGCTTTATGCAGGCAGAAGGGGCAAAGGATGTGGGAATCGAGTTTTTCTCCTTGTCTAAACCATTCAACATGACTGGTTGGAGAATTGCGGCTGCCGTTGGAAGAAAAGATGTGGTTGAAGCGTTGGGAAGAATTAAGTCAAACATTGACTCAGGAGCATTCCAAGCAGTTCAGCTTGCAGCAAAAGCTGGTCTTGATGGAGATTATGCCGTTATCGAAGAAACACAAAGAGTATATAGTGAGCGGATGGATGTTTGTGTAGCGGGCTTGCGCGAGTTGGGATGGAAATTGGAAAAACCCCAAGGCACCTTCTACATTTGGATTAAAGTACCCAAAGGATATACTTCTGCAGAGTTTGCTGAGTATGTTTTAGAAAAAGCAGGTGTCATTATTACGCCTGGAAATGGTTATGGTCAGTATGGAGAAGGATACTTCAGAATTTCTCTGTGCATCGGCAAAGATCGTATTCAAGAAGCACTGAAAAGAATGAAAGATGCGATTGGAACAATTGAGCTTTAGGATAAGGCGGCCGTTGGCCGCCTTATCTGCATTATCTTAAAGGATTAACACATTCTTTATAGAATGTAATAATAAATACATAGCAATTATGAAATCCAAATTTGGCAAAGGAGATGGTTGAAATGGTTAGCAGTATGACAGGTTTTGGCGTTGGCGAGGCGAATGGTGACGGACACATTGTCACAGTGGAGATTAAAGGTGTCAATAGTAGATTTTGTGAAGTAAAGACCAGAATTCCGAGAAAATATTCCAATTTTGAAGAAAAAATCAATCGAAAAATGAAGGAAAAATTTGCCAGAGGATATATGGAAGTTTTTGTGAATTACAAGGAGATGGAGTCTACTAAAAAACCACTCAAAGTTGACAAAACCTTGGCCTTGGCATATCATACTATCTTGAGGGAACTTGCGGTAGAAATGGGTAATACGGAAGAAATACCTGTTATGGAAATCGCTAGGTTGCCGGAAGTTATGGTAGCAAATGACGAAGTGGAAGATTTAGAAGCGCTTTGGATTTTAACCAAGATGGCCTTCTATGATGCCATTAAAGAAGTTAAGTCCATGAGAGCCGATGAAGGGTACAATTTAAAGAAGGATATCTTAGATAGAGTAGATATACTTAAGAGTCTTACGGCAACGGTAAAACAATACAGTGAGGAAAATTTGGTAGAGTACCGCAATAAACTTTTTGAGCGTGTGGAAACCATTTTAGATGATGTTCCAATTAATGAAGATAGATTGGCTACTGAGCTTGCAATATATGCTGATAAATCAGATATTACGGAGGAAACAGTTCGGTTGGATAGCCACTTTAAGATGATGTTGGATACCTTAGAAGACGGTGGTGTAGTCGGTAGAAAATTGGATTTTTTGGTACAAGAAATCAATAGAGAAATCAACACTATTGGATCAAAATCCCATGTTTCTCAAATTAGCCAAACCGTTGTTGAAATGAAAAGTGAAGTGGAGAAAATACGAGAACAGATTCAGAATATAGAATAAATTTAGGGAGGCACTATGGATATAAAATTGGTCAATATTGGATTTGGGAATATTGTGAACGCCAATCGTATCGTGGCAATTGTGAGTCCGGAATCTGCACCAATTAAACGCCTAGTGCAAGATGCACGGGATAGGAATGAACTAGTAGATGCCACATATGGTCGAAGGACTAGAGCAGTCATTGTAACGGATTCTAACTATATAGTTCTCTCTGCAGTACAACCTGAAACTGTTTCAAACCGTCTATCCACGAGTAAAGCAATCGTAGATGTCAGTGAGGGAGAATAAGGTTTTGAAGAATCCAGGAATTTTACTTGTGATTTCAGGTCCGTCAGGCGCAGGCAAAGGAACTTTGGCAAAGGCCTTGATTTCACAATATACTAGTATTGAACTATCTGTATCCGCAACAACCAGAGACATACGTCCAGGTGAAAAGGATGGAGAAACATATTACTACATCAATAAGGAAGAGTTCTTAGAGAAAGTAAATCAAGGACTCTTCCTTGAATATGCAACTGTATATGATAATTATTATGGAACACCCAAGGACAAGGTACTTGAAGCTTTGGATAAAGAAGTGGATGTGATACTTGAGATTGATATTCAAGGGGCCATGCAGGTCAAGAAAAGTTATCCAGATGCTGTCTTTCTTTTTGTAGTTCCGCCTTCTTTAGAGATTCTCAAAGAGAGAATCATCTGTCGTGACAGGGAGCCGATGGAGGAGATAGAAAAGAGATTGCAACAAGTTAAAAATGAGTTATCTTATATCGGTGAATATGACTATGTGGTCGTAAACGACAAGATTGAAGACGCGGTAGAACGTATGAGATGCATTATTGCAGCAGAAAAATGCAAATCGACTAGACTTTTGTTACACTTTGAAGAGAAAGGGGAGTAAAAGATGAAAGCACCTACAGTAGATAAGTTATTAGAAAGAGTACCTAGTAAATACACCTTGGTAATCGTTGCCGCTAAGAGGGCAAGACAATTGATTAGCATGCCAGATATGGATTTTGAACATGGCAATAAACCCATAATGAAAGCATTGGAAGAGATTGCCTCAGGCGATGTAGTAATTAAAAAACCGGAGTAAACAATGGTAACTAAAACCAAAAAAAATATCGTTCTGGGCATAACTGGTGGTATTGCTGCCTACAAGGCAATTGATTTGGCGAGTAGTTTGACGAAAATGGATTTTGATGTCCATGTAGTCTTAACTGCTGAAGCAATGAAATTTGTGACTCCTCTGACGTTAGAAGTCATTACCAAAAACCAGGTATGGACAGATCAGAACAGCCTAGAAAAAAGTGCTATTCCCCATATAAAATTGGCAGACACCGCAGACCTTATCGTCATTGCTCCTGCAACGGCCAATACGATTGCAAAGGGTGCAAACGGTTTGGCAGATAACCTCCTTAGTGCGGTACTACTGGCAGCAGATTGCCCCGTTCTTTACGTACCAGCCATGAATAGTAAAATGTATGAGCATGAAGCAACCCAAAAAAACCTACGAGATTTGGCGAGCCAAGGTGCAGTGATAATGCAACCGGAAGAAGGCATGCTAGCTTGTGGTATTAAGGGAAAGGGACGCTATCCCGCCAATAAAACGGTACTGATGCAGATTGAAAATATGTTTTTTGGAGATCAAGCATTGGAAGGGTTTAATGTATTGGTAACAGCTGGTGGTACTAGAGAGGCGATTGACCCTGTACGGTTTATCGGTAATCGCAGTAGCGGTAAGATGGGAGTGGCGATTTGCGAGGAGGCAAAGCGTCGTGGTGCTCATGTTACCCTCATTCTTGGAAGCCATGAATTAACGGATTTACCGGATGTAAATATAATTCGTGTAGAGACTGCACAAGAAATGTATGAACAAGTCATGGCTAATTTTGACACCCAGGATATTGTAGTAAAAGCAGCTGCCGTTGCAGATTTTAAACCTGAAGTGGTAGAAGAACAAAAGATTAAAAAGACAAATGATTCTAATCTAAGTAAAAAGAAGTGGACAATCAATCTGGAAGGAACAGTAGACATTTTAAAGGAAATATCTTTGAAAAAGGATAAGCAGATTGTAATTGGCTTTGCTGCAGAGACGGAAAATCTTGAGGCGAATGCCAAAAAGAAGCTGAAAGAGAAGAATTTGGATATGATTGTTGCCAACCAAGTAGACGGTGATGAGAGCGCATTTGGGTCAGATAACAATACGGTCACCTTGTACTGGGGCAATGGTAAGGCAAAACAATTGCAAAAGATGCCAAAAAAAGAACTAGCTGGAGTCTTACTTGATGAAATCATCAAGTTACCAAAATATCTCAAGCTGGCACGATAAGGAGAAAATAAAGAAAATGTCTAAAATGCTATTTACATCAGAATCTGTAACGGAAGGACATCCCGATAAAATTTGCGATCAAATATCGGACAGTATATTGGATGCCATTTTAGAGAAAGATCCCAAAGCTCGCGTTGCTTGCGAAACCATGGTAACTACGGGCTTGGTCCTAGTAGGTGGAGAAGTAACGACAAATTGTTATGTAGATATCGCTAAGATTGCAAGAAAGACAGTTGCAGAAATCGGATATACTAGAGCTAAGTTTGGCTTTGATGCAAGTACTTGTTCAGTACTTGTGAGTTTAGATGAGCAGTCTTCAGACATCGCGATGGGTGTTGACCAAGCGATGGAAAAGAAAGTTTCTTGTGGAAATGCAGAAGAATGGGATCAAATAGGCGCTGGAGACCAAGGCATGATGTTTGGCTACGCAACCGATGAGACAGATGAATATATGCCGCTTACCATTTCTTTAGCACACAAATTAACTAAAAAATTAACAGAGGTGCGCAAACAAAAAAAATTGACTTATCTTAGACCGGATGGCAAGTCACAAGTTACGGTTGAATATGAGGACCATATACCCAAGCGCATTGAGGCAGTGGTTATTTCAACTCAACACGATGCGAAAACCAGCTTGGAAAAAATCCGGAAGGATATCATTGAAAATGTGATCAATCCTGTAATTCCTGCAGAATATATGGATGAAAATACCAAAATCTATGTAAATCCGACAGGACGATTTGTAATCGGCGGTCCTCAAGGAGATGCTGGGGTAACCGGTCGTAAAATTATAGTAGATACTTATGGCGGAATGGCAAGACACGGTGGAGGTGCTTTTTCGGGAAAAGATCCTACTAAGGTTGACCGCTCTGCGTCCTATGCTGCTCGTTATGTGGCTAAAAATTTAGTGGGAGCTGGATTGGCTAAGCGTTGTGAGATTCAAATCGCGTATGCGATTGGTGTGGCAAGACCAGTATCTGTTATGGTGGAGACTTTTGGAACGTCTACCATACCGGAAGAAAAGCTAGTTGAATTGGTAAAAGACACATTTGAATTAAGACCAGCAGGTATTATTGCGACCCTGGGTCTACAAAAACCCATCTATAAGCAGACTGCTAGCTATGGCCATTTTGGTCGTAACGATTTAGATTTACCTTGGGAAAAGTTAGATAAAGTGGCAGAGCTAAAGCAAAAAGTCCAAGAAATGTAAATAATAATAGGAAAAAGGCATCGTGAGGTGCCTTTTTTTACGGAAAATATATGACACCTGCATAGTTTTTGCTATACTTAAGAGGTAAGGAGGCGAGTATGCATTATACTGGACGTAAACTAGAAATTGTGACCTTGGACGCAGCCCGCTATCTGGTTACTGTGACAACGTCATCCATTGGCACTGGCATCAACCATGATGATGAGACCATTGTATTCCCATACCTTCTTGGCCGAATGAAAGCTAGAAGTTTAGTAGGGGAATTGATGTCCGTTAATGCGGAACTTAGTGTGCTAAGCGCCACCATATTCCTAGAGATGATTCCTCAGGGAGAGGAAATCGTTCGAGGAATTCATGACGAGCTTTCTACTGCCTATGATACGGAGATTCCTTTGCAAGTTCATTTCCATCCCCATGCCGATAATGGGAAGACCATAATGGCTCTTATGGCAACGGGGGCAGTATATAAAGATCGAGTGAAAATTGATTCTACCAAATCTAAAGATTATGTTTATGCTTTGGGAAACCCTAAGCATGCCGAAGAAATCAATAATTTAGATAGTAAAGAGCTCGCGAAATTATATTGTGTGAAGGAGCTGGCAGAGTCACCCTCTATACATGAGATAATTATTCTTAACGGACAAAGCATTATTGAGACAATTGAGTATATAGAACGGAATGAAGACTTGGTCATGCAGTTAGAAACTGCTGATGAAGAACTGATAAACAAAAAAGGATATGGGGCTAGCTGTTTACTTTTCACTTCGACGAATAAGGTGAGAAATGAAAATTATGATGGAATTGCCCTGCATTATCTCGGGAGGATGGTATGAACAAGGAAATACAACATAGGACTAGATGGATTATGCTTGCTTTAATTGCAATACTATTTTTGCTTCCCGAGGCAGCATTAGCAACAGCAACAACAGAAGAAGAAGATTTTCAAATCTTTAAAGATGGAGTAGAGGTAGAAGCTCCCGTGGCCCCTTACCTTGAAGAAGGTGTTTCCTATATCCCGATAAGAGCACTTATTGAATCCTTGAATGGGCAGGTGGACTGGTATGGGGCATCTGAACCTTTTGTTCTAAAGCTTGGAGACAAAAATATTTCCATGAAGCTTGGCGAAAACCAGGCCAAAATAAATGACCTAGTAACTGAAACGCAACATATGGCTCAATTGCATCAAGAAACGACATTCTTGCCACTTCGCTTTGTTAGTGAAACGTTTGGTTTTAAGGTAAACTGGAATGGAGAAGAACGTCGAGTTGATATATTGACCCAGGCACTACCGTCACTAGGAAGTCCAATATTTGATGCTGAAGAAATAAGCATATTGGGTGAGCCAATGGTGACATTAGAAGAGATGGAATGGTGGTTCTCAAAGCATGTAGATGGATTTGATGAATTACCGTCTCTATATTATGAAATTGCCGAATACTATGGGATTCGGCCTGATTTAGCCATTGCACAAGCGATTAAAGAAACGGGTTGCTTCAAATTTGGCAATCTTGTACTACCAGAACAGAATAATTTTTGCGGCTTGTATGCAACGGGCGTACGATTGACAGGCGAGGAATCTATTTATGGGGCCAATCCGAACATGGTGACCTTGGTTTGTGGCAATCATGGAGCCAACTTTGTGGACCAAGCTTGTGGAGTGGAAGCACACTTGCAACATTTGTATGCCTATGCCACGAAAAAAGAATTGCCTAAGGATCGTGAGGTGCTTGACCCCAGGTTCAACCTCTTACATGAAAGTCTGAATTATTTGAGAGGAAGCGCAACCGTGTATGCTTATCTAGGGGCAGGGGACAACCCCAATGGCGTGGGTTGGGCAAGCCCAGGGATTGGATACGGTTATGAGATCGTGGATTTATACCAAGGAATGTATGATGAAATAGCAGAAAATAGAGATTTCTAAGAAAGTGGGATTTGCTGTTTGTTACGTTTTTCAATAAGAAGTGTAACGATAAATCCGGTTACAGAACCGAAAATAAGACCGGTAACCAGCAAAATAGGTAGAAAGAAATAGACACCTGTACTGCCGACTAGAAAAACAGCAGCGAATAGTTGCCCAACATTATGGCCTACCGCACCAAAAATGGATAGTCCAATAATGCTTAAAGGTGAACTCGAACCTAGGGCCATGAAAACCCAAGACATTAGAGCACCACTGAAACCAATATAGAATCCGGGCGTTAGAAATCTACCGGTAAATAGTGCAAGACATAGAAGCCTCATGATGCTAATCATTAGGGCTTCTTTTTTTCCATCTGTCAAGATGACATACAAAACTACAATATTCGCTAGTCCCAGTTTCATCCCTGGTATTGGAATAAGAGAGGGCAACAAGGTTTCCAAATAAGCTAGTATGAGTGAAACAGCGAGAAGCATGGACATTCTCATCATTTTTTTACTATTCATCGGCTTACTCCATCATATTGTGTTGTGCCTAAACATTCAACGATGGTTCGGTTGGGAATACATACAATAGAGGCCCCCGGCTCATGGATAAAACCTTGATGTACGCATATCTGCTCATCACAACTGGACTGAAGAACCCGAACCTGTCCATCTTTGATTTCAACTGTAATCGATCCAAACATAGTATCGTAGCTTTGAACTTGGTCTTGGGAGAGATTGAGTAAATAGCTTGTGGTACCATCAATACTAACTCGAACTTGGCTAGCATTATCAGGTTGCCTTTGCTGCCAAACAAACAAGGAGAGGGCAACGACTAAGATAAGTAAGATGAGCCCTAAATCCCAACGGTTTAGCATATGCCGGATAGCCTTCAGACTACTCATAGAAAGAATCCTCCTTTAAGAGGGTGAAATATGATCTTGCTCCACTACTAAAGAGGAGTTGGTCGTTATCTGTAATCAGGATGGCCTCTGCTTCTGGAAAAGACTCTATAAACGCAAGACCTTTTTCTGGACCTAGTACCACTATGGTGGTGCTGATGGCATCGGCTAAGGTACTAGAATCACAAAGCACAGTTACACTCTTTAGACCTTCAGCTGGGTAACCAGTAAAGGGGGAGAGTATGTGGTGGTATTGCTGATCATTAATTGTATAAAAGCGCTGATAAATTCCTGCCGTAACGATGGCTGTATCACGAACTTCAACATAGCCCATGGTATCTCCTGGTTGATTCGGATCCGTGATGCCGATTTTCCATGGCGTTTCATCATCTTTGGAGCCAATGACTACGATATTTCCTCCTGCATCAATTATTCCTTGGCTAATTCCATGTTCAATTAGAATATCTCGTGCAAGATCTGCACTAGCACCTTTGGCCAAAGCACCCAAATCTAAGGACATACCAGACTTGGCCAGTTTTACCATATTGTCTTCAATGAGGATGGCACTATAGTCGACTAGGGAAAGGGCAGAAGCAAATTCTTCTTGAGGCGCTAAAAGGCCCTCAGATTCACTTTTCTTCCATAGGTCGACAAGAACCCCTATACTGATGTCAAACGCCCCGCCTGAGGCCTCTGACAGGCTCTGGGCGGTTTGAATCAAGGATAATACATCATCAGGCAAAGAGATATACTCTTTGCCTGATGCCTGATTGATTTTAAATATAACATTGTCCGGATTGTCTTCATACCGATCCACTTGATTGTCTAATTGTTGCATGGCGCTAAGGGCATCATTGATTGCTTCTTCAGCAGCTTCTTCATCAGTACTCATAACTTTTATGGAAACAAGCGTGTCCATGAGAAAAGAGTCCACTGAAACTTCTTTAGACATGTTTTGTTGCCAAAAGAAAACGGATGCAATGAGCAGGATCATGGAAGACAATAGTAATATTCTTTTCATCAATTATTTACACAATCCGCATGCGGCACAGCCGGATTTGGATTCTTCCTCCTTAACAGGAACTCGATTGTTTATCATTTTGAAAAAGTCCTCGAGGGGCTCAATGGTTTGTATGGCACCAGTGGGACAATTGTCAGCACACCAGCCACAGTTTGTACATTTTTCTTCATCAATGCGGGCAATGGTACCAGTCCCCGTTTGGATGACATGAATCGCATCAGAGGGACATCCTTTTTCGCATATTCTGCATTTAATGCATGAAATGGTACAGACTTTTCGAGAGTCTTTGCCCTTGTCCGTATTGGAGCAACTAACGAATATTCTTTGGGTAGCGCGTCCCAAGCGTATGATATTTTGGGGACAAGCTTCTACACAAACGCCACAGCCAGTACATTTTTCCATGTCAATTTTCGGTAGATTGTCTTCCCCCATGGTGATGGCATCAAAAGGGCAGCTTGCTGCACAGGTACCAAGTCCAAAACAACCAAATTGGCAGTCTTTTGAACCATTGAAATAGCCAGCAGCCAAATCACAAGAGGGAATTCCTTCATACTCATATATATATTTAGATTTATCTACTGTTCCTTGACATTGAACCCTTGCAATCAAGGGCTCTTTGCAATCACCTGATGACATTCCCATAATATCCGCAACATGATCAGCAGTTTCTTTACCACCGGGGATACAGGAGTCTATGTTTGCTTTACCGGCTGCAATGGCTTCTGCTAAGCCGGAACAACCAGGATATCCACAGGCGCCGCAATTGGCGCCGGGAAGAACTTCGATTAGTTTTTCTACTGTGGGATCAACCTCCACTTTTAGCTTTTTACTTGCCAAGCCTAGGACTAGTCCGAAGATGAGACCTAAGGATGCAAGCGCAATGATCGCTTCTAACATGCTAACCTCCTAAACCAATCCGGTAAAGCCTAAAAAGGCGATACTCATGATACTGGCGATAATCAATGAAATAGGGGTTCCGGCCAAAGCAGCAGGTACATCCATTTCATCAACACGTTCTCTCAATCCGGCGAATAAAACCAACGCTAACGTAAAACCAAGGGCATTGGCGGCACCATTTACCACTGTTTCTAAAAAGTTGAACCCGTTTTGAATATTCAAAAGGGCGATACCAAGAACGGCACAGTTGGTGGTAATGAGAGGTAGATAAACGCCCAAAGACTTATATAGTCCAGGGCTGAACTTACGAATTACCATTTCAACGAATTGCACCAGGCTGGCGATAACCAGGATGAAGGCAATTGTTTTCAGGTATTCTAAACCGTAGTGTACAAGAATAAAGTGATATACCAGCCAAGAGATAGCAGAAGCGATGGTCATAACAAAAACTACAGCCATACCCATGCCAACAGCGGATTCAACTTTTTTGGAGACACCCAGGAAAGGACAAACACCCAGGAATTGGGAGAGTACAATATTCGATACCAGCATAGCGCTGATAATCATGGCAAAGTAACTCATTATTTAGCCTCCTTTGCTTTCTTATTTTTATGGAATTGTATAACACCCAGGATACAACCTAATGTCAAAAAGGCTCCTGGTGGAAGTATCATAACGAGTGCAGGTTGAAATGCTTCACCAAACAAGGCGTGTCCCATAAAACTGCCAGCCCCTAAGACTTCTCTAAAGGTAGACAATATGATGAGCGCCATGGTAAAACCAATTCCCATGCCCAATGCATCAAAAATGGAGTCTGTTACGGTATTCTTATTGGCAAAGGCTTCCGCTCTGCCTAAAATAATACAGTTAACCACAATCAGTGGTAAGAAAATACCCAAAGATGAGTATAACTCCACGAAGAAGGCATGTACCAACATTTCAATCATGGTCACAAAGGTGGCAATGATGACAATGTAGGAGGGAATGCGCACGCTATCAGGGATGATATTCCTCAACAAGGAAACGACAATATTGCTGGCAGTCAGTACTGCAATAACGGATAATCCCATACCGATAGCATTGTTGACCGATGTTGTAACCGCTAAAGTAGGGCACATACCGAGCAACAAGACGAAGATGGGATTTTCTTTAAAAATACCTTTGGTAAACTCTTTTTTAATACTCATATCCTATCCTCCGTCCTAAAAGTTTTCTAGGAAGTGGGCGCGAGCAATGTTCACACCGTCGGTCACGGCTCTAGATGTAATGGTGGCTGCTGTTATAGCCTGGATCTCATCTGGATTTACCGGTTCCGTCTTCACTACACGAAGTTCATTGGTTGCGTCTACATCAAGGTAGCGCTCATTGAACCAAGAAGTTTTAGCATTGGCACCAAGTCCAGGCGTCTCATTGTGTGTGAGTATGCGAAGGCCGGTGATTACTTTGTCTTGTATATCAAAGGCGACCATAAGTTTGATTGTTCCTCCATAGCCCCCATTTTCCACGATATATACTACACCCGCAGGTGTACTGTCTACTTCAGCAATAGCTAATCCCACGATATTTTCCGGTATGCTGTCACTGTAATCCGCATAGGAATCAACGAAGGAAGAGGAGCTGGGATATACTTCAGACATTGCAGCATCCAAAGCAATTTGTTCATTTGATGCGATGATTGGTGCGGTCATGCCATTGATGGAAGCCAAGGCCAAAGCGGCGAGGGCGGCAACCAACATCAGGAAAAGACCAAGCTTAAAAGTTTGCTTATCCACGTTTCTTAACCTCCCCGAATACTCTTCCTCTAGTGTAACGGTCAATTAGGGGGGTAACCATATTCATAATAAGAATAGAATAGGCTACGCCTTCAGGCATACCAGAGCCCTTTCTGATAATGAAAGTCAGAAGACCTAAGCATACCGCATAAAGGATACGACCGCGCTTGGTGGTGGGGCTGGTTACCCAGTCGGTTGCCATAAAGAAGGCACCAATTAGAAGACCACCTGCAAAAACATTGTAAAAAGCATACCAAATTCTAATGTCTGAGAAGGGACCCGGAAGAATGATAGCTAGGATGAATACGGTACCCACATAGATTGAAGGAATTTTCCAGTCAATGTGTTTGCGATAGATTAAGAATAATCCACCGATTAACAAGGCTAGGGCAGAAGTTTCACCCATACTGCCTGCAATATTGCCTAAAAATAGTTGTGAAATATTAGGCAATGAATGGAATAACTCCGGATCAATGGCCAAACCAGAAACAGCTTGTGCATTGATAGATCCAATAATGCTTAATGGTGTAGCAGAAGTAAGACCATCAAAAGGACTGGTAAAGCTCGTCATATACACTGGCCACGAGGCAACCAAGATAGCTCTTCCAACCAAAGCTGGGTTGAAGAGGTTATTGCCTAGCCCTCCAAATACTTGTTTTCCAATTACAATACAAATGGCTGAACCGATAAAGGTCAACCACAAAGGAGTAGCTGGTGGGATGACCAAAGCAAAAAGTAAACCGGTAACAGCTGCGCTATAGTCGGTTAGTGTAATCTCGACACCACGGACTTTTTGACAAACATATTCAGCAAGCATGGCCGTAGCGATTGAGGTGACAATAATGGCCAATGCATACAATCTGAAAAAGTAAATAGACATAACCGTAGCAGGTAAAAGTGCAATAATCACATCTCGCATGGCAACGGGAATGCTGTTTCCGCTATGCACATGAGGAGAGGAAGACACTTTTAAAAGTTGTTCGTTTTTCATATGTGATTCCTTCCTTTCCTATTTCTTTTTACTCTTGATTACACCCTGTTTACCCAACCGAATGTATTCGAGCAAGGGGATATTTGCTGGGCAGACATAAGAACAAGAACCACATTCAATACAGGACATGATGCTTTGTTCCTCATCCAAACGAGTAAACTCGTTTAATTTAGTTAAAACAGCCAATCTAGTAGGTTCAAGGAAAGCGGGGCATACGTCGATGCATTTTGCACAACGAACACAAGTATGTTCCTTGGGAGGCTGAATTCCTTCATCCTTAAGAACCAAAATAGCAGAGGTGCCTTTGGTAATGGGAACATCGTCAGAATACATAGATTTACCCATCATAAGACCACCGGATAAAATTTTGTTGTTTTCTTCCGTATAGCCACCAGATTGCTCAATCAAGTCACTGAATAAGGTGCCAATTCTAGCAATATAGTTTGCGGGGGTATCCACAGATGTTCCGGAAACTGTGACCATACGCTCAATCAAGGGCATATTGTTTTCTACGGCATCACAGACTGCTTTTGCAGTACCTACGTTGTTCACGATAACACCAACGTCAAGAGGAAGACCACCTACGGGAACTTCTCTGTGTGTAGTGGCATAAATTAATTGTTTTTCGCCACCTTGTGGATATTTTTCAGCGCAAACCACAACATCGATGTTGTCATACTTTTCGCAGCAATCCGTTAAAATCTTAATGGCGTTCATCTTGTTATCTTCAATGGCTACGATGCCTCGTTTTGCACCTGTTGCCTTAAGAATATATCCCAGTCCTTTAACAATAGACTCAGGATACTCGAGCATAAGACGGTGGTCGGCCGTAATGAAGGGCTCACATTCAATTCCGTTTAGGATAACGTAATCGATTTTGGTATTTTCTGGTGGAGTATATTTAACGTGCGTTGGAAATGCTGCACCACCAAGACCTACAATACCTGCATCTAGAACCTTTTTAACAATCTGCTCCCCCGTAAGTGCTTCCGGGTTCTCTTCCGGTTTAACGTTATCTACTAACGTATCCTTTTTATCGTTTTCAATCACGATGCAGTTTACAAAACGTCCAGTCGGATGTGCTTTTTTCTCGATGGCAACGACTTTTCCACTGACGCTTGAGTGGATTGGTGCGCTAACAAATCCAAGGGTTTTTCCAATTTCTTGACCCATCAGAACTTCTTCACCCACACATAGATTGGCTTCGCAAGGCGCGCCAATGTGTTGCGATAGTGGGATATAAACAAAATCTGGTGGTATGGCTTTTTTGGATTCATAGGTGCTCGTTAATTCCTTGAAGGAATCTACATGAGTACCGCCTATGAAAGTAACTTTTTTCATCAGATCACCTCTATATTATTATTCTTAATAACCGACATGATTATACTTTAAAATACACTCAGGATAAAGGATTCTCTAAACTTTTTTTTCTATTTATATAATATGACCCGTATGTTACATAAAAAGCAAAGAATAATCCCTTAAAAAAGCACCAAGGAGACAGATTAAGCTGTCCTTGGTGCTTTTTTTCACTTATACATTGAATCTGAAGTGCATGATGTCTCCATCTTTTACAACATATTCTTTTCCTTCAATTCTTAGCTTTCCTTGTTCTTTAACCTTCGCTTCCGAACCAGCTTCTTTTAAGTCATCAAAACTCATTACCTCTGCTTTGATGAAGCCTCGCTCGAAATCTGTATGGATGACTCCGGCAGCTTGAGGGGCTTTCATACCCCGAGTAATGGTCCAAGCCCTGACCTCCGGCTTACCAGCTGTTAAGTAGGTTATAAGACCTAACAAATCATAGGCAGCCTTGATGGTTGCATCTAGACCAGATTGTGGAATGCCCAGTTCTAATAAAAAGGCTTTCTTATCGCTTGCATCTAACTCCGCTATTTCTGATTCCAAACGGGCAGATACTGGGATTACTCTAGCATCCTCATTAGAAGCAATTTCTCTAACCTGTTCTAAATACGGGTTGGAGGTGGGATCTGCCGCTTCTTCTTCAGAAATATTGGCGATATAGATAATGGGTTTAATGGTCAACAAGTTGAAACTTTTTATTAACTTCAAATCATCATCAGAAAATTCTAAATTTCTAACAGCCAATCCTTCATCGAGTGCTTCTTCCTTGATACGCTTTACAAGTTTGTATTCTATGAGTGCTTCTTTGTCTTTGGATTTTATCTTGCTTTCAAGCTTGGCCATTCGTTTATCCATGGACTCGAGGTCAGCTAGTGCCAGTTCAAGATTTATAATCTCGATATCTCTTTTAGGATCTACAGTTTCTGAAACATGGGTGATGTTTTCATCGTCAAAGCACCGTACCACATGGGCGATTGCATCAACTTCACGGATATGTGACAGAAATTTATTTCCTAATCCTTCACCCTTGCTGGCGCCTTCAACTAGGCCCGCAATGTCTACAAATTCGAAAGCAGTAGGAATGGTCTTTTTGGGTTCATATAGATCAGTCAGATAATCCAGCCGTTCGTCTGGAACGGTTACAACACCCACATTAGGGTCAATGGTGCAAAATGGATAGTTTGCGGATTCTGCTCCTGCCTGAGTAATTGCATTGAAAAGCGTTGATTTTCCCACATTGGGGAGGCCAACGATGCCGCAGCGTAATGCCATAGTATACTTCCTTTCCTAATTAACAATAAAGATTTCATCAAAAAGTATATACGATAGAACAAGTATTGACAATAAATTTTGTATACCTTATTGCTTGTGATAAACTAAAGCCAACTAAAATGATTGGGAAGGAAAGAATTGTCCGATGATTAAAAACTATTCCGTAAAGGATATGAATTGTGCAAGTTGCGCATCCAATGTGGAACATGCAGCCAGCCAAATTCAAGGAGTGAAAAGTGCTGAAGTAAATCTACTAACAGAAAATTTGCAAGTAGATTTTCATGAATATAATGAAGAAATTGAACAAACTATGATGCAGGCTGTCTCACATATGGGATATGGAATCGTAAAAGGTAGCATAGTACGTACCCGAATTCTAATTGGTGGTATGCACTGTGCATCTTGTAGTGCCAATGTCGAAAAGACCCTAAAAGCCCAAGAAGGTATAATCGAGGCTTTTGTCAACCTAACTACGGAACAAGCAACGATAGAATACAATCCAGAACAAATTAAGCTTGAACAGATTTATGAAAGCATCGAAAACTTGGGGTATCAGGTTATTCTAGATGAGAAAAACCTAAACGAATCAGCAGAGCAAAAAAAAGCCAAAAGAAAGCTATATTCGTTGTTTTCCTTTGCCATTCCATTGTTCCTAATCAGCATGGGACCTATGTTGGGGATTGCTTTCATTCGAAATCTGCAGCAAACATATCCGATTCAGATGTCTCTTTTGCAGCTACTCTTAACGGTACCGATACTGATTATTGCCAGAGACCACTACCGCATAGGCTTTAAATCTCTTGCTAGCCGTATGCCCAACATGGATTCTCTGGTGGCAGTTGGAACGAGTGCAGCTTTCATATATAGTCTCGTCAATACGGTGAGAATACTGCAAAATGGAATTTCATTTCCTCTCTATTTTGAGAGTGTGGGCGTTATTATTGCACTGATTAATCTAGGTAAGTATCTAGAAGGAAGTGCCAAGCGCAAAACGGGTAAGGCAATCGAGCGCCTTACGGATTTAAGACCCAAGACTGCCTTCTTGATAGAAGGTCAAAGTGAAAAGGAAATATTGATACAAAAAGTAAAACCCGGAGATCACCTATTGGTGAAACCAGGTTCGGCAATTCCGACGGATGGGAAAGTGCTTACAGGGGAATCGTCTGTGGATGAGTCCATGATTAGTGGAGAAAGCATTCCCGTATTTAAATCTGCTGGAGATCATCTTACCGGTGCTTCCGTAAACGGCAATGGCTCCATGGTAATGGAAGCAACAAAGGTAGGAGAGGATACGATTCTCTTCCAAATTATTCGCATGGTTCGTGAGGCCCAAGGAAGTAAGGCCCCCATTGCTAGATTGGCAGATAAAGTAGCTGGGCGATTTGTTCCAATTGTTATGTCAATCGCTGTCTTGGCCTTTATATTTTGGATGGCATACGGCAAGAATCTCGAGTTTTCACTTACAATTTTTGTCGCAGTACTCGTTATTGCTTGCCCTTGTGCCTTGGGATTGGCTACACCTACTGCCATCATGGTGGGTACTGGAAGAGCTGCTGAAAAAGGAATTCTATTTAAGGGCGGTGAGCCCTTAGAACGTCTGAATAGCACGCAAGTCATGGTATTCGACAAGACGGGAACCATAACTCAGGGAAAACCAACGGTCAATCAGGAATTTGTTTATGGTGGCTATAGTGTAGGCGATTTATATACTCTGGCTTCTTTAGTGGAAAGTCGTTCAGAACACCCCTTAGCAGATGCTGTAATCAAAAGAGCAGAAGAAATAGAAAAATCTCAAAAATGGACCAAGGCTGTGGTCGAAAACGTTAAGTCCATCCAAGGCAAAGGCATAGCAGCTAGAGTATCTTTAGATGGCAAAGGTTACAATGTTTGGATGGGATCACTTCGGATGCTTGAGGAAAAAGGTTTTCTAAAAGAAGAAAAGATTAAGGAAGATGTAAACCAGTTACAGAACAAAGGCAATACCATCATGGCTTTGGTATTGGAAAACGAAGTAGTTGGGTTGATAGGGGCAAAAGATCGACTAAAAGATGGTATTCCGCAGATGGTTCGTCAACTGAAAGAGCTTGGAATTAGGGCTGTATTGCTGACAGGAGATCATAAGACTGCAGCCGATCATATTGCGAAAGAAGCGGGAATAGATACGGTCATTGCCGAAGTATTGCCTGAGCATAAGGTGGAGGAAGTAGAACGCCTTCAAAAGGAAGGCTATGTTGTTACGATGGTAGGGGATGGTATTAATGATGCACCTGCCTTGGTTCAAGCAGATGTGGGTATGGCGGTAGGTGGTGGCACTGATGTCGCGGTTGAATCTGCTGACGTAGTTTTGATGCAGGATGACCCAATGAATATTCTAGTGGCCCTGAGGGCTTCGTCAAAAACGATTCGAAACATTAAGCAGAACCTGTTTTGGGCATTCTTTTATAATATGATTGGCATACCCATCGCTGCGGGCGTACTGTATACAAGCACAGGATTGTTGCTTAATCCCATGATCGCGGCAGCAGCCATGGCGTTTAGTTCTGTTTCGGTGGTAAGCAATGCTCTTAGGTTAAGAAAACAAATTTAATGTTCGTTGTGTCAGCATTAAAGAGCATACAAAAAAAGTGTAGGATACTGTAATGAAGAATGAGAAGAGGAAACTCTTCTCATTCTATTTTTATGTCAAAATCCACACAAAGGAGGAAAAACATGGATCCAATTATAAACATAGCTTATTGGTACGGATTAAGTGAGAGCCTGAAGAACCCTCGTTTATTGCGTAAGTTATACTTTTTGGAATATACAAATGAATTGGGTAAACAAATCATGGGAGGAACTCGGAAAAGGGAATTGAATCGTAATGAAATTGCACAAATCCAGAAAGCAAAGAAAGATATAAAAGGCGACTTAAAAAGATGGGTTGAGGAGATTAAAAAGATGTTGCGTAAAGAAATTTATGTGCTAACGTATAGGGATAAAAGATACCCTATTGGTTTGAAAAACATCGACGATCCACCAGCGCTTTTATATGCAAGAGGCAATATAGCTTTGCTTAATCAGAAAACTTTTGGTATTGTAGGTTCGAGAAGATGTACAACATATGGTCGCTGCGTAGCGAATAGATTCGCCAGAGCATTGGCAAATCAAGGCGAGACCATTGTTAGTGGATTGGCTTATGGCATAGATGCTGCCGCTCATCAAGCTGCACTGACAGTTGGTGGGGAAACTATTGCGGTTTTGGGTAATGGCATATATCATGAGTATCCAAAGGAGAACGCAGAACTACAACAGTGTATAGGGGAAAAGGGACTTTTACTTAGTGAGTATCCTTTATATCATACTCCAAAGGCTTACCAGTTTCCGGAACGGAATCGCATCATAAGTGGTATTAGCGATAGAATTCTGGTTGTTGAGGCGACTGTTAAGAGTGGAAGCCTTATTACGGCTCAATTCGCACTTGAGCAAGGAAAAGATGTTTACGCTGTACCGGGAGATATTAATCGCTCTACCAGTGCAGGTTGCAACAGATTGATTCGGGATGGCGCCTTTGTAGCTTTATCCCTAGAGGAAATATTGTAATAGGAAAGGATTGTTATGGCGGATAAGATATTGGTCATTGTGGAGTCACCTGCAAAAGCCAAAACCATAAATAAGTTTTTAGGAAGTAGGTATTTAGTGACCTCCTCAATGGGGCATGTGATTGATTTGCCTAAAAGCAAGATGGGGGTGGATGTGGAGAACAATTTCGAACCGCAATACATAACCATTCGGGGAAAAGGCAATCTACTAAAAGAAATTAAAAAACAAGCAAAAAAAGCCAAGAAAATTTTGGTGGCAACTGACCCTGACCGCGAAGGAGAAGCAATTGCTTGGCATCTTCAGCGGGTTTTGGGATTGCCAGAAGACAGTAAAACAAGGATTGAATTTAATGAGATTACCAAGGACGCAATATTAGAAGCAGTTAAACAGCCTAGAACCATCGATATGCACCGGGTCGAGGCACAACAGGCTAGAAGGGTACTTGACCGATTGGTAGGTTATTCACTAAGCCCCTTATTATGGAAAAAAGTAAAAAAAGGCCTCAGCGCGGGCAGAGTTCAGTCTGTTGCTGTGCGAATTATTATTGAACGTGAAGAAGAAATAGAAAAGTTTGTTCCGGAAGAGTACTGGAAGCTTGCCGCAAAGTTTAACAAGGAAAACATGGAATTTGAAGCAGGCCTTTCTCAAATAGACGGTAAAAAGCAAGTTATTGCTTCAGAAGCAGAAATGAAAGAAATACTGGATATGTTGGGTGGAAGTAGCTATCAAGTATTAAAAGTGCTGCGAAAAGACAAAAAGAAGAATCCCAACCCACCCTATACGACTTCTAGTTTACAACAGGATGCATCTAGAAAATTGGGATTTAGCGCTAAAAAGACCATGCGCTTTGCCCAACAATTGTATGAAGGAATCGATCTAGGGAAAAGTCATGGTGGTACCGTCGGTTTGATTACCTATATACGTACTGACTCAACGAGAATTTCTAGCCAAGCACAAAATGAGGCAAAACTGTTTATTGAAGAGCATTACGGGAAAGAGTATCTACCGGAAAAAACCAGAGTATATGCTTCAAAGAAGAATGCTCAAGATGCCCATGAGGCGATTCGTCCAACTTATGTGGATAAAGCACCAGAACTACTGAAAGATATCTTGACGAAAGACCAATATAAACTGTACAAGCTTATATGGACACGTTTTGTCTGTTCACAAATGGCGAGCGCAATTATCGATAGCCTAAGTGTGGACATTGGGGCTGGAAAAGCCTTGTTTAAGGCAAACGGTTCAAGGGTCAAATTTTTAGGGTATTTGAACCTAGATAAGGATGCAAGAAAAGCATTGAATGAGATTGCATTACCCGTTCTTGAAGTTGATGAAATGTTGAATTTGAGCGAATTAGCGCCTTCGCAGCATTTCACACAGCCACCGGCCCGCTTTAATGAAGCTTCATTAGTGAAGACACTAGAAGAAATGGGCATTGGACGTCCCAGCACCTATGCAACAATTATTGATACCATTGTAAGACGAGGCTATATAGTCAAGGAAAGCAAATTATTCTACTCAACCGAATTAGGCCGGATTGTGTTGGATGTTTTGCAATCTAGTTTCACGACTGTCTTGGACCCTACCTTTACCGCCAAAATGGAGAGCAATTTGGATAGCGTAGAGGAAGGTACCGCAGCATGGAAAGAAGTGCTGAAAGATTTTTATGGACCTTTTTCCACTGAGCTTGAAAAAGCAGAAAAAGAAGTAGCAAAGATAGAAATAAAAGATGAAGTTTCGGACGTGATTTGTGAAAAATGTGGCCGAAATATGGTCTTCAAGATGGGCCGATACGGCAAATTCCTTGCCTGTCCTGGATTCCCGGAGTGTAGAAATACCAAACCCATCATCATAAAAACGGGAAAAACATGTCCTAAGTGTGGTGGCGAAGTTATCGAGAAAAAAAGTCGTACTGGCAAAACCTTTTATGGCTGTGAGCAATATCCAAACTGTGACTTTGTGAGTTGGGACTTGCCCATTGAGGAAAAATGTCCTAAATGCGGCTACCCATTAGCGCAAAAGAGTAAACGCTATGGCGGCTACAAGTATTGTTTATCCGAAGACTGTGATTACTCAGAACAAAAAAAGAAAGAAAACAAAAAAGACAAGAAGGAAGAGTAGGAAAAATAGATGACATCCATTAAAGTAATTGGCGGTGGACTTGCTGGTGCAGAAGCTAGCTATCAGTTGGCACAAAGAGGACATAAGGTTACCTTGTATGAAATGCGTCCTACTGTGAAAACGAAAGCACATCAAACGGGAGAACTAGCGGAGTTGGTATGCAGCAATTCATTGCGGTCTGCTGATGTGAGCAACGGTGCAGGATTGCTAAAAGAAGAATTACGCCGTGTAGGATCTCTAATCATGCGCATGGCAGATTTGCATCAAGTACCTGCTGGTGGAGCATTGGCAGTGGACCGCCTTGGATTTTCGCGTGGTGTAAGTGAAGCAATAAGCAATCATCCCAATATTGAAATTGTGCGAGAAGAAATCGAATCAATTCCTAAAGATGGATATGTGGTAGTAGCTTCGGGCCCTTTGACAGAAGGAGCATTGGCAGCTTCAATACAAGAACTTTGTTCTGAAGAATACTTTCATTTCTTTGACGCAGCGGCACCAGTTGTAACCTTAGAATCAATAAATATGGATAAGGCTTGGTGGGCTTCACGGTACGACAAAGGAGAAGCAGATTATATCAATTGTGCCCTAAATCAAGAAGAGTATGAAGCGCTAGTTGATTTCTTGATTAAAGCGGAAAAACACAAACCGGAAATAGAGGGAGAAGAGCAGTACTTTGAAGGCTGTATGCCGGTAGAAGAAATGGCGAGACGGGGTGCACAAACACTATCTTTTGGTCCTTTAAAACCAGTTGGTTTGGTTAACCCCCATACTGGAAAAGAAGCACATGCTGTGGTTCAACTTCGAATAGACAATAAAGAAAGAACCCTATTCAATCTGGTTGGTTTTCAAACAAGTTTGACATTTGGTGAGCAAAAGAAAATGATGTCCTTGATTCCTGGACTGGAAAATGCTGAAATCGTGCGCTATGGCGTGATGCACCAGAATTCCTATATAAAGAGTCCATTACTTTTGAATCCAGATGGGTCGTTTAAGAAGGATGAGAGGATATATTTTGCTGGTCAAATAACGGGTGTGGAAGGTTATATTGAAAGTACTGCATCTGGATTTATTGCGGGATTAAACCTGGCCCGGAAAATCGATAAAAAAGATTCTGTGTATTTTCCCAAAACGACCGCAATCGGAAGCTTAATGGGCTACATTACGGAAGCAGAAGCCAAAAACTTCCAGCCAATGCATATAAATTGGGGACTAATCCCCAAGATGCAACCTAAAATTAGAAAGAAAAAACTCCGAAATGAAGCACTGGCAAAACGCGCATTAGAAGAATTGGATAGTTTTTTGATTGAAAATGGGATAAGGGGATAATCATGGACTGCAATACTTCGCTTAATCAGTACCTTTTAGTACTTGAAGACGAAAAAAACTATTCTAAACATACTATAAACGCCTATCGCAGAGACCTGCAGGCGTTTTTTGCTTTTTTGTTGGAAAAAGGGGAGTTAAAAGGGTCCGATGGACCAGAGATGATTACCCATTTGCAGGTGCGCCGCTATTTAGGAAAACTAAATAGTAAAAAATATGCGAGCTCCACAATGGCTAGGCATATTACTGCGCTACGCGCCTATTTTACCTATCTCGAATCAGAAGAACTACTGGATGAAAATCCTATGCAACGCATTGTTAGTCCTAAAATCGCCAAAAAAATACCTGAATTTTTGTATCAAGAACAGATTCAATCTTTAATGAAGCTACCGGATATGAAAAAAGCCATAGGAGTTCGTGACCGGCTAATTTTAGAAATACTATATGGCACAGGCATACGGGTGGGAGAACTGGTGAATATACGGGTTGGGGATCTGGATTTGGAAAGACGATTTATTTTGGTTTTAGGAAAAGGGCATAAGGAGAGAATCGTCCCATTTGGCCAGTTATTGCAAGAACTATTGGTGCATTATTTGGATGATTGTTTTTCAAAGCTCGCTCCTGAAAATGGAGAACGTTTATTATATAATACTCGAAAGACGCCAATGTCAGATCGAAGTGTACGCAAGATATTAGAAAAGTATGGGGAATTAATGGGTGTGGGACGTATATATCCGCATATGTTAAGACACTCCTATGCAACGCACTTGCTCGAGAATGGTGCGGATATTCGTGTGGTTCAAGAGCTTCTTGGACATGAAAACCTATCTACAACTCAGATATATACTCATTTAAGCAAGCAACACCTGCGAGACGTTTACCGAAATGCCCATCCCCACGGTAAAAATGGCTTGTCGAAGTAAGGGACTTATGGTATACTTTCACAGGTATTAAAAAATCACACATCTCGAATTGGAAAGGGGTGCCCTCGGGTGCTTTCTGGTGAAGAAAGATGTGGAAGAAAAAAACCAAGGAGGATATTGAAATGGCAGTAATTTCAATGAAACAATTATTAGAATCAGGTGTTCACTTTGGACACCAAACACGTCGCTGGAATCCGAAGATGGCAAGATACATCTTTACAGACAGGAATGGTATTTATATCATTGACTTGCAACAGACGGTTAAGCTGTTAGATGATGCTTATAATTTCTTGCGCAGTGTATCAGCAGATGGTAAAAAGGTCATCTTTGTTGGAACGAAGAAACAGGCTCAAGAAGCAATCAAAGAAGAAGCCGTTCGTTCAGGTGCCTTTTATGTAAACCACAGATGGTTGGGTGGTATGCTAACCAACTTCAATACCATTAAAAAACGTGTAAACAGACTGAAAAAGTTGGAAGAAATGGCTGTTGACGGTACATTTGATGTACTTCCTAAAAAAGAAGTAATGAAATTAAACAAGCAAAAAGAAAAATTGGAGAACTTCCTAGGCGGTATTAAAGAAATGAATAATCTGCCGGGTGCAATTTTTGTAGTAGACCCTAAAAAAGAACGTATTGCTATTGCAGAAGCTAAAAAACTGAACATTCCTGTAGTGGCTATTGTCGATACTAACTGTGATCCTGACGAGATTGACTATGTGATTCCAGGTAACGATGATGCTATTAGAGCGGTAAAATTGATTACCAAGAAAATGGCGGATGCGATTATTGAAGGTTCACAAACCAAAGTAGATGATGAAGACTTTGAAGATGTGACAACTGAAGCAATCGTTGAAGAAACTGTGGAAGCTGCGAAAGAAGCACCTGCTGCCACTGAAGAGGCTTAATCTAAAGGAGGACAATTATTATGATTAGTGCAAGCTTAGTAAAAGAATTACGTGAAATGACTGGCTCTGGTATGATGGACTGCAAAAAAGCCCTGACCGAGACAGATGGAAATATTGAAAAAGCAGTAGAGTATTTAAGAGAACATGGTATGGCAGCCGCTGCTAAAAAAGCAGGACGTATTGCAACGGAAGGCCTTGTAGAATCTTATATTCATGCTGGTGGAAGAATTGGTGTTTTGGTAGAGATAAACTGCGAAACTGATTTCGTGGCCAACACAGATGATTTTAAATCATTTGTTAAAGATGTTGCCATGCAGATTGCAGCTGCGAATCCAACCTATGTCCGTGAGGAAGAAGTACCTCAAGAAGCGATTGAAAAAGAAAAAGAAATTCTAAGAAATCAAGCTTTGAATGAAGGAAAACCTGAAAAAATCGTTGAAAAAATGGTTGAAGGAAGAATTAGAAAGTATTACGAGCAAGTATGCTTGATGAATCAAAGCTTTGTGAAAAATCCTGACCAAACAATTAGTGATTTAGTAACCGCGAAGATTGCTAAAATTGGCGAGAATATTTCGATTAGAAGGTTCGCTCGCTATGAATTGGGAGAAGGACTGGAGAAAAAACAGGATAATTTTGCAGAAGAAGTTGCTTCCATGACGAAATAAAACTAAAACCTAAGGGAACACTTTTGTGTTCCCTTTTTTTGAAGTACAATATAGTAAATATGAAAGTAGGTATGACTATGAGTGAGCCCATATATAAACGAATCCTTCTAAAAATTAGTGGGGAAGCGCTAGCCGGCGACAAGGGATTTGGTATCGATAATGACACAGTAGCGGGTATCGCAAACGAGATTAAAGGAATTGTTGATTTGGGTGTGGAAGTAATTATAGTAGTCGGAGGAGGCAATATTTGGAGAGGTGCAAATCAGACTTCTTCAGGAATTGACCGAGCTACAGCAGACTATATGGGCATGCTTGCCACCATCATGAATTCTCTGGCAATACAGGGATCTTTAGAAAAAATAGAAGTACCAACAAGGGTACAAACTTCGATAGAAATGAGGGAGATTGCAGAACCCTTCATCCGAAGAAGAGCCATCAGCCATCTGGAGAAAGGCCGAGTAGTAATTTTTGGTGGTGGTACGGGTAACCCTTATTTTTCAACAGATACGGCAGCTGCTCTAAGAGCAGCAGAAATGAATTGTGAAGTAATTCTGATGGCTAAAAAAGTAGATGGTGTCTACGATATGGATCCAAAACAACATCCTGAGGCTAAGTTTTATTCGGAAATCTCATTTAGAGAAGTATTGAACCAAGGTCTTAAAGTAATGGATGCAACAGCCGCATCCTTGTGTATGGAAAATGATATTAACCTGTTGGTGTTTAATTTGACACAACCAGGAAATATTCTAAAAGCTGTATGTGGCGAAAAAATTGGAACAGTAGTTGGGAGGTAACTATGAGTATTTCAAAAGCGATAACTGAAGCAGAAGAACGGATGAAGAAGGGCATTGATGCGTATAAGCACGATTTGTCAACGATTAGAACTGGACGCGCTAACCCTAGCATCTTAGAAGGAATTATGGTTGATTACTATGGTGTACCTACACCGATTAACCAAGTGGGCAACATCAGTGCTCCGGAACCTAGAATGTTGGTAGTTCAACCGTGGGATAAAACAGCAATTGCAGATATTGAGAAAGCGATTATGGCTGCAAATATTGGTATTAATCCTGCAAATGACGGCCAGCTCATCCGGTTGCCGATACCTCAACTTACAGAAGAAAGAAGAAAAGAGCTTGTCAAACAAGTTCATAAAAAGGGTGAAGACTTCAAAGTTGAAATTCGGAATATAAGAAGACAGACAAACGATGCTCTAAAGAAACTGATGAAAACCGATGGTGTTTCTGAAGATGCAGTTAAAAATGCTGAGGAACAGGTGCAGGAGATAACAAAGACCTACTCAGATAAGATTGATGAAATAACGAAAGTAAAAGAAGCATCTATCATGCAAGTATAAAAGAGCCCCCTATTTATAGGGGGTTTTCATCAAGGAGAACAAATGCGTAAATTGGAGGAAATGGACTTAAATAGTTTGCCTAGACACATTGGCATTATTATGGATGGAAATGGTCGTTGGGCAAAAAAACAAGGATTGCCCCGAACCATGGGACACCGTGAGGGTATGAAAAGATTAAAAGAGATTGTAAAATTTTCTGCCGCTTGGGGGATTGAAATTGTTTCGGTATATGCTTTTTCAACTGAAAATTGGAAAAGGCCTCATACAGAGGTCAATTTTCTGATGAAGCTGATGATAGAAGTCATGCAAAAGGAATTGCAAGAACTGCATGAAGCAGGCGTAAAGGTCAATATCCTAGGTGAATTAGGTCCTCTTCCTGAAGAGACCCAAAAAGCCATTAAGAAGGGTCTTTTATTAACCAAAGACAATAAAAAAATGGTTTTAAATATTGCTTTTAACTATGGCGGACGTCAGGAAATTCTTAGAGCAGTGAAAAATATAGTTACGGAAGACGTGCCTGTGGATAAAATTACTGAAGAAAAACTCTCCTCACTGATGTATACTAAGAATATGCCAGATTTGGATTTGGTTATTCGGACTTCTGGTGAAATGAGAATTAGTAATTTCATGCTTTGGCAGATTGCGTACGCAGAATTGTATGTGACGGACGTTTTTTGGCCAGAATTTGGTGAAGAAGAATACAGAAAAGCAATGATTGCATACCAACATAGGGGTAGAAGATTTGGAGGCATTTGATTATGGCGTTGGACAAAAAGAACCTAGCTTATAGGACGGTAACAGCGGCTCTTGGGATAATATTGCTGCTCGGTGCCTTCTATTATGGAGGAATATTTTTTTCGATTATTATCACAGCCATATCCTTCTTAGCTTATGCAGAGTATGTGCAAATCACTAGAAAAATGGATAAAAACGTACCCTTTGAATTGGGTGCCCTAGCCGGTTTTGCGATTATGTTGTACAAATCCTTAGGATGGGACTTATCCTGGGGCTTGTTGCTAGTTCCTTTATTTGTGCTGATGTGCTTTGAAATGATAATTCGTTATCCCAAGATGAAGTTTGATGACCTCACGATGGGATTTTTTGGTGTATTTTATATTTTTTTACTGTTTTCTTTCTTTTTTGATCTCCGCCAACTGGAAAATGGATTTTTTTGGACCTTTTTCGTTATGGCGATGATTTGGATAGGAGACAGTGCGGCCTATTTCTTAGGTACCCGGTTTGGGCGCAGAAGACTGGCTGAATCACTTAGTCCTAAAAAAAGTGTAGAAGGAGCAATTGGAGCCGTCACATTTACCGTAGTGGCTGGGATAATTGCTGGAATCTTTGCACCATTTCTAAGTGTGTGGGGAGGAATCTTATTGGGGGCAACGGTATCGATTGCCGGTATATTTGGCGATCTCTTCGAATCTGCTCTAAAAAGGACTGCTGGGGTTAAGGACTCCGGTAAACTATTGCCTGGACATGGCGGGATATTAGATCGATTTGACAGTACACTATTTGTTGTACCACTTGCTTATTATTTAATTACACACGTATTATAGAACGGATGGAAAAATGGAAAAAATCGCTGTATTGGGATCAACTGGTTCGATTGGAACGCAAACTCTGGATGTGCTTCGAGCACATCCGGATTCATTTGAAGTGTCTTTATTGGCTGCTGGTTCCAACCTTACTAGTTTATTAAATCAAATTGAGGAATTTAAACCTCAATTTGTATACTTGGACAATGTTATTAAAAAAGAAGAATTAAAGGAAGTGCTGGAAGACAAAAATGCGACTATCTTGAATTCCAAAGAGGAACTAAATCAGGCTTTGGGATCAGATTCGGTTGATACTGTAGTCGCTGCCATTGGTGGCTTTGCGGGTCTATCGTCTGTTTGGGCTTCCTTGGTAGCTGGAAAGAAGATTGCATTAGCAAATAAGGAATCTTTGGTAACGGCTGGCACATTAATCATGGATTTTGTTAAAAAAAATCAGTGTATTTTAAAACCCGTGGACAGCGAACATTCAGCAATATTTCAATGTATTGAGAATACCCAACGCCAGGTAGAAAAAATAATTCTTACTGCTAGCGGGGGGGCTTTCCGTGATTTACCACGAGAAGAATTTAAGAATATTACACTGGAAAAAGCCCTTCACCATCCCAATTGGAGTATGGGCAAAAAAATTACCATAGATTCTTCAACTTTGGCCAATAAAGGTCTTGAGATGATAGAGGCATCACATCTTTTCTCTCTAGAATATAAGGCCATAGATGTCTTGGTACATCGCCAGAGCATTGTACATTCCATGGCTCAGTTCATAGACGGCTCCGTGTTGGCGCAGATGGGCTTACCAGATATGAGATTACCCATCCAATATGCTTTGAGTAGTCCTAGGAGTTTGCCTAGTGACTTTGAAAGATTGGATCTCGCTAAAATTGGATCATTAAGTTTTGAAGAGCCTAGGATTAAAGATTTTCCAGCGCTGCGTTTAGCCTATCAGACCGATAAGAATAAGGGGTGTGGTGGACTTTGCTATAATGCGGGAAATGAGGTCGGTGTGGATCTGTTTTTGAATGAGCGGATATCATTTGTTGAAATTCCATCCTTTATTGAAAAAGCGATGGAACGCTTTATGCATCAGAACATTGAATCGATTGACCATATATTTGAAATGGATCGAGAAATTAGAGATTACCTATATGGATGGCATGAAAGGAAATTGAAATGACTTTTCTATTAACCTTTATCGTTATTGGAATAATTGCCACAGTTCACGAGCTAGGACACTTCTTTGTTGCTAGAATGCAAGGAATACCAGTGAAGGAACTCTCTTTGGGTATTGGACCCAAAATAATGCAAAAACAAGGTGAGCATACCATGTTTTCCCTAAGAATCATTCCGATATTTGCTTACGTGAATTTGGCAGGAGAAACTTCTGAGGAACAAAACATAGAAAATGGATACTTAAATGCTAAACCTGGTGCCAAAGCCAAAGTGTTGGTAGCTGGCAGTGCCATGAACATTGTTCTGGCTATCGTCATTTTTATGATTATTTTTATGGGTATGGGCGTGCTTTCTGATGAGCCAATCATTGGTTCAATTAGCATGGATTCTCCAGCTGAAGAAGCAGGTCTCCTAGAGGATGATCGAATTCTTTCTATTAACGGAGAAAACGTTGAATCTTGGGATGAAATAAGTGAAATTATTACTAGTGTGGAACCGGTAGAAATTGACTTAATTTTGGAACGAGATGGTGAAAATATTGAAACGCAATTGACACCGTATGAGGATCTAGAAACGGGGCGACTCATGATTGGTATTGGAAGACCAATTGTTAAACTCAATCCATTCCAAGCCATCTATCGTGGTATTGTAGAGTCTTATACGTTTATAGTACTGATGGTACAAGCACTCTTCATGATGGTAACCGGAGCGATGCCTGCTGAACTTAGCGGACCAGTGGGAATTGCAACCATGGTGAAAGATGCATCCGATGCAGGACTATTGTCTTTGATGTATTTTACTGCAATCCTTAGTCTAAATTTGGCAATTATTAATATGTTGCCTATTCCAGGCTTAGATGGAGGAAAGCTGATTCTAGTCTTGATAGAAAAAATCAGGGGTAAGAGATTACCGGTTGAAAAGGAAGCACTTATCAATATGGTTGGCTTCTTTCTGATTATTGCAATCATGGTCTTTGCAACCTACAATGACGTACTGAAGCTATTTGGTAACTGATTATGCTGTATACGAGAAGAAAAACCAAAAAAATTCATGTTGGCAACATCGGTATAGGTGGAGATGAACCGGTAAGCATCCAGTCCATGATTACGACGGACACTCGTGATACTGTGGCTAGCGTAAAGCAGATTTCAGAGCTTGCAAAAGCAGGGTGTGAAATAGTTCGTTTAGCCGTTGTAGATTTGGAAGCAGCCCATGCACTAAAAACAATTATTGGGAAGTCCAGCCTCCCGCTAATAGCGGATATTCACTTTGACCATAAGCTGGCTCTAGCCTCTATGGAAGCGGGCGTACAAGGTTTACGTATCAATCCAGGAAATATTGGGTCGAAAGATAAAATTAGGCAAGTTGTTGACATGGCAAAAGACTTAAAAGTCCCCATCCGGATAGGCGTAAATAGTGGTTCTGTAGAAAAAGAACTGTTGGAACGTTATCACGGTCCAACAACGGAAGCCATGGTAGAAAGTGCCTTAAACCATATGCGAATCCTAGAGGATATGAACTTTACTGATATTAAATTATCCATAAAGAGTTCCGATGTTTCGACTATGATTGAAGCCAACAGGCTTCTTGCCAACAGATGCCATTACCCGTTGCATATTGGAGTAACCGAAGCTGGATTGAAAGAACAATCCTTGGTTAAATCATCGATTGGGATTGGCACTTTACTAGCAGAAGGAATAGGCGATACCATTCGAGTATCTATTACAGGAAATCCAGTAGATGAGGTGAAAGCAGCTAGAGATATTCTTTCAGCCTTAAATCTACGTTGTTTTGGTCCCACCTTGGTTTCTTGCCCTACTTGTGGAAGAACAGAAGTGGATCTAATTGGTTTGGCTGAAAAAGTTCAATCTATCTTACATGAAATTGACATCCCCATTAAGGTGGCTGTTATGGGTTGTGCTGTCAATGGACCCGGAGAAGCTCGAGAAGCAGATCTTGGGATAGCTGGAGGCAAGAATCTAGGCCTCATATTTCGCAAAGGAAAGATTATCCGGAAAGTGCGCCAGGAGGAATTAATTCCAGCGTTCAAAAAGGAATTGGAAATATTACTGAAGGAAATGGAGTAAGAAAATGAAGACATCAAATCTATTGATACCTACGTTAAAGGAAACACCGGCTGATGCTGAGGTGAGAAGTCATCAGTTGTTGGTGCGTGCAGGCATGATTAAGAAATTATCTCAAGGTGTATATAGCTACCTGCCTCTTGGTTGGAAAGTAATGAATAAAATTTCCAATATTGTCAGAGAAGAAATGAATAAAAGAGATTGCCAAGAAGTGATGCTTCCCATTATTCAACCAGCAGAACTTTGGATTGAAAGTGGACGTTGGGAAGTATATGGAAAAGAACTAATACGATTTAAAGACCGGCACGATAATGACTATTGCTTAGGACCGACACACGAAGAAGTGATTACTGATTTGGTAAGAAGCTTCGTTAGTTCCTATAAACAACTTCCTTTGAATATTTACCAGATTCAAAATAAGTACAGGGATGAAAGAAGACCTAGATTTGGTCTGATTCGAAGTCGTGAGTTTCTGATGAAAGATGGGTATTCATTCGACAAGGATGAGGCTGGATTAGATAAAACCTATAAAGCAATGTACGAGGGCTATAGTGCTATTTTCGATCGTTGTGGTTTATCCTATCGGGCTGTAGAAGCGGACTCTGGAGCAATTGGTGGTAGCAATACCCATGAATTTATGGTTATGGCCGAAAGTGGAGAAGCAGGTATCGTTTATTGCCCAGAATGTGATTATTCTGCGAATACAGAAAAAGCACTGATGGATATGAGCTATCTGGATCCTGAAGAAGAAAAGGCAATGGAGAAAGTCTTAACGCCGAATCAAAAAACCATTGCAGAAGTATGTGAATTTTTGGATGCTGAACCAGCCAAATCAATAAAAGCACTTCTTTATCGTGCAGTTTTTGATGACAAGGAAGAATATGTTGTGGCTTTTGTTAGAGGAGACAGGGAGGCTAATGAAATTAAAATTCAAAACGCCCTGGGTGCCTTGGCAGTAGACATGGATACGAATGAAGAAATCATTGAACAATTGGGAATACAACCTGGATTTATTGGACCAGTCGGCTTGAATAATGTAACTGTCTTGGTGGATGAAGAAATTACTAGACTTAAAAATTTAGTTTGTGGAGCCAACGAGAAGGATTACCACATAAAGAATGTAAACTATGGTCGCGACTTTACGTGTGAACGCGTGGTGGATATCAAGGAAGTAAAAAAAGGTGACCCATGTCCTAAATGTCAAGCAGAGCTAATTGCTGCTCGTGGTACGGAAGTAGGTCAGGTATTCAAGCTGGGAACCAAATATTCCGAATCGATGGGCGCAACCTATTTGGATGAAAATGGAAAATCACAACCCATGGTTATGGGCTGCTACGGGATTGGAATCGGTCGTACTATGCAAGCAAGTGTGGAACAAAACAATGATGAATCCGGAATCATATGGCCCAAAGCAATTGCACCATTCGAGGTTATTGTTATCCCCGCTGTACATAAAAAGCAAGAACAAGTAGACGCAGCAAATCAAATATATGACGAACTCCTCGGGATGGGAGTAGATGTTTTATTGGACGATTCCAAGGAACGTACTGGAGTTAAATTCGCCAATAGTGAGCTAATCGGTTATCCAATACGAATAACTGCCGGCAAAAAAATAGATGAAGGTAAAGTCGAGATTTTCATTCGTAGCACAGGGGAAAAAATCGATGTTCCTGTAGAAGATGCTGCAAAGAAAGCGAGTCAAATACTTAATACATTGGCATAATTGTCCCAGAGGAGAAAAATGGATACGAGAAAACTGTTGCAAAAAGCAGCTGAACAAGCAAGTCTACCCAAAATGTATTTGGATAAGATAGATCAATTACAGTTCTCTAAAGTATACCTGTATGAAAAGAAAAAAAAGATGCTCTTGCTTATGAATGGCGTGAGTACGATACCGCATGAAATGTTACTTAAGTTGGCTACAGGCATGGAAGAATTACTGAAGTTGGATACTGTATGTATGTGGCCAAGCATAGAAAGAGAAAATTGGTGTGAGGCGACAAGAGACCGTTTTCTAGAAGTTTTACGAGAGGAAATGGGGCAAAAGGCCTTTTTGCTTAAAGGATGTATATCTACTATTGAGATAAAAGATGATATGCTCGATTTAGGCCTTAATGTTGTACTGGCTGTTGACTACTTTAAAAAAGAAAAACATAAGCGTTCAATCTATGAGATGATACATATCATGATGCCTTGGCTAAAAGATGTCGTTTTTCATCTAGATGAAGATAAGGATTTTAGCAAGAGTCTAGAGGTGCTTGAAAAAGATCGTTTACTCACCATACATGAATCTAATCAAAATATGGATTCGAAGAAAGAATCTTCAAGCAATGGTGCTGTGCTACTGGGAAGACAAATCAAGGAGGCACCTCAGCCAATTTTCTCCATCAAAGAAGAAGAAAGAAGTGCAACGTTACAAGGTAAGGTAATTAACCTCGAGATTAGAGAACTGAGAAGTGGAAGAACGCTCGTTACTTTTGATTTAGTCGATAAGAAAAGTGGCATAACAGTTAAATATTTTACGCAAGAAAATGAATCATTTAATGTGAATATGAGCAACAATCAGTTTGTGAAGGTACGTGGATCGGTTCAGACTGACCGATACAGCCAAGAACTCACCATGATGCTCAAGGATATTAACCGAGCGGAACATAAAACGAGAACGGATGATTCTGAGCAGAAAAGAGTTGAGCTACATCTGCATACTACCATGAGTGCTTTAGATGGAATGACCGATCTTAAGATGGCCCTGAAAAGAGCGCACGATTGGAAACATCCCTATATGGCCGTCACAGATCATGGTGGGGTGCAAGCATTTCCTGCGGCACATACTATTGTTAAAAAAGAAGGACTCGATGTCAATGTAGTTTATGGTATGGAAGCCTATTATATTGATGACCGAGAAGGGAAGGATCCCAAAGCTAGACCGTATCATATGATTATTCTAGTTAAGAATCCCAAGGGCTTTCCCAACTTATATAAATTGGTAACTTCTTCCAATCTGAATCATTTCTATCGAAAACCCAGGGTAGTACGAAGTGAACTGGACGCATCGAGGGAAGGACTGATCATTGGGAGCGCATGTGAGGCAGGAGAACTTTTCCAGGCCTTGTATCGGGGCGAGGATACAGAGACCATCGAAAACATAGCAAGGTACTATGATTATCTCGAAATCCAACCCATTGGTAACAATGAGTTTATGCTACGGGAAAACATGGTTTCATCACGCCAAGAATTGGAAAATTTGAATCGACAGATTGTTGAACTCGGTGAGAAATTAGATATACCTGTTGTTGCTACTGGCGACGTTCATTTTTTAGATCCAGAGGATGAAATATATCGTAAGATTATTCAAACAGGGCAGGGATATAAGGATACAACACAGCCACCGCTGTATTACCGTACAACAGAAGAAATGTTGCAGGAATTTTCTTACCTTGATGAGGAAAAGGCGAGAGAGATTGTTATCGATAATCCTATAAAGATTTGTCAAAGCATTGAAAAAGATATGAATCCAGTTCAGACAAAACTGCATCCACCTAAGATTGAGGGAGCAGAGCAAGAAATTAGAACTACTTGTGCGGCAAGAGCGATTGAACTCTATGGAGAGCCTTTGCCTCAAATTGTAGAAGAGCGTATGGAAAGAGAACTAGGTTCAATTATTGAAAATGGATTCTCAGTTCTTTATCTGATTGCTGAAAAACTGGTGAAAAAATCCAATCAGGATGGATACTTAGTGGGTTCAAGAGGATCAGTAGGGTCATCGTTTGTGGCCACCTTGTTAGGAATCACGGAAGTGAATCCCTTGGCTCCTCACTATAGCTGTCCCAGCTGCCATAACAATATATTTATTACAGATGGTTCGGTCGGCTGTGGTGCCGATTTACCAGACCGAGTTTGTGAAAAATGTGGTACTAAAATGATCAAGGATGGCCATGAAATTCCATTTGAGACATTTCTTGGATTTAATGGAGATAAAATTCCGGATATTGACCTTAACTTTTCCGGAGATTATCAGACAACGATTCATAAATATACCGAGGTTCTATTTGGCAAAGACAATGTTTTTAAAGCTGGAACCATAGCAACTGTTGCTGAAAAAACGGCATTTGGATTTGTAAAGAAATTCTTAGAAGAAAATGGGGTTACTAACGCTCGAAATGCGCAACTAGCGGCTTTAGCGAGTGGCTGTACAGGTGTTAAGAGAACCACAGGCCAACATCCAGGTGGTATTATCGTATTGCCCAAAGGGGAAGACGTAAACTGTTTTACTCCGCTTCAAAGACCCGCTGAAGATACGAATTCAGACATTAGGACGAGTCATTTTGACTACCATTCCATCGATGCCAGCTTGGTTAAACTAGATTTGCTGGGTCACGATGATCCAACGGCAATCAAAATGTTGGAAGATTTAACAGGAACAAATGCAAAATCCATTCCACTAGATGATCCAGCTACACTATCCTTATTTTCCTCAGCCGACGCACTGGATTTAGATTGCAATATTTTACCACTTGACGTGGGCTCGCTAGGTATTCCGGAGTTTGGCACAAAGTTTGTTCGTCAGATGCTCCAGGACACAAGACCGAAGGCTTTTTCTGAGTTGGTTCGTATATCAGGATTTTCTCATGGAACGGATGTTTGGTTGAATAATGCCCAAGATCTAATTGTGAATAAGACTGCTAAACTGTCTGAAGCCATATCAACAAGGGACGACATTATGTCATACTTGTTGCATAAAAAACTAGAGCCAATCGTAGCCTTTCGGATCATGGAGGATGTGAGAAAGGGGAAAGGCTTAAAACCAGAATACGAGCAGGATATGAAAGAGCATGAGGTTCCGGCTTGGTATATAGATTCTTGCAAGAAAATCAAGTATATGTTCCCCAAGGCGCATGCAGTAGCCTATGTCACGATGGCTTTCCGGATTGCTTGGTATAAGATTAATTATCCAGAGGCTTTCTACGCTACCTACTTCACAGTTAGAGCAGATGAATTTGATTTGGATATCATCCGACAAGGTCCCAGAAATATCAAAAAAGAGATGAAAAAATTGCATGCATTACCGAGATTATCGGCTCGCGAGAAAAATGTAGAGACGATATTGGAAATTGCTCTTGAAATGTATGCGAGAGGTATAAAACTGTTGCCAATGGACCTGTATCGATCTAGTGCTAGTGATTTCATAGTTGAAGAAAATGCACTACTTCCACCTTTTAATACGATACCGGGGCTTGGAACGAAGGCCGCAAATAGTATTGTGGAAGTGCGGGATAGCAATAAAATTATGTCTATTGAAGATCTGCGGTTGCGGACAAGAATAAGCACAACGGTAGTAGATAAAATGCGAGAAATGGGTATGCTCGAAGGACTTCCTGAAAGCGAACAGATGAGTCTTTTTGGATAAAGAGAAATACGTTAACAGATGATATTAGGCCAATTACAATCAAGACGCGAAAAATCCCCTCCAATAGAGTTAAAGGAATAAATGATTGTGGTAGGGAAATGAAGTGATTAGTGCTGAAGGGAGTTCTGCATGAAAACACTATTGATTGCTTGTGAAACGTTAAAAGAAGAATTATTATTCGTGATTACCGAGGGAAATATTCATGATTTAGATATAGAATGGGTCGATGGTGGTTTACATGAGAATCCAGAAAAACTTCAAAATAGAATCCAGTCTCTGATTGAAAATTACGATGGAGTATACGATTTTATTTTGTTGGGATATGGATATTGTGGGGGCGGGATTAAAGACCTGATTTCTAAAAAATCTACGCTAATTGTTCCGAAAGTGAGTGATTGTATCTCTTTGCTATTGGGAAGTGAAAAGGTAAGGATGGAGATCAATGAGAGAGACCATCCATTTTTCATGACGAAAGGCTGGGCTAGATGCATGGACCAAGTTGGAATATTGTGCATCCAAAGAATCAAAGATAAATATGGCTATGAAAAAACGAGTAATATTTTCCAACAGATGTTTTCAGGCTATAAGGCGATTGATGTTATCGAAACTGGCTGCTATTCCATGGCAGAAGTTCGGGAAAAGGTAGATGAGCTAAATGATTTAATTGGATTGCCGGAGAATATTATTGAAGGTGATTTAAATATAATTTTGGCGTTACTATCTAAGAATTGGAATACACAGTTTATAATCAAACAACCAGGAGAAGCAATTTCACAAAACGACTTTGAACTAGATTCACTTTCATAAACTTGCATAAGTGAGCCATCACAGAACTATGTATCTAAATAATTCTTGCTGGATGTCATTCATCAAACGAGAGAATAGTGATAAGGTACTTTTTAATTTGTATAAAAATGTTTCAATAGGATATACTATTAATAAATGAAAAGGAGAAAACATATGTGGATTCATGTAGATGGAAATGAAGGGGTAACGTTACAGCTTTACGCATTGTCTACTTGTGGCTGGTGCAAAAAAACTAAGGATCTTCTTAACGAACATGGTGTTGCCTATGACTATGTTTTTGTAGATAATTTGGATTCTTCAGACCAAGAAAAAGCATTAGAAGAAATGGTATCATATGTAAGTGAGCAGGCTTTTCCATTGCTAGTTATTGATGGTAAAGATTCGATTCAAGGTTATAAACCAGAAAAAATTGAAGAAATCATCAAGGGGAAATAGGATGGAAAAACGGATTGAAAAACTGTATCAGCAAATTGAAAATGAAATTGCTGGTAAGGGATATTATTTAAACCCAGACCGGGAATTTGTAAACATGCTCTTAAAGGGATTATTGGAAAACCAAGATCGTTATGGATACCAATCCTGCCCCTGTCGCCTTTCAGTTGGGAAAAAGGAAGACGATATGGACCTTATCTGTCCCTGTGATTATCGGGATGATGATTTGGCAGAGTATGGTGCCTGCTATTGTGCCTTGTATGTAGACGAAGAAGTATTTGCTGGGACCAAAAGTGTCCGTTCAATACCGGAAAGACGACGGAAAAAAGCTGTGTCAAATCTGGTTGATGCAAAACTATCCGATCAAGGACTTGCTTATCCAGTGTATCGATGCAAGGTTTGTGGATATCTTATGGCAAAGGATCAGCCCCCCAAACGTTGCCCAATATGTGGTGTTGATCAAGAACGTTTTGAACGATTCATCTAACAAGATGCAAGCGCTATCACAAGGCATCTTGATGAAAGTTTGCTATCGGTGTAAGATCGCTTTTTCAGTAGAATTTTGGGTATAAATCATATTTATGACAATTGGACCGAAAACTCTTGTAAAAGTTACAACTATGCATTATAATTAATAGAAATGAATTGACGACAGTAAAAGTGGGCTCATAGCCCACTTTTTATATTATCTACGGGAGGTAGTCGGATGAGTGCGAAAGACATCCAGCAAAAAATGGAAGAAAGATTTGAAAAAGAGATTGCAAAGTTAGGTTATGACTTGCGGTACGTGGAATGGAAGAAAGAAGGGGCAGAATGGTTCCTTAGGTTTTTCATCTCTTCTGAGCAAGGAATCTCTATTGATGACTGTGAGCTTGTCTCGCGCTATCTTGACCCTATCTTAGATGAGGAGTATAAACCTTCAAACGAAGGCTATATTCTAGAAGTCTCTTCACCTGGCATTGAAGCTCCTTTGCGGAAGAAACGGGATTATGAAGAAGCGATAGGTTCGCTTATCCATATAAAACTTTATGAGAAAATTGACGGTAAAAAGGAATTCGAAGGAATTTTAGAATCGTTTAATGACGATAGTATAATGCTTGATATAAATGGATCATCAAGGCAATTAAAGCGTGAGATGATCAGTTCTGCGCGGTTGGCAGTACAGTTTTAAATTTTGGAGGAGAACAAAATGAATAAGGAATTTATCTCAGCTTTAAAAGAAATTGAGAAGGAAAAAGGCATATCGATAGACATTCTTTTAGAAGCATTGGAAGCAGCATTGATTTCAGCTTATAAAAAGAATTTTAGTACACCTCAAAGCGTTCGAGTAGTAATTGATAGGGAACTTGGTGATATTCAAGTCTTTGCTCAAACCAACATTGTTGAAGAAGTCAATGATGAGCGGATGGAAATCTCACTTGAGGATGCTAAAAAAATTGATATCGAATACGAAGTAGGCGATGTGATTGAGGAAGAAGTAACACCTCGCGACTTTGGTCGTATTGCAGCTCAAACTGCGAAACAGGTTGTTGTACAACGAATCCGCGAAGCGGAAAGAAATATCATTTATGAAGAATTCAGCAACCGTACTAGTGATATTATTACTGGTGTAGTACAGCGTATTGAAAACGGTAACATTTTTATTGATTTTGGAAAGACGGAAGGAATGTTGCCAGTAGCGGAGCAAATTAGCAAGGAACGCTACAATACGGGCGATCGAATCAAAATATATATTGTGGAAGTTAAAAAGACCAATAAGGGTCCACAAATAATTATTTCTAGAACGCATCCTGGTCTGATTAAGAGATTGTTCGAATTGGAAGTTCCTGAAATTCATGATGGAACTGTGGAAATTAAGAGCGTTTCAAGAGAACCAGGTGCAAGAAGTAAAATTGCAGTTTATTCTGAAAACGACAATGTTGATGCTGTTGGCTCCTGTGTAGGACCAAAAGGCTCGCGTGTCCAAAGGGTCGTAGATGAACTTTCTGGGGAAAAAATTGATATTATCAATTGGAATGAGGATCCACGCCTTTTTGTAGCCAATGCTTTATCGCCTTCAAAAGTTGTAGAGATCTTTTTAGAAGAAGGTACGAATGCAGCAAGAGTTGTTGTACCAGATAATCAACTTTCACTAGCCATCGGCAAGGAAGGACAAAATGTACGACTAGCGGCAAAATTGACTGGTTGGAAAATTGATATTAAAAGCGAAACTCAGATGGAGCAATATATTGAGGAACATGGCGGCGAGGAGGCATTTCGGATTGAGGGATCTGATTTCACACTTCGGCTAGCTGCAATAATGGCAGATGAAGATGAAGAAACGCCAGAAGAAACAGAAGAAGTATTAGAAGAAGAAATATTGAAAGAAGCAGTGGAAGAGGAAGTGATCCAAACGGATGAGGAATAATAAAATACCAATGCGTAGTTGTGTGGGTTGCAGGGAAAAGAAAGAAAAGAAAGATTTGCTGCGAATTGTTCGCACACCAGATATGGAAATTAAGATAGACCCAAAAGGCAAGGCACCCGGCAGAGGGGCTTACTTATGTAAGAAAGAAGAATGCTTACACAAGGCCATTAAGAATAAAAATCTGTCCAGAGCATTGGAAATGGAACTAAGTGATGATCTGATTGTAGAGTTGAACAACCAGGTTTTGAAACATGAATGAAGAAACTAGAACCCTTTTAGGGTTTGCTGCAAAATCAGGAAACTTAGTATCCGGTGATAATACCTGTCGCGCACATCTGAAATCCATCAAGCTGGTGATCCTCAGCAAAGATTGCAGTAATGAGACAGCAGGATACTTTAAGAAGCAATTTGGAAATAGATGTTATCAGACCGGAGACCGCTATGAGTTAGGAATAGCCATCGGTAAATCACCTCGTACGGTGATTGGAATCAAAGACTCACAGTTTGCAAGAAGCATTGAGAAATCCATGATAGGGTCAATGGATGAGAAGTAACGGAGGTATAGTGTATGGGTAAGAAAAGACTTTATGAATTGGCGAAAGAGCTAAAGACAACAAATCAAGAAATGCTATGGGTGGTAAACAAACTTGGAATTGAAGCTAAAAATCATATGAGTACTTTAGCTCCAGATGACGAGAAAAAGGTTAGAGCTTTTATTGCGGAAGCATTTAAAAGATTGGAACAAAAAGAGAATGAACGTAAGAGAGCTGTAAAAGAACGTAAGGATGCAGAAAAAAGAGAAGCAGCTAGGCGCGAAGCAGAAGAAAAGAAAAAGTCTGAAGACGCGACCAAAAGAAAACCAGCGGCGAGACCTGCAACGGATAGACGTCCACAGCCACGACAAGATCGCTCTAGGGATAGTAGACCACCAAGAAAAGCTGATATCCCTGATGAAAAACCAGCATTCGAGATAAAACCAAGCAAAAAATTAAAACAGGCTCCACCTAAAAAGAAAATATATAATTCAGATGAAGAACGACGCCAGAAAAAGATTAAGAAAGAAAAAATCGACAGAAATCTTTCTTTAAGTGAGCGTAGAAGCTATCAAAAAACTAGAAAGAAAAAATCAAAAGGTCCGAAACAACCACCTGCATTAATCACGGAAGTTACGATTGGTGAGGAAATCACGATTAAGGATCTGGCTATGAAAATTCGGAAAACGGCCGGTGAAGTGATTTCAAAATTAATGAAGCTAGGTGTTATGGCGACAATTAATGAAAGCATCGATTTTGATACGGCGGTTTTGGTATTGGATGAATTTAAAATCAAGGCTGAATTCAAAACGAATAAGAGAGTAACTGAGATTGAAATTACTGAAGTAGACGATGCTAAAGATTTGAAGAGACGTCCACCAATTATTACAGTTATGGGTCACGTTGACCATGGTAAAACCTCCCTTTTGGATGCCATCCGTGCAACCAAAGTTACAGAAGGTGAAGCTGGTGGAATAACGCAGCATATTGGTGCTTACCAGGTAGAGAAAAACGGCGAGAAAATGACATTTATTGATACGCCTGGACATGCTGCCTTTACCTCTATGCGTGCCAGGGGTGCGCAAATAACAGATATCGCGATTTTAGTAGTAGCAGCTGATGATGGTGTTATGCCACAAACGATTGAGGCTATTGCGCATTCAAAAGCAGCTGGTGTGCCCATCATAGTAGCTGTGAATAAGATGGACAAAGAAGGTGCAAATCCTGATCGTGTTATGCAACAACTAACCGAATATGAATTGGTTCCAGAAGATTGGGGCGGTGATACCATATTCTGTAAAGTATCTGCAGTAACCAAAGAAGGTCTGGATAATTTACTGGAAATGATTCTGTTAGTATCTGAAATATTGGAATTAAAAGCCAATCCAGAACGCCATGCTGATGGCTTCGTAATTGAAGCTGAGTTGGATAAGGGCAGAGGCCCTGTAGCTACTTTGCTCGTTAAGCAAGGCACATTAAATGTCGGCGATGTAGTTGTAACTGGACAGTGTGTTGGTAAGGTTAGGGCGATGAACGATGAGAGTGGGGAAAGTATTACCACTGCGCCCCCTGCAACTCCGGTTGAAGTGTTAGGACTTAGTTCCGTACCAAAGGCTGGAGATATTTTCCAATCTGTAGATAATGAAAAATATGCACGTGATATCGTTGAGCAACGTTGCATAGTTGAAAAAGAAGAAACTGTTTCTAAAAGCCGTAAAGTAACTTTAGAGGATTTATTCAAAAACTTTGAAGAAGGCCAAAAGAAAGAACTCTCATTAATCATCAAGGGCGATGTGCAAGGTAGTGTGGAAGCATTATCACAGTCATTGTTGAACCTGAATACGGATGAAGTAAAAGTGGGTATTATTCATAGCGGAGTTGGCGCCATTACTGAAACTGACGTTATACTAGCTTCTGCATCAAATGCCATCATCATCGGTTTCAATGTAAGACCGGATAGCAATGCTAAAAAAGTAGCAGCACAAGAAGAAGTAGACATCAAGCTTTACCGTATCATCTATGAAGCGATTGATGATGTTAGAGCTGCTATGTCTGGCCTGTTGGAACCAGAAATTCGTGAAGTAGAGCTAGGTGTTGCCGAAGTGAGAAATACTTTCAAGGTGCCAAAAGCTGGAACGATTGCTGGTTGCTACGTAACTAGTGGGAAGATTACCAATTCTGCTAATGTGCGGATAGTCCGTGGCGGCGTAATTGTATTTGATGGAAAACTTTCTTCCTTAAAACGATTTAAAGACGATGCGAAGGAAGTAGCCAGCGGATTTGAATGTGGCATAGGATTTGAGAAATTCAATGATATGAAAGAGGGCGATATTATTGAGGCTTATACCTTTGAGAAAATTGCCCGCGAACTTTAAAAATTAGGAAGTGATGAAATGAGCAAACAAAGAGCAAGAAGAGTATCTGAGGAAATAAAGAAAGAAGTAGCCAAGATTATTCGTGATAACGTGAAGGATCCCCGCGTGGGATTCGTAACCATCACCAGTGTGGATTTGTCTGGAGACTTAAGTGTAGCTAAAATTTATTTTAGCGTTATGGGTGAACAAAACACCATCGATGAGACTGTAGCTGCTCTAGAAAGTGCGAAGGGTTACATTCGGCGCGAAATTAGCCAACGCATAAAGCTAAGACATGTGCCAGAGATTCATTTTTTATATGATCACTCCATTGAACAAGGTACACATATTGACGCTTTGCTGGAGAAAATCAAGCAAGGTGAAGCTAGTGAGTAAAAAATCTAGTGAAATACTTTCAATGCTCAAAGGAAAAAAGGTATTGGTGACTAGCCACAGAGATCCCGATGGAGATTGCATCGGTTCAACTGTGGCTATGACGCTCGCCTTAAAACAACTGGGTTTTGAGGCAGATGCCTTAAATTTGGACGAGATTCCTTATCGCTACACATTCTGCGACCCGTCAAAATTGATTTACGATATAGATCACATTCCTGATAGGAAACATGAGGTAGTTGTTGTTTTAGACTCGAGTGATTTGAACCGCTTGGGTTACGATATGAAGAAAGAATTTCCGCGCATCCATACGATAATAAATATTGATCATCATAGGAGTAACGTTGGTTTTGGGGATTTAAATATTGTAGAAGACACTGCATCTGCAAATTGTGAGATTCTTTTTAGAATTCTTACAGAATGGGAGGTTCAGTGGAATAGTCAAATTGCGAATGCGCTATATACTGGCATTACTACGGATACCGGGTCCTTTAAGTATGAATCTACTTCTTCCGAGACGCTTAGAATTGCAGCATCTCTTATTGATTATGGAGCAGATATCAATATCATTCGGGCAAGCATATGGGAGAATGAACCGTACAATAGGATTCGAGCTCTGTCAGATGTTTTGGATGACCTTAAAATTACAAAAGACGGACGTATCTCTTGGATTAAAATATCTTTAGAGGAAATTCAAAGACACAAATTAAACAATGGAGATTTGGAGTCCTTTGTTGATTATCCACGCACCGTAACTGGTGTAGAAGTTGCCCTATTTATAAAAGAAATGGAAATGGGTAAACTTAAAGTATCGGTTAGAACGAAATCATGTATCGACGCAACTAAGATTGCATCAATATTTGGCGGTGGTGGACATAAGAGAGCAGCTGGATTTAAAGTAGAAGGAAAACTGGACGAACAAGAGCAAAGAATTATTAAACTCGTTCAGGAAGAGGTAGATAAGGAGTACCAATGCATGGATTCATTAACCTAAAAAAGGAAAAGGGTTGGACTTCTCATGATGTGGTAGCAAAACTGCGAGGTATACTGAAAACCAAAAGAATTGGGCATACCGGTACTTTGGACCCTGAAGTTGAAGGCGTTTTGGTGATTGCAGTCGGAAAAGCCACAAAAATGATTCAATACATGGAAGATGTCAAAAAGACTTATGTTGCAGAAATCACGTTTGGACTTTCTACCGATACGGAAGATATGCAGGGAAGAGTTCTAGAACAGCGTCTTGTGGAGGCGGATGAATTAGCTAACTTACGTTGTGTTCTTTCAAAGATGAAAGGACAAATTGAACAGATTCCGCCCATGTATTCGGCTGTTAAGATTAACGGACAAAAGCTATATAAATTGGCTCGCAAAGGTCAAGAAATTGAGCGTCCAACTAGGACGATACGTATTTATGACAATAAACTGTTATATGGTCCAGTTAGGAATGAAGAAAATTGGACAGCTGGGATAGAAGTAGTTTGCTCTAAAGGTACGTATATCCGTACTTATTGTAAAGATCTTGCTGCAGCCTTAGGAACCATTGGTGTGATGAGTGACCTGAAACGAACAAAAGTCGGCATATTCGATATTTCAGATTCCCTTACTATCCAAGAAATCGAAGATATGACAAAGAATAACGATGATTCTTTTCTACAGAACATAGGTGATGTGGTTCCAGGAAAGAAATATACGATACAAAACGATAAAGCTGTGGAGCGTGCTAAACATGGAAATAGCCTTTCATTGAAAGATATGGGAATCCATAAAATGGATGAAGTTGAGTGTGATGAACCGCTAATGATTTATTTACCTGACGGTACGTTACTTGGCGTAGCAGTTTGCATAAAAGAAGGCGAAAGCTTTACTATCAGGATGAAGAAGGTGTTTATAGCTTGAAACTCATTAAAAGCATGACTATGATTGAAGAGCCTATTTGCATTTCACTTGGAAATTTTGACGGATTACATATTGCACATCGAAAGCTGATTGAACATGCTTTGGAAGTTGGTAAGAAAAAAGGACTCGCAACTGCAGTTCTCACATTTTCTCCTCACCCTAAGGAATTCTTTTTTGGAAGAGGACCAGAACAGATTCTTCCACATCATCTAAAAGATGCAATTTTAGAAAGCATGGGAGTGGATTATCTTATCGTCCTACCGTTCAACATTACGACAGCCACGATGGAGCCAGAAGTGTTTATTAAAGAAATTCTTTTGGAAAAGTTTAATGCAAAGTATATCTGTGTAGGTTACAACTACCATTTTGGTGACAAACAGATGGGGAATGTTTATTTGCTGGATGCCTTGAAAGAAAAATTTGGTTATGAATTATATATCCAAAAAGAGATTCGAACCCAGGAAATGAGTGTTAGCTCTACCGCAATTCGCGACATGATTAATGAAGGAAATGTTGCCTTGGCTGGGACCTTGCTGGGATACTTTCCGTTTATCGAGGGAACTGTAGTGAAAGGCAACTGTATCGGGCGGAGCATAGGGTTTCCTACGGCCAACATCAATCTAAATGAAAAGCTACTGGTTCCCAAAGTTGGGGTATATATGGGGTATGTCAAAGAAAAAGATGCTATTCATAGAGCGCTGATCAACGTAGGGAAAAGGCCGACAATTGGTGATAATTTTGAAACCAATATTGAGGCACACTTACTGGACTATTCCGGAGACTTATATGATAAAACCATTCAGATTTCATTTACAGAGCGTATTCGCGATGAAGTTAAATTTGATACACTAGAAGAGTTAAGACATCAGTTACAAGAAGATGAAGAACTTACGCGTCAGAGAATGATGAGTGAAAGCAAAAATATTGCTAAGTTCCCTGATTCTCTATATTAATGCTTGTCAAAAGTATAAATTTGCGATAATATTATTCGGGTAAGAACCTTTTGCTTGGTTCAACGAGTCCTCAACGTTCTACGAAGCTAAAGGCGATTAAATAAAGTTAGGAGGAAAAATCATGGCATTGAAAGAAAAGAAAGACATTATCGAAGAGTTTAGACAAAGTGAAAATGATACCGGTTCTTCAGAAGTACAGATTGCACTTTTGACCAATCGCATCCATCACTTGACTGAACACGTTCAAGTCCACAAGAAAGACCACCATACCAGAAGAGGTCTTCTCAAGTTGGTCGGAAAACGTAAAAGACTCCTGCGCTACTTGCGGGAAAACGATTTCGAGCGTTACAGAGCAGTTATCCAAAGTCTGGGAATCAGACGCTAGAGAAATAATCTTTGCATACAAAAAAGACAGGTGATTGCCTGTCTTTTATTTTTGCTTGTCTTTTAATGGCAGGACAATTATACTAGTAAGGTAAAGGATAAAAAGTTTACAATATAGGGACTGGGATGGCTCAGTCAAAGGAGGACAATTTGAAAAAAGTTTTAAAAAAATCGATGGAGATTGCAGGTAGAGAATTTTCCCTAGAAACTGGGAAAATGGCTCAAATGGCTAGTGGTGCTGTAGTTGCTCGTTACGGAGATACCATGGTGCTTTCCACTGCTACTATGGCGAAGCAACCACGTCCGGGAATGGATTTTTTCCCATTGACGGTAGATTTTGAAGAAAAAATGTATTCTGCTGGTAAGATTCCTGGTGGTTTTATCAAGCGTGAGGGACGTCCTGGTGAAAAGGGCATTTTGGCTTCGCGTCTTACAGACCGTCCGATTAGACCATTATTTCCAAAAGGTTTCCGCAATGATATCCAAATCGTTAATACAATCTTGTCTAATGACGAGGACAATGAGTGTGATATTGTTGGTATGATTGGCTCATCGGCAGCTCTTCATATATCGAATGCTCCTTTTTTAGGACCGATAGCAGCGGTGCGTGTGGGATTGATTGACGATGAATATATTTTCAACCCTACGATGGAACAACACGAAGAAAGCCTGTTAAACCTTACGGTAGCAGGAACTTTTGATGCTGTTATGATGGTAGAAGCCGGCGCTAAAATGGTTCCAGAGAAAAAAGTCTTGGAAGCAATTTTACTGGCTCACGAAGAAATTAAAAAAATTGTACGTTTTATAGAAAAGTTCAGAGAAGAAGCTTTGGCATTAGGACTAGCGAAAGAGAAGTATGTCTACGAACCTGAAGAAATTGATCCTGATTTTAAAAAGGCTGTAGTCGATTTTATCGGTGGACCAGTGTACGACGTAGTGCATAAAGCAAAAGATGAAAAAGTAGGAAAAATGGAACGGGACTTGCTATTTAGTAGTTGCAAAGATTCTGTGAAAGCTTCATTTTTCGAAGGAAAAGACGCGGAACTTGAAGAACATCCTGAATACATGAAGTGGTTTTCAGATATTTATGGAGAAGTAGAAAAGAAAACCATTAGACAGATGATGGTAAAAGAAAAAGTACGCGTAGATGGCAGAGCACTTGACCAGGTTAGACCAATTAATTGTGAAGTAAACCTGTTGCCACGTGTGCATGGATCAGCGCTGTTTACTCGTGGTGAAACGCAAATTCTTTCAGCAGTAACCTTAGGTACTGGCGCTTCAGAACAGATGATTGATGGACTGAACACCATGAAAGTAACTAAACGCTACATCCACCACTATAACTTCCCACCTTATAGTGTAGGGGAAACTAGACCTATGCGTGGACCTGGAAGAAGAGAAATTGGACATGGTAACTTGGCTGAAAGAGCATTGTTCCCTGTTGTACCACAAGACGACCAGTTCCCATACGTAATTCGTGTGGTATCTGAAGCTCTGAGCTCTAATGGTTCTACTTCGATGGGTAGTGTTTGTGGCTCTAGTATGAGCTTAATGAGTGCTGGTGTACCTATCTCAGCAGGTGTGTCTGGCATTGCCATGGGATTAATTAAAGAGGATGATGAGGTAATTATCCTTACAGACATTCAAGGAATGGAAGACCACTTAGGAGATATGGACTTTAAAGTTACGGGAACCAGAGAAGGTGTAACAGCGATGCAGATGGATATCAAATGTGACGGTATTGACCGTGCAGTCCTGACGGAAGCATTGGATGCAGCTTTGAAAGGCCGTATGCATATTCTATCGAAGATGGAAGAAGCTATCGTGGAACCGAATAAAGAGCTTTCGCCATTTGCACCGAAGATTACAACCTTATGGATCGATAAAGATAAAATCAGAGAAGTCATCGGACCGGGTGGTAAGATTATTAAGAAAATTGTGGAAGATACTGGTGTTGAAATTAACATTACCGACGATGGAAGAGTAGATATTGCTGCAATCGACCAGATTGCTGGACAAAAAGCAATTGACATCGTAAATGCAATCACCGCAGATGTAGAACCTGGAAAAATTTACGAAGGAAAAGTCGTTAAAGTCATGGACTTTGGTGCGTTTGTAGAAGTAATTCCTGGTGCTTATGGCGCGAATGGAAAAGAAGGGTTAGTACATATTTCTCAGTTGGATCATAAGCGTGTTGAAAAAGTTGAGGATATCTGCAAAGAAGGAGATATGATGCTAGTTAAGGCCATTGGCTATGACAAGCAAGGAAGATTGAAATTATCTCGCAAAGACGCTTTGAAAAAAGAAACGAAATAAACTTAAAAAACACCCGAAAGGGTGTTTTTTTTATTGACACTTGTGAAAAAGTATATATACTTATATATGGATATGCGCATATACAAACAAGGAGGAAATATGAAGATAGGATATATCTGTATTGGTAATTCATGCAGGAGCCAAATGGCTGAAGGTCTAACCAATGCTTTAGAAAATACTGATATAGAAGTATATAGTGCGGGCACTCATCCCACTATGCAAGTAAATCCTAAAGCAGTAAAGGTTATGGAAGAAATTGGGCTAGACATTTCTATGTATCGTCCGAAAAAACTCGAAAATATACCGGATTTAGATATTGTGGTGACCATGGGCTGTGGTGTGGAATGTCCAATGAAATTGGCTAGATACCGTATAGATTGGCAGATTGATGATCCAGTAGGTAAAGATATTGACTTTTTTAGGAATACAAGAAATGAAATTAAAAACAAGGTTTTGGATCTCCTAAAACAGATTGAGGAGGGAAAGTATGCCTAATAAAACGGAAGAGATATTTAAGTTGCTAGGAGATGAGACGAGATTACATATCTTAGACTTGTTATATCATGGACCGGTTTGTGTTTGCCAAATTACTGGAGTATTAGAAGAACCACAGGCAAAAATTTCTAGGCATTTGGCAAAACTTAGAGACGCGGACTTGGTGAAAACACTCCGAAAAGACCAGTTTGTTGAATATAGTATAAATGATAATAATATATTCCTTATGCAGATTATGGAAATTCTACAAAAGAAACACGATGACCCGTCTTTAGAAGTGGTGCGGTCGCGTCAACATCTAAAACAACATTATTTGAATCAATGCAAAATATAAGGTTAACAAGGAGGCAGAAAAATGAGTAGTGTATTTACTTGGCTTAACAGTGTAATACTTCGGATGGATTGGCTGTCTGAACTAGTATACAATCTATTGGACAACGTAGTTGGCATGGACATGCAAACACGTGTAGCACAAAGTTTGCAATTTTTTATCTTTGATGTAATTAAGATCTTCATATTACTTAGCGTATTAATATTCTTAATATCCTATATACAAAGTTATTTTCCACCAGAAAGAACCAGGGTTATTCTGGGTGGTATGAAAGGTATTAAGGGGAATATTATGGGGGCGTTATTGGGTACTATAACCCCGTTTTGTAGTTGTTCTAGCATCCCCATATTCATTGGTTTTACCTCAGCAGGCTTGCCAATTGGCACCACGTTTTCTTTCCTAATATCTTCACCCTTTGTAGACTTAGCATCCTTGCTAGTTCTGGCTTCCTTTTTTGGATTCAAAATTGCCATTGCCTATGTGGTGGTAGGAGTAATACTAGCTGTACTTGGTGGAACAATCATTGAAAAACTGGGCATGGAAAAATATATTGAGGATTATGTAAAAGAGGGTGGCATTTCTGATGTACCACTAGAGGAACTTACCCATAAAGATCGTCGTGAATATTCAGTAGAACAGGTCAAAAGTATTTTCATTAAAGTATGGAAATATGTATTGATTGGTGTGGGTATTGGTGCTGCTATTCATAACTGGATTCCTCAAAGTATTATTGAAAATGTAGTTGGAAGCAATAATCCATTTGCTGTGATTTTGGCTTCCTTAGTCGGTATTCCGATGTATGCTGATATCTTTGGAACGATTCCCATTGCAGAAGCGCTGTTTTTGAAGGGTGTAAGTGTTGGTACTGTGCTAGCCTTTATGATGTCAGTAACAGCCTTATCACTGCCATCCATTATCATGATTAGTAAAGTTATTAAAAGAAAACTATTATTTACTTTTGTGGGTATCGTATCTGGAGGAATTATAATCATAGGATATTTGTTCAATGCTTTTTCTTTCCTTTTGATAGGATAGAAAAAGTGCTAATATGGTTTTAAAATTAGAAATGGAGGAACGTATGAAAATTGAAATTTTAGGAACCGGTTGTAAAAAATGTAAACAGCTTCATAAAGCTGCTATAGAAGCAGTCGAGGCAAAAGGCATCGAAGCGGAAATTGTCAAAGTGGAAGATATGAAAGATATCATGGCATATGGTGTAATGAGTACGCCTGCCTTGGTTATTGATGGAAAAGTAGTTTCAAGTGGTAAAGTTTTAAAATCTAAACAAATCGTAGATATGCTATAGAAAAGGGTCAACATCATAACTTTTGGTTTGGATAATAACCATAGTGAGTTGTACTGAATAGTAATTCAACAAGAAGAAAAATCACTTATGTGATTTTTTTTCTTGTAATATAAATCCTTTTCTACTAAAGTGAGTGGAAAGGAGTAGTTATGCTTAATATTCAATTGTTTTTTCAGTTTTTCAAAATAGCATTATTTACATTAGGTGGTGGCTATGCAATCCTACCAGTTATGCGAAATCATTTTGTCGTAAAAACGTCCCTTATAGAAGAAGACGAATTTCAAGAATACCTTTCGCTAGTACAAGGCTTACCAGGTTCACTAGCCGTAAATTGTGCAACGTTTATTGGTTACAGGCTCAACGGATTGAAAGGAGCCATAGCCGCTGTATTGGGAAGTATCTCCCCTTCATTTATCGTGATTAGTGTTATTAGCTATTTTTTCAATAAAATTGGTGAAAATCCTATCGTTATGCAGTTTTTCATGGGAATACGTCCTGCAGTTGTAGCCTTGATTCTTTATTTTGCTTTTACCATGGCCAAAAGAATGAAGTGGAATGCAATAAAGGGAGTTCTGTTGGCGGTATTTTTCTCAGTGATTTTATTTTATAGAATCAATCCTATTATATTGATCCTATTCGGTGTGAGTGCGGGATTTGGCTACTCCTGGTATGTGGCTCGGGAGGCGAGAAAATGATATTGCTGACATTATTTATTGCTTTTTTTAAGATTGGTTTGTTCAGTTTTGGGGGAGGCCTTGCAATGCTTCCTTTAATTCAGAATGAGGTTGTATTGAAGATGCATTGGATTACCCATGGCGAGTTCTTAGATGCAATTGCCATTGCGCAGGTGACGCCGGGACCCATTGCTCTAAATGTAGCGACCTACAGTGGATTCAAGGTTCATGGAATTTCAGGTAGTTTGTTTGCCACATTAGGGGTTACGATGCCATCGTTTTTGATTTGTTTAACATTGGCGATGGTATTTCAAAAGGTGCGAGGTCATAATGCTTATGAGAATGTCCTAGAAATCATCAAGCTTGTAGCAATAGCGCTGATTGCATCAACAGCCATCATTTTGACTCCAACTTCAATTGTTGACCTTAAGGGATTCTTGATATTTATCGTTACATTGATTATTTTTGCAAGTGAACGATTTAATCCAGCTTTGATTATTATTTGTTCGGGAATAGTAGGACTACTTTTATACTAGTTGAAAGAATTAATTGGAAATAAAAAAAAGACTTCACACGAAGTCTTTTTTCATTTCTCATCTCATTAGATTGCTCTTTTAACTTTACCTGATCGTAGGCAACGGGTGCATACATTAAGTTTCTTAGTTGTACCATCCACGTCGACACGAACTTTTTGGATGTTCGCGCGCCATACTCTCTTATTTTTTATATTAGAGTGGGAAGCTGTTATACCAGCAACAGTTCCTTTTCCACATACATCACATTTTGCCATTCTCCGCTCCTCCTTTAGCCTTGAGTTTCCCTCTTTGCATACCTCTAGATTATAGCAGGACACCAAACTTTACGCAACCCCCAATTGGCTATTTTTGGTTTGAGATTTAAGGTCATTCGTGTTATAATCCTTTGAGAAAGGAGTGTCATATGCCAAATAAAATTATCTCTAAAGATGGTACAATTACCATAACCAAAGATGTCATCGCTGACATTGCGGGTGCAGCTACTATTGAATGCTACGGTATTGTGGGAATGGCTACACAGACATTGCAGGACAGTCTCTTTCAGCTTATCGGAACTGAATCTCTAAATAAAGGGATTAGTGTTAAGACTAAAGACGATAAGATTTCAATTGACCTGTATATTTTAGTAAGCTACGGCACAAAGATTAGCGTCGTTGCCCAAAACATCATAGAAAATGTTCGCTACAAGGTTGAAAAGCTGACAGGCGTAGGAATAGAAAAAATAAACGTAATCGTACAAGGAGTACGTACTATAGACTAGGAGGTGCATGCCGAAATGAGAGACTACTTTGATGCACCTCAATTAAAAGCAATGTTTATTGCTGGTGCAAAGAACCTCGCAGCCAATAAAGAGATGATTAATAATCTCAATGTGTTTCCAGTACCTGATGGAGATACTGGTACCAATATGAGTTTAACCGTCTTGGCAGCTGTGAAAGAGTTAGAAAATCTCGATGAACCAAATTATAAAGAATTTGCAAAGGCCTTGTCAATGGGAGCATTGATGGGTGCTAGAGGAAATTCAGGTGTAATTTTGTCCCAAATATTTCGTGGATTCTCCGCAATTATCGGGGAAGCAACGATTGTCGATAAAGAATTATTGGCAAAAGCAACACAACACGCAGTGGAAATTGCCTATAAGGCGGTTATAAAACCCGTTGAAGGAACGATACTGACCGTAATAAGGTCTTTGGGTGAGGCTGGTGAAGCCGCCAAGGACATGGATATTGACATTGATGAAATGGTCAGCTACATGATTAAAGAAGGCTTTAAGACCCTAGATAAAACACCGGATATGCTACCTGCTTTGAAACAGGCGAATGTAGTAGATGCGGGTGGAATGGGTCTACTTGTTTTACTGCAAGGGGCCGAGGCTCATCTACAAGGTATTGAGATAGACCATACCATAGAGACTGTAGAAGAAAATGAAATTAAGGACCATAGTGATCTTAGAGAAGAAGATATCGTTTATCCCTATTGTACAGAATTATTTATAAAAGGGATTAACCTACAGCGGAACATAATTATCCACGAATTAAGCAAGATAGATGGAGATTCAATGGTTGTTGTAGTCCAAGATGAGATGGCTAAGATTCATATGCATTCAGATGATCCTGGTAAGATACTTGAATATGCCGTAGGCCTAGGCAGTCTGCATGATATTAAAATTGAAAATATGCGAGAACAATTTGAAGATCGTCAGAAAAAACCAAAGGAAATGAAAGAATATGGTTTTCTTTGCGTAGCTGCAGGCGATGGATTAAAAGAAATTGCTAGAAGTATGGGCGTGGATTATATAGTTTCTGGTGGACAGACCATGAATCCTTCTACGGAGGATATTGTGGCCGGAATCAAGGAAGTCCATGCGAAAACGGTTTTTGTTCTTCCAAACAATAAAAATATAATCATGGCAGCAGAACAATCAGTACATCTACTTAAGGATGTGGATATTCGTGTAATCCCTAGCCGCTCATTTGCTCAGGGAATGGCCTCATTGATTGCTTTTAATACAGATGTATCCATAGATGATAATGAGATTGCCATGAAAGAAGCTCTTAAGGAAGTTGTTTCCGCTGAAGTGACATATGCTGTGCGAGACACGGAACTAGATGGACACAACATTATGGAAGGCGAAATCTTAGGGCTTTCTGAAGGAAAGATTCAAATTACTGGTGGAAATGTAGAAGAAACAACGATTGATTTAATTGGTAAGATATTGGATGATCAAGAAATTATTACCCTGTACTATGGTGAGGATGTAAGCCAGGAAGAGGCCAACCATTTGGCAAATATTCTTGAGGAAACACACAAAGAGGCTGAGATTGAAATATACTATGGGGGACAACCCTTGTATTATTATTTAATTTCGATTGAGTAGAAGCTTAAAAGCCTGATTGTTCAGGCTTTTTTTGATTATGAATTATTTTTAGATAACTAGTCCATAGTAACTATCGAAAGCTGGTTGGTAACATGACGAACGAAAAGGAAAATCTTAGTGTCGATAAGTTAATCGAGCGAATAAAAGAGTATAATCCTGATGTAGATGGTGCGCTAATTCAAAAAGCGTATCATACTGCATTTGAAGCTCATAAAGGTCAGGAACGTAAATCTGGCGAGGAATATATAATACATCCTTTGAATGTAGCATTTATCCTTGCTAATTTTCAGATGGATACAGCCTCAATTGTAGCAGGATTATTGCATGATGTTGTTGAAGACACGGTCATCTCATTAGAAGAAGTGGAAAAAGAGTTTGGCGAAGAAGTTGCTCTTCTAGTTGATGGAGTTACTAAACTTTCGATGATCCAATACAAGGACCGGGAAGAGCATCAGGTAGAGAACTTGCGCAAGATGCTTCTTGCAATGGCCAAAGATATCCGGGTCATCATGATTAAGCTTTCAGATCGTCTGCATAATATGCGAACACTCAAATATATGTCAATTGAGAAACAAAAGAGAACTTCGCAAGAAACCTTAGAAATTTATGCACCGTTAGCCCATCGATTGGGTGTGTTCAGAATTAAATGGGAGCTTGAAGACTTGGCTCTAAAACATTTAGAACCAGAAAGCTATCGAAAGCTCGTGCAGACAATATCCATGAAACGCAAGGAAAGAGAAGAATATATTAATAGCGTTATCGAGATATTGAAAAAAGAAATTGAAGAGTTGAACATTTCGGTCGATATCCAAGGTAGACCGAAGCATTTTTTCAGTATCTACAATAAGATGACCAAACAAAATAAAGAGCTTAGCGAAATTTATGATCTGATTGCAATCAGAATTATTTTGGATAATGTAAAGGATTGCTATGCTGTTCTAGGGGTTATTCATACTTTGTGGAAACCGATTCCTGGAAGATTTAAAGATTATATCGCTATGCCCAAACCCAATATGTATCAATCTCTCCACACAACGGTAATTGGACCAGGTGGAGAACCGTTTGAGGTGCAAATAAGAACATGGGAAATGCATAGAACGTCAGAATTTGGCGTGGCAGCACATTGGGAGTATAAAGAGGGAAAACGAAAGGGTTCTGAGGATATTAACAAGCAGTTTTCCTGGTTTCGAAATACAATCATAGATTTACAAAAGGATACTGGAAATGCTAAAGATTTCATTGATACCTTAAAAACAGATATATTTTCTAATAGAGTCTATGTGTTCACGCCGAAAGGTGATGTAATTGAGTTAAAACAAGATTCAACTCCCATTGATTTTGCTTATATGATTCATACTGATATTGGCAACCGGGCAGTGGGGGCTAAGGTAAATGGGAAAATGGTTCAATTTGACCATAAGCTTAAAACAGGTGATATCGTTGAGGTGAAGACCTCAAGAAGTGGTAAACCCAGTATGGATTGGCTTAAAATTGTAGCAACTACCCAAGCCAAGAATAAGATTCGGAACTATTTTAAAAAGCTAAACCGAGATCAGAAGATTGATCTAGGTCGGGATTTGTTGATGCGTGAAATGAACAAAGAACGACTGAACATGAAATATGCTGGTGATAGCTACATGGAGCAATTGATTAAGATTTATTCAATGAATGCATTTGCTGATATGTATGCCGCCATCGGTGATAATGGACTTACAGCGACCCAAGTTGTAAATCGAATGAAGGATATTGCAAAAAAAGAAAATAAAGAAACCCTGTCTTATTATGAAAAAAACATTAAACCTTGGGGTGGGTATGGTAAGGCATCTAATGGTGTGCGAGTAAAAGGTATCGATGATACCATAATCCGCATTTCGAGGTGTTGTAATCCAATTCCGGATGATGCGATTGGTGGATACGTCAGCCGCGGCGCTGGGATATCTGTACACAGGCAGGATTGTGCAAACTTTAAGTATTTGAAAAAGACAGAGCCAGAGAGAATTATTGAAGTTGCATGGGATAACAAGCAAGACAGCATATATCAAGTAATGCTGGAAATTATCGGGATAAACCGAAGTCAACTTGCTCTAGATGTTATGAAGGTATTAAACGATGCCAAGACAACCACAAATTCCTTTAATGCTAGAGTTACCAAAGATTTAATGGCACAGATTGATGTAAAAATTCTAATAAATGATTTAGGACATTTGGAATTCATCATACAGCGCCTCATGAAAATCAATGATGTAATAAATGTAAAACGGGTCACGCCACGTAAAAAGGGTTGGGCGGAAGGAAAAAAAAGTGAGAGCAGTCGTACAAAGAACAAGAAATAGCAAAGTGGAAGTAGAAGGTCAAATCGTAGGCAGTATTGACAAGGGCATGGTGGTTCTATTGGGTGTTGAGGACGATGATACTGAGAAGGATTCATCACTCATGGCTAAAAAAATCGCTAAATTAAGAATCTATCCTGATGAGAATGGAAAATTAAACCATTCTATCGGGGAAGGTAAGGGTGAAGTTTTGCTGATTTCCCAATTTACTCTTTTAGGGGATGCTAGAAAAGGCAATAGGCCAAGTTTTTCTAAAGCTGCTGAACCCAAGCTGGCGAATAGTTTATACCTGCTTGTGAAAAAAGAGTTGGAAACGACATATGGTTTAACAGTGGAGACAGGGAAATTTCGCTGCAATATGCAAGTTTCACTGCTTAATGATGGACCGGTAACAATTTTATTGGATACAAAAAAACAGTTCTAATGGAGAATACTATGATTTACAAAAGATTTACATCTGGAAGCATTGCTTCATGCACCTACATTCTAGGAGACGAAGAAACAAAAGAAGCAGTTATGATTGACCCTGGTTATACTCAAAAAGAAGCAGATGTATTTATTGAAGAGGAAGGGCTTACATTATTACATATTATTGATACACATGGACATGCTGATCATGTGCATAACAATGGATATTTTAAGGAAAAATATGGAGCGGATATTATGATACATAAGCTTGATGCGCCATCCTTAACTGACCAAACAACAAATTTAAGTGAATATTTAGGATATTCCTTGGATGGACCTCCGGCAGATGTATTCATTGAAGAGGGTGATGTAATTCAGTTTGGCTCAGAAGAGTTAACTGTTATTCACACGCCAGGCCATACACCAGGCAGTATAAGTTTAAAACGTGGGAAAGCATTATTCGTGGGTGACCTTGTCTTTAATGGTTCAGTGGGACGAACTGACCTAACGGGTGGAAGTTCAGAGCAATTAATGAAAACCTTGAAAGATAAGATTTTAACCTTGCCAGATGAAACAATCATATATTCAGGTCACGGTTACTACGATACAACCATTGGAGAGCAAAAGAAAGTGAATCCTTTTTTTCAAGAGTTGATGGGAGGAAGCAATGAATAATGTGAAGTATGTTGACTTCGAAACATTGGAAAGATTTATGAAGAGAACCTTGCAGTCTGCAGGGGTACCTGAAAAAGATGCTGAAATTATTGCAGACGTCTTGATTCAAGCAGACAAACTGGGCATTGATTCTCATGGCATTAATCGCTTGAAACCTATCTATATAGACCGGATTAATCAAGGGATTCTGAATCCCATAACAGAGATTGAATTGGTAAAGGAATCACCCACTACAGCCATATTTGATGGACACAATGGTATGGGACACGTTGTAGCTAAACATGCCATGGAAACCGCAATTCAAAAAGCAAAAATATATGGCATGGGTATGAGTGCTGTTAGAAATTCTACCCATTATGGCATAGCTGGTTATTATGCCTTGATGGCTACAAAAGAAAATATGATTGGCATCACGGGAACCAATGCAAGACCTTCGATTGCACCAACGTTTGGTGTAGATAATATGATGGGAACAAACCCCTTAACGTTTGGTATTCCGACAGATGAAGAATTTCCCTTCTTTCTAGATTGTGCTACTTCTGTCACCCAAAGAGGTAAGATAGAATATTATGCTCGAAATAATATGGATACACCGAACGGCTTAGTAATTGACCGGCAAGGCAACGAGATGACGGACAGCCCTCAAATCTTGAAAGCACTAGTCGATGGAGAGGCAGCGTTACTGGCTTTAGGCGGTAGTGGCGAAGATACAGGTGGTTACAAAGGGTATGGTTACGCAGCTGTAGTTGAAATCTTATCTGCAGCTTTAGCCGGAGGAAGCTTTATGAAGATGCTTACCGGTTTTGATAGCGAAGGCAATAGAATTCCCTATCCACTAGGACACTTTTTCATAGCCATCGATACAGATCACTTTATTGGAGAAAAAGAATTCAAGAAAATATCAGGTCGTATTGTCAAGGAACTAAGAAATTCGACAGTAGCACCTGGAGCAGAACGCATCTATACGGCTGGCGAAAAAGAACATTTAACCTACTTGAAACGGAAGGTAGAAGGAGTTCCTATTGGTGCTGAACTACAAAAGGAAATAAAGGAACTGATGAAAACCTACCATATGGATGATTGCGGGTTTCCCTTCTAGAAATTCAGTTGACAAGAGAATACTATTTCCGATAGAATTAGGTAATTAAATAGTCGCGTAGATGGGACAAGAAAGCAAGAGACATGCAAAGAGAAAGAAGCCTTGGCTGGGAGCTTCTGATGAAACTTGTGGATAAAGACACCCCGGAGCGAATGAACTTTTGAGAGGGGCGGATTTTCCGTCCAATCAGGGTGGCAACGCGGAACAAGCTTTCGTCCCTGGCCGGACGGGAGCTTTTTATATGCAAAGAAAAGGGAGAATGAGTTATGGCTATAACTAGACCAAAAGGTACTAATGATATCATGCCAGACGAGATGAAACTCTGGCATTACATGGAAAATATCATGAGAGAAATTTGTCAGACATATGGGTACCATGAGATAAGAACACCTATGTTTGAAAACACGGAGCTTTTTCAAAGAGGCGTGGGTGAGACTTCGGATATCGTGGAAAAGGAAATGTACACATTCCAAGATAAAGGAAAAAGAAGTATCACACTGAGACCAGAAGGAACAGCTTCTGTTGTTAGAGCTTTTGTGGAAAATAGAGATTATGCAGAAGCACAACCAACAAAATATTACTATCAAGGTCCTATGTTTCGCTATTCAAGACCACAAGCGGGTCGCTATCGTCAGTTTAATCAATTTGGTGTAGAAGCTCTAGGTTCAAAAGATCCAGCCATCGATGCAGAAGTAATTACGCTTTGTATGGAATTTTTTGAAAGATTGGGATTAAAGCAGTTAGAGTTGCACATTAATAGTGTTGGATGCAAAAAATGCCGTCCAGTTCACAAACAAGCGTTGAAGGATTATTTGACACCGCACTTTGATGAATTGTGTGATACCTGCAAGAAACGCTTCGATACCAATCCTTTGAGAATATTCGATTGTAAAAGCGATACTTGTCAAGCTATTGTTAAAAATGCCCCAACCATTACTAGCTGTCTTTGCGAAGAATGTGAGGATCATTTAGCAGAATTAAAGTCATTATTAGATGCCTCAAAAATACAATACATTCTAGACGAGAATTTAGTCCGGGGGCTTGACTATTACACCAAGACTGCTTTTGAAATTATGGTTTCTGATATAGGAGCCCAAAGCTCGATTGGAGGGGGTGGACGCTATGACTCATTGGTTGAGGAAGTGGGTGGCCCAGATATGCCAGGTATCGGCTTTGCTGTAGGTCTTGAAAGAACCTTATTGTCTATGAAGGCCCAAGAAGTACCTATACTTGACGATTTATCCCAAAGTGTATTTATAGCTGCTGTTAGTATTGCAGAAAAAGTCCCAGCGTATCAACTTATGCAAGCACTCAGAAAAGAGGGGATAGCTGCTGAGATGGAAGTGATGGGGCGTAGCTTGAAAGCACAATTCAAATATGCGAATAAACAAGGATTTAGTCATGTTGTAACAGTTGGAGATGAAGAAGTGAAAAATATGATCTATCCCTTGAAAGATATGAAGAAAAAGGAAGAAAGAAGACTTGGTGTTGAAGAAATGATTCACACCTTGAAGGAGGAAGCATAATGAAAAGCATGCAAAGAAACGTATATTGTGGTGATGTAAACAAGCAACTTGAAACTAAACAGGTTATTCTTAATGGTTGGGTAAACAAGAGAAGAGACCATGGTGGTTTGATTTTTGTCGATTTGAGAGATCGAAGTGGGATTGTTCAAATCGTATTCAATGAAGAACTTTCTAAGGAAACCCTTGCTGTTGCTGAGTCAATACGTACAGAATATGTATTAGCAGTAAAAGGAACAGTGGTAGCAAGAGCACCAGAAGCCGTAAACGATAAAATGGCGACTGGAGAGATTGAAGTTATTTGTGATGAAATTGAAGTTCTAAATAAAGCGAAAACGCCAGTATTTGAGATTACCGACGATGTGAAAGTAGATGAGAACATACGCTTAAAATACCGCTATTTAGACCTTAGACGTCCTGAAATGCAGCAAAACATGATACTGCGTCACAAGGTAACGATGGAAATGAGAAAATTCTTAGATGAAAAAGGTTTCCTCGAAATTGAAACACCAATGTTGACCAAAAGTACACCAGAAGGAGCTAGAGACTACTTGGTACCTAGCCGTGTGAATCCTGGTGAATTTTTTGCATTACCTCAATCTCCACAGATATTCAAACAAATTCTGATGGTTTCTGGAATGGAAAAATATTTTCAAATTGCCCGTTGTTTCCGAGATGAAGATTTACGCGCCGACCGTCAGCCGGAATTTACGCAACTGGATATGGAAATGTCTTTTGTAAAACAAGAAGATATCATGTTGCTAATAGAAGAGATGATGGGACGGATATTCTCGGAAACACTTGGAAAAACGTTACCGAAAAGTTTCCCCATAATTACGTACAAAGAAGCGATGGACCGCTATGGATCTGATAAACCAGACTTGCGTTTTGGAATGGAATTGGTGGATATTGGTGATGTTGTTTCTGAATCTGAGTTTAAGGTATTTGCATCTGTCATTAAGGGTGGAGGTCAAATCAAAGGAATTAAGGCACCTGGCTGCGCTACCTATTCCAGAAGGGATATTGATGCCTTGATGGACATTACATCTACTTACGGTGCCAAGGGCCTCGCCTGGATTGCATATGGTGCAGAGGGAATTAAATCACCGATCAAGAAATTCTTAAGCGATGAAGAAATGGCTGGAATTAAAGAACGTATGGACGCGAAAGAAGGAGATTTACTCTTATTTGTTGCCGATGCACCTAGTGTCGTAGCAGCTTCACTTGGGGCTCTAAGATTAGAGTTCGGACGACGTCTTGGCTTGATGGATGAAGATGAGCTGAATTTCTGCTGGTTAGTAGACTTCCCCTTATTTGAGTATGATGAGGAAAGTGCAAGGTATGTAGCGATTCACCATATGTTTACTGCTCCTAAAGATGAAGATGTGTCCTTGTTGGATACCGACCCCCTAGCGGTTAGAGCAAAAGCGTATGATTTAATTCTAAATGGTATAGAATTAGGTGGTGGCTCCATCCGGATACACCAAAAAGATATGCAACAGAAGATTTTTGATTTGATTGGCTTTAGTCACGAAGAAGCCCAAGAGAAGTTTGGATTCATGCTTGATGCTTTTGAATACGGTGCGCCCCCACACGGTGGAGTAGCATTTGGATTAGACCGTATGATAATGCTTATGAGAAATAGAGACAGCATCCGCGACGTAATCGCTTTCCCCAAAACGCAAAGTGCATCCGACCTGATGGTCAATGCTCCCAGTCCAGTGGTAGAAAAGCAATTACAGGAGCTGTTCATTAAAACAACTATCCCAAACAAGTAGAAAGAGGAAATTATGGAAAGCCAACATCACAGAACGGAAATACTTATCGGCGCATCAGGTATGGAAAAATTAAGAAATAGTCATGTGCTCGTGGTCGGAGTTGGTGGTGTTGGTTCTTTCGTTGTGGAAGGATTGGTTAGAGCAGGAATAGGTACTTTGACTTTAGTAGATTTCGACACGATACAAATCAGCAATCTGAATAGACAGATTATGGCTTATCATTCTACTTTGGGACGAAAAAAAGTGGATGTACTTGCAGAACGTATAGCAGATATTAACCCGGAAGCTACTGTTTATACGTTGGATAAAAGATATTCGGACTTGTCTTTAGATCTGGGTAATTATGATTATATCGTTGATGCTATTGATTCAGTGGATGATAAGGTTGATTTAATTGAACAGGCCATTCATTGTAATTCACCCATCATATCATCCATGGGAACTGGCAACAAGCTTGACAACACCCGGTTTTTGATTGAAGATATCTCCAAAACCCATACTTGTCCTCTTGCTAGGACTGTGCGACGTAAATTAAAGTTGCGAGGCATTAACAAAGGGGTAAACGTATTGTTCTCAAGCTCCCCAATCCGTTTAGATATAAGGGAACGTGCTTTAGGTGAAATCGGAAGTATATCTACAGTTCCCTCTGTTGCGGGGTTGATGTTGGCAAACAAGGTACTTAAGGATTTATTGGAAAAGGAAGTGTGACCAATGCCAGAAGATAATACTGAATTACGCAAAGCGCTTGTCGTAAGGTTCAAAAAAATTAGAGGTCAGATACTGGGTATTCAGCGAATGTTGCCGGAAAAATCCTGTAAAGATATTTTTATACAATTATCTGCAGCAAAATCGGCACTAGATAAGGCTTCACTATTGGTCTTGGAAAATCACATGCATACCTGTGTTTTGGGTGCTGAAGATGAATCTTCCTTAGAAGACCAAAAAGCAAGCCTGATCTCATTTATTCGCAACTACAAATACGGGAAAAACGTTATTCCTGTTATCAGACAAGACTTGGATATATTATTAGATGAATCTGCTAGAAAAACTAGTATCGTGATAGAGACCATAGAAGATTTTAAAGAGAATCGTTGTGCGGATGTACTAAGCAATACTTCTGAAATTCGCGAGCTTCTAAGTAGAGTCGGACTAATTCTGTTTGAACAGGAAATCGAGAACACCTTAATGAAAAGAGAGGATTCAGATGAATACGATTCCTTGGAGCGAATTTTGAACATGGCAAAGAAGTTTATCATTTAAAGGTGGCGATTCCACCTTTTTTTATTACAAGAGGTGACAATGGATATTTTTGATGTAGTTAGAAAAAATGAAATTAAGAAGAATGAACCACTGGCTAAGCGAATGAGTCCTAGAAATTTCAATGAATACATTGGACAAAGGCATATATTGGCAGAAGGTAAAATGCTGCGCCGCGTCATTGATTCAGATCAGTTGACATCTATTATTCTGTATGGACCGCCAGGAACGGGGAAAACGGCCTTAGCAAGACTGATTGCCAGACAGACCAAGGCTGATTTTCAAGTCTTGAATGCAGTTACTTCAGGCGTTAAAGATATCAAAGAGGTTGTAGCTGGTGCTAAAGATAACTTAGGTATGTACAGCAAAAAGAGCATTCTCTTTATTGATGAAATCCATCGATTCAATAAGAGCCAACAAGATGCTCTTTTACCTCACGTTGAAGAAGGATTAGTAGTATTAATCGGAGCTACAACAGAAAACCCCTATGTCGAAGTGAATAGAGCCTTGCTTTCAAGATCAACTATATATCGATTAAATCCACTATCTTCAGATGAGTTAGAGCAGGTTCTAATGGGAGCAGTTCACGACACAAAACGTGGATATGGACAATTAGATGTTGAAATCACGCCAGAAGCGATGAATCATCTAACAACCATGCCTAATGGAGACGCGAGGATGGCGCTGAATGCATTAGAATTGGCTGTCTTAACTACGACCCCTAATACAGAAGGGGTAATTCGCATAACCTTAGAAGTTGCTCAAGAATCGATCCAAAAAAGAGCGATTGCATATGATAAGGCTGGAGACAACCATTATGATATTGTTTCAGCATTTATTAAGAGTATGCGTGCTTCGAAACCGGATGCTGCTTTACACTATATGCTTAGGATGCTTAAGGCTGGTGAAGACCCACGGTATATAACACGTCGTATGATGATATTTGCTGCAGAAGATATTGGTTTGATGGATCCTCAGGCACTTAGCATTGCGACTGCTGCTGATTATGCTTTGAAGAATTTAGGACTACCGGAAGCCTACTATCCATTAAGTGAAGCTTGCATTTATCTAAGTACGGTGCCCAAATCCAATGCTTGCAAAGTTGCCCTGAAAGACGCATTACAAGATATTGAAAGTGCAGATATAGGGGAAGTTCCTCCATATTTGCAAGATAATAATTACCCTAAGCCTCAAAAAGACAGTCAAGAAGAAAACCTTTACATCTATCCACCAGAACATAATTATCAGACAGATCAAGAGTATATGCCCAATACATTAATTGGAAAAAAATATTATAAAGAGAGAAAAGATGGATAAACCCTTATATAACAAGGGCTGGAGAAAACATAGAGAAATAGTATGAAAATAACTTAAGTACATTGACTAAAGTCTACTATGGTGCTAGGATTAAAAATGTAAACGTTAGTGTGTTTCGAATTTTAACGTGGAGGGCTGATTTGTGAGAATATCTACAAAGGGTACATACGGTTTACGAGCAATGGTTGATTTGGCAATTTTTAGTCAAGTTAAGCCAGTTTCACTAAAAAAAATTGCTGCTAGACAAGAAATATCTGAACTATATTTAGAACAGATTTTTTCAAAACTCAAAAAGAGCGGATTGGTCATGAGTAAGCGTGGTATTCAGGGCGGGTATTATTTAGACCGGGAACCTAAGGATATCAAAGTTAAAGATATACTCGAGGCCCTAGAAGGCGACCTATCTGTTGTTACATGTCTTGCAAATGAATCAGAACCATGTAATCGTGCTGAAATTTGTCCCACGAAAATACTTTGGAAAAGAATAAACCGTTCAGTACAAAGAACCTTAGATGCATATACTTTGGAAGACCTCATTGTCGAGGCAAAATACAAAGATAGCGACTTGTTGTAACGGAGGCAGCAATGATATATTTCGATAATAGCGCAACTACACAATTGGCACCTGAAGTAAAAGAAACACTAATAGCATATATGAATAAGACGTATGGGAATCCTTCTAGTCCTTATCAGGAGGGAAGAACTGCCCGAAAGGAATTGCTAAAGGCAAGAGCACAAGTTGCCAGGACGATCAATGCAGTACCTGGCGATATTGACAATCAGGGAGAGTTATTCTTTACTGGGTCAGGGACAGAAGCGGATAATCTTGCCATAATGGGCTCCATATTGGCTATGGATGGTTCAAAAAGACATCTAGTAACGAGTGTAATTGAGCATCCGGCTGTTTTAAATACCTTTCAGTATTTGGAACGCCAAGGATATGATGTAGAGTATCTTCCTGTGGACTCAAAGGGAAGTATTTCATTGGATCAGTTTAAGGCTGCTGTCAATAATAGCACAGCTCTTGTTAGCATTATGTATGCGAACAATGAGGTGGGAACCATACAAAATATTAAAGAAATGGCAGCGTATGCACATACTGTAGGCGCTATCTTTCATACCGATGCGGTGCAAGCTTTAGGAAAAATTCGGATTGATGTAAAAGAGCTGGATGTTGATCTTTTGACTATATCTGGACATAAGATTTATGGCCCCAAAGGCATTGGAGCCATGTATGTAAAGCAGGGAATTCCTATGCATCCCTATATTCAAGGCGGACACCAAGAATATGGACTACGTCCTGGAACGGAGAATATGTTAGGAATTGTTGGTTTTTCAAGAGCTTGTCAACTGATTTTAGAAGACTTTGAAAATGAGAATCTCGAAAAGCAAAGACTTGCAAATCTTTTAGAAAAGGGACTAAAGGAATCCATTCCAGATATTTATTTTAATGGAAACGAAGCTTGTAAGATTCCGGGGCATGTAAACGTAACATTTAAATTTGTAGAAGGTGAGTCTCTTTTGATGTCTTTAAACTTGAAAGGCATTGCATGCTCAAGTGGTTCAGCTTGTACTACTGGATCAAGCGAGCCCTCACATGTGCTGACTGCGATGGGATTACCCCCCATTGAAGCTCAAAGTTCTATCCGCTTTACGGTCGGCCGGTATAACACAGAAGAAGAAGTACATTATTTGGTCAAAGAGATTCCAATTATTGTAGAAAGATTGCGAAAAATGTCTCCCTTGGCTAGAAGAAGTGGAGTTTGATTATTATGAAAGAAAAAATATTGGTTGCCATGAGCGGTGGAATTGACAGCTCATCAGTAGCCTACTTGCTCAAACAACAAGGCTATGATGTAGGAGGCGTTATGATGCGTCTCTTGCCTGAAGACCTAGAGGCTAGCAGTGCCTATGATTCTTCAAGACAGGATGCGCAGAGGGTTTGTGAACTCCTAAATATTCCTTTTCACCTGTTAGACTTAAGAGATATTTTTAAAAAAGAAGTCATAGAGCCATTTATTGATGAATACCTACATGGCAGGACACCGAATCCTTGCGTAAATTGTAATAAATTTTTGAAGTTTGGAGAATTGATTTCTTTTGCTAAAAAGAATGGCTATGACAAAATCGTAACCGGTCATTATGTTAATTTAGAATACAGAGCCGAGTATGATAGAACGGTATTGGTGAAGGGAAAAGATACTAAAAAAGATCAATCCTACTTCATGTATCAACTAAGCAGAGAACAATTGGAGTATTGTCTATTTCCTCTAGGAGATTACCATAAAGATGATGTAAGAGTCATTGCAGAAAAATTAGGGTTTGATGTAGAAGCGAAGGGGGAGAGTCAGGAAATTTGTTTTATTCCGGATGATGACTATCGTTCTTTTGTTGGGAGCAGAACAGACCATACCATTGATAAAGGTTCTTTCATCGATACAAAAGGAAATATTATTGGAGAGCACAACGGATTACCATATTATACTGTAGGCCAAAGAAAGGGCCTTGGCATAGCTCTAGGTGTGCCAGCCTATGTTACTAGCCTAAATTGTGATGACAATACGATTACGGTAGGGTTTAAAGAGGATCTTTTAACAGATTCATTTCACATCAAAAATACCGTTTTTAGCGCTATTGATACCCCCAAAGAGGCAATTGAGGCCACGGTTAAGGTGCGCTACCGTAGTAATGCGGTACCATGTACAATCCAATATTTAGAAGAAGGACGCTACAAGGTGCAGCTCCATTCAATGGCTTCTGCTATTACACCAGGTCAATCCGCTGTATTTTATCATGATGATGTATTATTGGGTGGGGGAATAATTGAATAGATAAAAGTGCTCTAAAAAGAGCACTTTTTAACTTATAGTAGCAAGAGTACGGTTAAATTGAAAAAAATCATAAAAAAAACTTTGCTTAGTAGCTATATGTATGTATACTAAGCAAGTACGTTTGAAATAGAAGGGAGTAATTAATTATGGAAGCAGGAGTTGGAATTAGTATTATGGTAGCACTTTGTTGCGCCAATGTTGTTGTAAACCCACTTTTAAGAATGGGAAAACGCAACAAGTAAAAAAACAATCAAAGACACGCACGCGATAGAGTGTACAGTGGCTTTCAAAGGCATGCCAATACGGCATGCATCTTTTTTACAATTAAAAGTTTACATAATATATATTATCGGACTTAATTATAATTTTAATTAGGGATGTTCAACAAAACCTCTCTATGGTAAACTTTTGTAAGTTCTTATGAAAGGTTTATCTCGATATGAAAATTACTTTACAATTCGCACTTATCCTGATTATATGGCAAATTGGTGAATGGATTTCCAATACCTTTAATCTAATCATACCTGGCTCAATATTGGGTATGCTATTACTTTTGTTTTTGCTTGAGAGTAAAATCATTAAGGAAGAAAATATCAGAGCCGCTGGTGACCTTTTTCTGAAGGTTCTCCCTTTTTTCTTTGTTCCTTCCGGTGTAGCTATCCTAGCATATACTGATCTTGTTAAGGATATTTGGGTAAGCATGACTCTGATTCTGGTCCTTAGTATGGCTCTGGTTATGCTGGTAACTGGTAAAACAACGCAGAAACTTATTGATATGCGAGGTGATAAAGATGATCACTAGCAATATCATTACCGCCCTAATTGCTCTAGCTGGGATTTTGGTTACCATAGCAGTTTACATCACTGGTCAAAAACTCTATAACCGATATAAAATTGATATCTTGACCCCTAACATATTCAGCATCGTTATAATTGTACTAATTATGTTGCTATTTAGGATAGACTATACATTCTATAAGCCAGCAACCGACTCCATAAACTTCTTTTTAAAACCCTCGGTAGTAATATTGGCCCTTCCTCTTCATCGGCGCCTCCCTCATCTTTTGCAAAATAAAATACCTATCCTTGTAGGTATTATGAGTGGCGTGTTGGTATCGAGTATTAGCCTTGTAGGCTTAACTTTTCTTTTAAAGTATGACCTTAGAACCATAGTATCACTATTACCCAAATGCATAACCACCCCCATGGGGATTGAAGTTTCTACTTCTATGGGTGCAATTGTACCCATTACGGTTTTATCTATATTGGTAAGTGGTATATCTGGGACTGTACTTGCTAAGACCATACTAAGGTTGGGTGGTATTGAAAATCCAATTGCGAAAGGTGTCGCGATTGGAACCAGTTCACACGTTTTAGGGACATCAAAAGCTTTGGAAATTGGAGAAACAGAAGGTGCAATTTCTGGATTAGCGTTAGCAATAGCCGGCTTGGTATCGGTATTTTACTTACCACTCGTCGCATATCTGCTCTATTTGATTTAATCTAATCCTATTTAGCCCATAAAAGAGCCATAAAGCCGGTTTTAAGCTTTAAACGTTACCTCCCCAACTCTTTGTATGCCTTGTGCCATTAAAAGCTTTTAAAGGGCATATACGGGCTCTATTCTTTTGATGACTTGCAGGAACAAGAACCAAGTTCCTCCCATACCTCTGCTTTTGTCTTACCGGATGTCTGATAATCTCTGGTGATCAAACCATCACTGATTTCAATTACGCGGTCCGATTTTTCAGCGATATGCTCATTATGAGTCACGATTAAGAATGTAGTATTCAATTCTTCATTGAGACTACGTAATAATTCATAAATTTGTTCCGTTGCCTCAGTATCCAGATTTCCAGTAGGTTCGTCTGCCAAAATCAAGGATGGGTTGTTAATGAGGGCACGTGCAATAGCGACTCTTTGCTGCTGGCCGCCTGAAATATCGTTGGCATTGTTGTTAATCCTATCTTTCAAGCCCACTTGCTCCAACAACTCTATGGCCCGTTCTTTTTTGGTATTATCTGCTACCCCACTTCTAATCCAAGTCGGTATAAGAACATTTTCAAGAACAGAGAAATCGGGAAGAAGATGGTGAAATTGAAAAACAAAACCTATATTAGAGTTTCGAAAATAAGCCAATTCTTTTTCATCCATCGTGGCTAAAGACTGTTTTTTGAAAAAGACCTCTCCTTCAGTAGGCTTATCCAATGCACCCAAAATATTAAGGAAAGTCGTTTTCCCGCTGCCAGAATAACCTATCAGACTGGCAAATTCTCCTGTTTCAAGTGAAAAATCTATTCCTTTTAATACTTCTGTCTTAATTAAAGAACCATATATTTTTTTTATACCACAAGTTTTTAGTAAACATTCAGACATAACTAACCTTTCATAACATCAACAGGATCAAGCCTGGACGATTTATTTGCAGGAATAATGGCCGAAATCAAGCTGGCTATGGTAGTAATACTTAGAATGATCATGGTCTGGCCAAAACGAATAGTGAGCGGAAATAGCGGTTCACCAGTTGCAAAAGCTGTCCCATAGAGAAATCCTTGTATAAGAAGATAACCCATCAAAGCTCCTAGAGCAGAACCTATTAGGCCTAGGATTAGACCTTGCAATATAAATATATTCCGAGCACTTTTAGCGGATGCTCCCATAGCCTTAAGGATACCTATTTGCCGTTGCTTTTGAACCACGCTGACGGAAAGCACACTCGCTATTCCTAGGGTTATAGCGAGTAAGACAAAGAATTGTATGGTATAAGATGAGCTGCTTTGGCTTTGCAAGGCGCTAAGCAGGCTTTTATTCTCCACTTTCCAATTAGACAATTCTACATCAATCATTTGCTGATCGAGTTCTGAGGCAATGGTATCTGCTTCAAAAACGTCGAAAACTTGAATTTCAATGGAACTAATATAGCCAGTATCATCTACAAGCTTTTGAGCTCTAGCCAAATCCACAAACATCCAAGATTCATCGATTGCTTTTTGACCCAAACTGAAAATGCCTTCAACAATGAAATTCTCATTTCTGCCATTTGCAACAGTAAGGGTAAAACTATCTCCAGTAGAAAGAGCATATTTTTCTGCTAAGCCATCACCAATAAGAGCTTTGTTGGATTCTAGGCTATAGTCTCCCTGCTTCATGCTCGATTCAAAGTCATAAATCATATTTGCCCGTTCACTTTTAATTCCTCGAACAACTAATGGTGATCGTAAATTCCCTTTAATTATTGAACCATTTGCATTTAGCACTGGAGATACAGCACTCAATTTGTCTTTCTTATCTAAGTAATCGACTATTCGTTCCCATTCAAAAAGGTTTTCGTCAGTCTTTTCAAAACTAATCTCTGAGCGGTAATCATTATCATTCCGATCCAATAAATCATACTCAGATTGTTGGCTACTCTCATTTGTAATAGTAATATGTGGTGAGTTTCCCACCGTAGCGTCAATCAAATTTTCTTGAAGACCTGTAATTAAGGTACCAAGAAATATTTGCACTGAAACGCCGATTGCGATGCCCATCAATATGAACACAGTCTGTCCTTTACTGGCTTGTAAAAATCGTGTTGCCATTTTTAATTCGAAACGCATATAACGCTCCTCTCACTAATTAAGTCGATTGCTTTCATTGGGCAATACAATTTCGTCACCCAATTCTAATCCTTCTAAGACCAAATAGTTGGTTAAATCAACCTGTTCGATACGAATTGTACGAACAACAGTTTGGTCCCCCTCTACTACCAGTACACTACTAGGATTATCGTCATATAGAAATTCAGCAGGCAAAATAATTGCTTCTTCTAAACTTTTTACTAAAATTTCTGCTCTTACTGTTAGATCTTGGATGAAAGCATTATCTGATTGATCTAGTTTAAGCCTAACATCAACCGTTCCAGTATCATCGTCCACCTTAGAACCGATATTATCAACTACAGCAGGAACAAGTTTATTGGGGTTTCCTTCTGGCCAAACGGAGGCAGTTTGACCAAGCTCAATC